>JALRKY010000031.1 GCA_023260985.1 Altererythrobacter sp. | reverse complement strand
TCGCTTCGATGTTCGCCGGGATGACGATTTTCAAAGCAGTCGAAAAATAACCAAACAAGGAAATGGTGGACAGGGCTGGATTCGAACCAGCGTACGCTTGCGCGGGCAGATTTACAGTCTGCTGCCTTTAACCACTCGGCCACCTGTCCACACCATTCTGGCGGAAAATTCAGAGCCGCGCAGGCGACCCCGTTTGCCGAGAGGCGCCCCTTTGGCGAAGCGACGCTTGCCTGTCAATGGTGCTACTGGCAGGGGGAGCGCGAGACAGCACTTTGCGGAGATCAATGATGGCTAAGGGAGAGCGCAAGCGCGCGCTCAAGGGGCGAGCAGGACGGATGAAAGGCGGGCGCGGTTCGGGCCGCGCCTCTACCGGCAGTGTGCGCCTGTGGGGTCGCCACGCGGTCGAAGCCGCACTCAAAAATCCGGCGCGCCAGCACCGCAAGCTTTGGGCGACCCGCGAAGGGATCGACTCGCTCGATGGCGAATTGCCTGCCGACTTCCCCGTCGAATATGCCGATGCGGCCGACCTCGGCCGTCTTGTGGCGCGCGATGCGCCGCACCAAGGGCTGGTGCTCGAATGCGCGGCGCTCGAGGATGTATTCCTCGATGAAGTGATGGACGGGGACGCGGCGCGCCTGCTCGTCGTCCTCGACCAGGTGACCGATCCGCACAATGTCGGCGCGATCCTGCGTTCGGCCGCTGCTTTCGGCGCAGCGGCGATCGTAACGCAAGACCGGCACGCCCCGCCCGAATCGGGCGTGGTTGCAAAGTCTGCGTCCGGCGCGCTCGAGGTCGTGCCGTGGGTGCGCGTGGTGAACCTTTCGCGCGCTCTCGAAGAGATGGCGGAAGCCGGATATTGGCGTATCGGGCTGACCGGCTATGCCGAAGCGACGCTTGCCGAAGCCCTGCCGACGGGGCCAGTCGCGCTGGTGCTGGGTGCCGAGGGCGCAGGCATGCGCCACAATATCGAGGCGCATTGCGATGCCCTTGCCAAACTGCCCATCACCCGTGCCGTTGAAAGCCTTAATGTCAGCAATGCCGCGGCTATCGCACTTTACGCCGTCGCAACTCAATAATAAAAAAATCCTTTAGGGGAGGATACCAAAATCACCGCCCCTACCCGCATTCGCGCCGCAGCAACGGCAACGCTCGCCGCACTTTCACTGCCCCTGTCCGGATGCTTCGTGAGCCCGGGCAGATTCGCATCCGAGCTGGTGCTGGACCGGGACGGGACTTTCCATTTCAGCTACGAAGGCGAGATATTCTCTCTCGGCCTCATTAAGCTGGCACAGCTGGGCGCAGACGATAAAGAGTTCGAAGCCTCAACCTGCTACGATGAAGAATATAGCGAGCGGGAATGCACCGATCAGGATATCGCCGAGCATCGCGCCGAATAGGAAACGGGGCGGCAGAGCGTGCCCAGTCGGCGAAGAAAGAGGCCCAGAAGATGGCCAAACTGATGAGTGGCATCGACCCGACTGACCCGGCGGCGATTGAGGAAATGCGCAAGCTGCTGCTCCGCCACAAGGGATGGGAGCGGGTAGAGTAAAAGGGTGACGGACTGTTCGACGTCTCCTATTCCTCTAGCGGTCGTCTCAGCCACGATTTCGTGTTCCCTGTGCTCGAGGATTTTCCCGCGGTCAATGTCTCCGCCCAGGTGATCCTGCGCGACGACGATGTCATGCGGGTGAATGCGCCGGGGTTCGCGGCTCAGGACGACTCGAACCCGATGGCCGCGATGGGCGGCGGAGTGGCAGGCCTCGCCGCCTTGGGCGCGATGAAGTAAAGTGGCGCCGAAGAAGGAGACATGCCGAATTTCCCGACGATGGACGGCACCTTCGCCATCGTTACCAACGGACGGATCCTTGCCAACAACACCGACGAAGGCCCCGCAGAAACTTCGGGCGGTTCGCGGCTCGAATGGAAGATCAACCAGCGCACGAAGAGAGCACCCACCGCGCTGATCAAGCTGGGAAGCTGAACCGCCGCGACCTCCAACGGGCAAAGGAAAACCCCGCCAACGTGCCGCGGCAGGGTTTCTTCTTGTGGGCCGGCGCAAAGACGCCAGGGCTCGCCAGTCAGTCTTAGTTTACCGAATCCTTCAGGCCCTTGCCCGCCTTGAACTTGGGCTGGTTCGATGCTTTGATCGTCATCGGCTCGCCGGTGCGGGGGTTGCGACCGGTCGAGGCCTTGCGCTTGGCAACAGAGAAAGTACCGAAACCGACCAGACGCACTTCGTCGCCATTCGACAGTGCCTTGGTGATGGTATCGAACACACCCTCAACCGCACTCGAAGCATCGCTCTTTGACAGGCCACTCGCGTCAGCGACCGCGCTGATCAGATCGTTCTTATTCATTATGGAAAACCCCTGTAACTCGACGATGGATTTCTTGCTGGATCAAACTCCATTTTCTAACCACGCAAATTGAGACGTTTTTGAGGGGGCTGTCAAAGGCAAATTGGCCCAAGAAGCGCTGTTTTCGGTGGATCTCGGACCTATTCCGCTGAAGCGTCAGGAACGGCTTACCAACATTCGGGGGTTAACCATGCCGTAGCGGCAACGCGCGGGTGCAGCGCAACCCCGAGTCGCTGCACTGCAGCATTGCCGATTGAGCCTCAATGCGCGGTGGGCACACCCTCGCCGCCGGGACCAACCATGCTCGGCTGGCTCGCAAGGTCATCGGCCTCGCTCCACTCGATCGGCTCAAGCCGTTCGGTCAGCGCTCGTTCGAGCACTTCGTCGACATGGCTTACCGGGATGATCTCCAGCCCTTCCTTCACATTGTCGGGAATTTCAGCCAGGTCCTTCACGTTCTCTTCGGGGATCAACACCGTCTTGATCCCGCCGCGCAGCGCAGCAAGCAGTTTCTCCTTTAATCCGCCGATCGCAAGCACGCGCCCGCGCAATGTGACCTCGCCGGTCATCGCGATGTCGGGGCGCACTGCAATCCCGGTGAGCGTCGATACGATCGAAGTGACCATGCCGATGCCCGCGCTCGGCCCATCTTTGGGCACTGCGCCTTCGGGCAGGTGGATGTGGATGTTGCGCCGCTGGAACAGCGAAGGCTTGATGCCATATGCAGGCGCACGCGCCTTCACGAAGCTGAATGCCGCCGCGATGCTTTCGCTCATCACGTCGCCCAGCTTGCCAGTCGACTTGATTTCGCCCTTGCCCGGCGTCGTCACGCTTTCGATCGTGAGCAGCTCGCCGCCGACCGAAGTCCATGCCAGGCCGGTAACCGCGCCGACCTGCGGCTCGACTTCCGACACGCCGTGCCTGAACTTGCGCACGCCAGCAAAGTCACCGAGATTTTCCGGGATGATGACCATGCCCTGCGCCTTGCCTTCGAGAATCTGACGCAAGCTCTTGCGGCACAGCTTTGCGACTTCACGCTCCAGCGTACGCACGCCCGCTTCGCGGGTGTAATAGCGGATCAGGTCGCGCAAGCCGTCTTCAGTGAGCTCGAATTCGCCCTTCTTGAGGCCGTGCGCCTTGACCTGCTTGGGGACGAGGTGGCGCTTGGCGATCTCGACCTTCTCATCCTCCGTATAGCCTTCGAGCCGGATAATCTCCATCCGATCGAGCAGCGGCTGCGGCAGGTTTAGGCTGTTTGCAGTGGTCACGAACATCACGTCTGAAAGGTCGAGATCGAGCTCGAGATAGTGATCCTGGAATTTGCTGTTCTGCTCGGGGTCGAGCACCTCGAGCAGAGCCGAAGCGGGGTCGCCGCGAAAATCCTGGCCCAGCTTGTCGATTTCGTCGAGCAGGAACAGCGGGTTCGACGCACCAGCCTTGCGAAGGTTTGTCACGATCTTGCCCGGCAGCGAGCCGATGTAGGTGCGGCGATGCCCGCGAATCTCGGCTTCGTCGCGCACGCCACCCAGGCTCTGGCGGACGAACTGGCGCCCGGTTGCCTTGGCAATCGACTTGCCGAGCGAGGTCTTGCCGACACCCGGAGGGCCGACAAAGCAAAGGATGGGTCCTTTGAGCTTGTTGGTGCGGGCCTGCACAGCCAAATATTCGATAATCCGGTCTTTAACCTTCTCAAGGCCATAATGATCGGCGTCGAGAATTTCCTGTGCCTGGCTGATACCCGTCTTCAGGCGGCTCTTCTTGCCCCAAGGCAGGCCCAGCAACACATCGAGATAGTTGCGGATGACGGTAGCCTCGGCGCTCATCGGCTGCATGCTCTTGAGCTTCTTGAGCTCGGCCTGCGCCTTGGCGCGTGCTTCCTTTGAAAGCTTGGTCTTCTCGATCTTTTCGGTCAGCTCGGCGATTTCGTCGCCGTCCTCGCCATCTCCCCCGCCCAGTTCGCTCTGGATCGCCTTGAGCTGTTCGTTGAGGTAGTATTCTCGCTGGGTCTTTTCCATCTGGCGCTTCACGCGGCCGCGAATCTTGCGTTCGACCTGGAGCACCGACAACTCGCCTTCCATGAAGGAAAGCACCATTTCGAGCCGCTTCAGCGGGTTGAGCTCGGTCAAGAGCGCTTGCTTGTCAGCTACCTTGGCGCTTATCGCCGCAGCGATCGTATCGGCCAGTACGCCGGCATCGTCGACATCGCTCACATCGGTTCCTGCATCATCACCCAGCTTCTTGTTGAGCTTGGCGTATTCGCCGAACTGTTCGATCACTTGCCGCATCAGCGCCGTGACTTCGCTGCCGGATACGGTCTCGCCTTTGATCAGCTCGACTTCGGCCATGACATGGTTAGCCTCGGTATCTAGGCCAATAATGCGCGCGCGCGACTTGCCTTCCACCAGCACGCGAACCGTGCCGTCAGGCAGTTTGAGAAGTTGGAGTACCTGCGCCACGACGCCGATATCGTAGAGGTCGTCACGCCCAGGATCGTCGCAGCCCGGTTCGAGCTGCGCGAGCAGGAAGATGTCCTTGCTCGATTCCATGGCGACTTCGAGCGCCGCGACCGATTTGTCGCGCCCCACGAAGAGCGGAACGACCATGCCTGGAAAAACGACAATGTCGCGCAAGGGGAGAAGGGGAAATTGTTGAGTCATATCTGTCCGCGGCCGCCATTGGGGCTTGGCCTTTGCCGGAATATGGGAAGCGCGACGGCGGCCCGCAATGGGGACCCGTTCTTCAGCTGTGGATGCGGCCCGCTGCTTCGAAGGAAAGTGCCCTGTCAGCTAGCTTGCAGGCTGTATCCGCCATATTGCTGCAGCTTGCCAGTGCCTGCTCGCGTTCGACCCCGGCAACGCGCGTGTCCACGGAAAGCAGTAGCTTCCCGCGCCTTATCTGGCGGTTGTAGTAATCGGCGAAAACCCCGTCGACGTCGTGGTCGGCCAGCATTTTGGCGATCGCCCCACCGGTCGCGACGATCGCGCCGCTGACCGAAGCAACCGATGAAAGCGCCGAACTGGCGATCGCGCCTGCCACCACCACTGGCCCCACCCCGGGCACGAGCAGGACAGCAAGGCCGAACAGCGCACCCGCGATACCACTGCTCGCCACGGCTCCGGTCACGCTAAGTGTGCTGTGCCCTTCCGGCCATTCCGAGCCCGGATCGCTGAAGTGGTTCGCCCTTCCCAATAGCGACATCGCATCGGGTGCGACCCCGGCCTCTCTCAGACGTTCGATCGCCGCTTCGGCCTGCTCAAGCCTTTCGAACAGGGCCGTAACAAGATGCTCGCGCACGGCCTGCTCGCTAGCTCGCGCTTGCTCGAAGGCTGTGGCAAAGGCTTCGCGCTCGGATTCGCGGCGAAATATCACCCTGAGTCCCGACGTCTCGTGCAACCTGGCGACGCTTGGCGTCTCAACCGGCTGGAACAAGGTCCGCAGCAGCATATCGCGCGTTGTGGGGCACAACTGCTGGTCGCTGCCGCGATTGATCCATTCGACCGCCGCGGGACGCGGGTGGTCCTCAGGCAGATAGTTCACGGCTGCCAGCTCTTCGGCCTTGATCAAGTATGCAGGTCTTGAATCGTCCGACTCTGCCATCGATCCTCGATGTTGGAGTTGGTCGTTCGGGATCGGCGAAGTTTGGAGCAACGCCGCCGAAAATTCAGTTCCGGAAGCTGGGATCAATCCTGTCGAGCTTGCGAAGCAGGGCCGGCCAGGCGAGGCCATTTGCGATCATTCCCATACCTTCGGGGGGGGTCTGCGCAGTGACCTTCTCCGGCGTGCCTTGCGGCGGATTGTAGAGATAATCGCGCCCGGCAGAGAGCATCTTCACCTGCGCATCGCAGGCGCGTTCGACAAAATAGAGCCGCAGGAAGCATTCACCCACGGTCTTCCCGATCGCTAACGTCCCGTGATTCCGCAGGATCATGACGTGCTTGTCGCCCATGTCCTCAACCAGCCGCTCGCGCTCATCGAGATCGGTCGCAATGCCTTCATACTCGTGATAGGCAAGGTCCGAGCTGGCAATCATCCCGGTCTGGGTATGGGGCAGGAGCCCCTCCCTCATCGCGCTGACAGCCTGGCCTGCGGGGGTGTGCAAATGCATCACCGCATGTGCGTCCTCGCAATTCATGTGCAGCGCCGAATGGATAGTGAAACCAGCGGGATTCACAGGGTGCGAAGTGGGGATTACCGGCTGGCCTTCGACGTCGATCTTGACCAGGCTTGACGCGGTGATTTCCTCGAACATCATGTCATACGGATTGATCAGGAAGTGATGCTCCGGCCCGGGTACGCGCGCCGAAAGGTGCGTGAAGATGAGATCGTCCCAGCCATAGAGCGCGACCAGCCTGTATGCCGCTGCAAGATCGACGCGGACCTTCCATTCCTTATCACTCACTTGCGCCCGCACATTCGTATCCGAACCGGCGCCATTGTCGTTCATTAGAGTGGCCATCGCTATCTCTCCATTCGGTTTCGTGCTGGCTTATAACAAAAGCGTGCTAACCCATGCCTGGCAAATTGAATCCCGGCGGCAAGCCCATATTGCCCTGAATCTTCCGCATTTCCTCGCTCGATACCCGATCCGCCTTGTCGCGCGCGTCATTGAAGGCAGCAGTGACGAGATCCTCGACCATCTGCTTTTCTTGCGGCGTCAGCAGGCTCTCGTCGATCTCTACCTGCAGGATCCGGCCTTTCGCACTGGCGCGAACCTTCACCAGCCCGCCGCCCGCCTGCCCTTCGACTTCGATCGCGTCGAGCTTGGCCTGCATGTCGTTCATTTGGGTCTGGATCGTCTCGGCCGCCTTTTGCGCCGCCTGGATCATCTCTTCCATCGATTTCACTTTACCGACTCCATTTTCCGCCACTCTGGGCAGCAATGCCGGGTTCGCTCAGAAGTTCCGCATGGGAAAAGGCCTCTAACGTAGCTTTGACCAGCGGGTGCTCGCGGATCGCGGCTTCGCGGCTTTCCCTCGCCGCCTGCTCCTGTTCGCGCAAGGTCGGCGCTGCCTCGCCCTGCCCTTGCTCAACCGCCCAGCGGTTTCCAGTGACGCGGAACAGGCAGTCGCGCAATTCCGCTCGAGGATCGTCAGAAAGACCCTCGGCGATCTGATAGACCAGCCTTCCCGGCGAAAGCTCAACCACTCGCACCCAATCGCGCATCAGCTGCGCCAGCCGCAACTGGCCGGTGTCTTCGACCCGCTGCACCAGCCCGGCCCAGTCCGCCCCGGCGGAAAGCGCCGCGCTGCTGGGCTGGGAAGCGTCATCGCCCGAGGGAGCCGCTTCGGCAGCGACGATCACGCCGCGTTCGGCTAAATCCTCGATCTTCTTCGCCAGCTTGCCGGGATCGGGCATGTCGGCAGCATGCATCATCCGCAGCAGCGCCATCTGCGCCGAAACCAGCGGGTCCGGCGCCTGCCGCACTTCCTCATGCCCCTTCAGAAGCAATTGCCACAGACGGTGGAGCCGCGCGGCGGAAAGCCGCTGCGCGAAATCGGCCAGCGCCGCACGCTCCTCGGCGGTGGGAGCATCGGGTTCTGCACCCGAAACCTGCGCCACGGTGATCCGGTGCGTCAGATCCATCAGCCCACGCATCAGCGCCAGCGGCTCGACCCCCAGCGCATATTGCTCGCCGACAGCGGCGAGCAGCGCCTTGGCGTCGCCCTCGAGCACATGAGTGAGCAGGCGACGCTGCGCGCTCTTGTCGGCAAGGCCCAGCATGTCGCGCACTCGCGTGGCCGAAACCTTGCCTTCATGGTCGAGATCGGCGTGCGCGATCGCCTGGTCCAGGATCGACAGCCCGTCGCGTACCGATCCTTCGGCAGCATTGGCGATGATGCGCAGCGCCTCGGCCTCGGCTTCGACGCCTTCCTTGGCGCAGACATTGCCGAAATGTTCTTGCAGCAGTTCCGCCGGGATACGGCGCAGGTCGAACCGCTGGGTGCGGCTGAGCACCGTCACCGGCAGTTTCTCGACTTCAGTCGTGGCGAACAGGAATTTCACATGCGCGGGCGGTTCTTCCAGCGTCTTGAGCAACGCGTTGAAGGCGTTGCGCGTGAGCATGTGAACTTCGTCGATGATGTAGATCTTGTAGCGCGCCGAAACGGCGGCATAGCGCACCGCTTCGATGATCTCGCGCACATCGTCGACGCCGGTGTGGCTTGCGGCGTCCATCTCGATCACGTCGATATGGCGGCCCTCTGCAATCGCGATGCAGGGTTCGCACTTGCCGCACGGATCGATCGTCGGCCCACCCTGCCCGTCCAGCCCGATGCAATTGAGCGCCTTGGAGATCAGCCGCGCGGTCGAAGTCTTGCCGACCCCGCGCACGCCGGTCATCAGGAAGGCATGTGCCAGCCGGTCGCGCTCGATCGCATTGGCGAGGGTGCGCACCATGGCATCCTGCCCGATCAGCTCGCTGAAAGTTTGCGGGCGATATTTGCGCGCCAGCACGCGATACGGCTGGTTGGCAGCCGGAGCGGCAGGCTTGGCCGCCACGGGCACAACAGTCGGCTCAGGCACCGCAGCAGGCGCGGGATCGCCGAACATAGCTGATTGGCCCGCAGCCTCAAGTTCGGCGGTGCTCGGCTTGGCTTCCTCCTGCTCCTGTTCCCAGGGCGGGGTATCCGCATTTTCCGGTGAATCACCCATAAGCAGTTAGGTAGGCGCTGCGATCGGATTTGTCGAAGCCCCCTTTGCAGCCTATCCTCGCAAATTGCAGCATGCAGGGAGAGGCACATGCCAGTGAATGCCGGGCGGTTCTCCGCCATCTACCAGGGCCCGGTCGTCGTCTTCGTGATCGGAATGCGAATCAACCACTTCCTCAAATTCGGAAAATGGATACCGGTCGCGCGTTCGATGCGGCCGATGATCGAGGAGCTGGCCGCCGATCCAGACAGCGGCTTCCTGGGCTCGGAAACGCTTCTACAAGGTCTGCGCACCGTGCTGCTGATCCAGTATTGGCGCGATTTCGACAGCCTCGAAAGTTACGCGCGGGACCGCGAGCAGAAGCACTGGCCTGCCTGGACTGCCTTCAACAAGGCGATCGGCAGCGACGGAACGGTCGGCATTTTCCACGAGACCTACAGCGTTCCCGCAGGCGGGTTCGAGACGATCTATGGCAATATGCCCGATTGGGGCCTTGGGAAGGTGGCTGGCCTTGTTCCCGCAACGGGATCGCGCAACGAAGCGCGCGACCGCATGCGTGCAAGCGCGGGGAACTGAACCGGCAAAGTAATGAAAAAGGAGCCGGCCGACCCGTCGCAATCCACCTGGGCTGCTTCCTTCCGGACCTGACCCGGTGAGCGAACGCAAACGTCCGACCGACTCCCGGGCGCGCGTATGGCGATACGCGCACGGCAATGCAAGCCCGGATGCAGGCGCTAATCGATCGCAATGCCGCGACGGCGGGCTTCAGCTTCGAGGGCGGCATTTACAGCTGCATTGCGCCTGCCTTCGTTGCTTGAACCATCCCTGTCTGAAAGGAACATGGCGCGAAGACCGCGGCATTTTCCTGCTCCGTCACCAGCTTCCTGTGCCGACACAACGTCAACGAAAGAGCCGAGGAATTCCGTGAACTGCTCGGCCGGTTTCCAGCCGATATTCTGAGCAACGACATCTTCGATAGCCCAGATTTCTTCCTCGTTGATCTTGCCTGAATGCCTCATAGTCCAGCGCATCCAAGTACCAAGGCGGGATTGGTAGCTGGATTCTGGTTCGAGATCCACGACCGGGCCCAATAGCGCCTCCACAATCGGGCCGTTGTCATCGAGCTCTTCGGTAGCAGAGAGCGCCGCCACGAACTCGGCATTATCGCAGTCAAAACGCGCCACGTAATCCTTTGCCGCCTGCACTTTCTTAGGTGAGGGTGGTTTGGGGCGCTGCGTTCCGGGCGCCAGTTCACCATCGCGCTCGTTCTTGTCCTCCAGCTGGAGCTTCGCATCGGCGCAAAGCAGGGTGATGCTGCGATGCGTGCTGTGGAGCCCGAGTTCGACGCCCAGGACCCGTTGACCGTCATCAACGTCGATTTCCTTCTCGTAGCGGCCAGCTGACAAGGGGGTGAATGGATCTTCGCTGAAATCCCAACCTCTTTCCATTATCCTTTCGCCGAACAGGTCACCCCAATCGGAAAGATCGTCACCCCCGGGAACATCGAGGACGTATTCCACACCGTAAAGCTTATGCGACCACGAGGTATATTGGAGCTGGGCCTTTTCGAAGCCCGCAGCGACAGCAAGCTCCTTCGCCCGCGCCAAAGCCGCTTCGGTGACATTCCCCTCGGCAGTGCCGAATGCCAGCGGATTGCCGCCAAGCCCGGGGCACAGCGCCTCGACTTGCTGAGCGGAAGGGACCGGGGGAACGGCTGCCACCGCCGCAGACCCATGCGCGAAAACGACAATCGCGGGAAGGACCCCGCCGAATGCTGTGACAAACTGCACCTTAAGAGAACCCCCGCAAACAGCCACCAGGCATCAATTGCCGCGGACTATCCGGCCTCATCAGCTGCGCCAAGCGGGCAGGCGTACTAGCTCAACGGAAGTTGTCGGCGTAGGCCTGCAGTTTGAGCGCCTTTGGCGGCGTCGCATGAACGCGTGCGGCGATGCCATAGCGATCTGCATAGTCCTGCGCCGCTTCCTTGCACTTGAAGGTCAGCACAACCTGTGCCTGCGTATCGCCGCTGCCCGTCCAGCCCATCAGAGGATCGGGCCGCCGTGCTTCGGAATGCTCGAATTCAAGCACCCATTCCTGCGTGCGGGCCTTGCCCGACTGCATGGCGTTCTTCGGTCGCTGGTAAATACGTGCAGACATTCGTTTCAAACCCTCAATCGCCGGGCGGCGGGCCTCCGCCCGCCCTGGCTCCGGCCTAACCGGCCGACGCGCGGTCGCGCTTGCGGGGCGCCTCCGGATTCCCGGTGCCTCTAATTCACGAATCGTCGCGTGAAAAGGCGTTCTTGGTCTTCAGGCTGGGCTTTTCCGCCCATGGCTCGTTCGGCCAGCGATGTTTGGGATAGCGGCCCTTCATGTCCTTCTTCACATCGGCCCAGCTGCCGCGCCAGAAACCGGGCAGGTCGCGGGTCGACTGGATCGGGCGGCCAGCTGGGCTGGTTAGCTTGAGCAGCAAGGGCGTGCGGCCGATCATCGGATGGCTGTCCAGCCCGAACAACGCCTGCACCCGCACTTCCACGCTGGGCGCATCGTCTCCCGCATAGTCGATAGGGTGATGCGTGCCCGCAGGCGAGGCGAATTCGCGCGGCGCCTCTCGATCGAGCCTTTGCCTGCTGTCCCAATCGAGCTGCCCCAGCAGGGCATCGGTGAGCTTGCCTTTCGCAAGGTCGAGATCGCTCCGCCCCGCAAGCAGCGGCGCGAGCCATTCCGCCGCGCTGTGTCTCAGCGCTTCGATCCCCAGCGCCTCGATCCCGGCAAAACGCGCGCGCGCCAGCAGCGCCGCGGGCAGGATTTCCCCCAACCTGTCCACCGCCTTTTCGACCAGCTTATCCACAAGCGCAGCAGGGTCGGGATCGGGGTCCGGGCCACTCGCAAGCGTAATCGCGCCAAGCCGCCGCTCGAGCCTGGCTTCGACTCGCTTTGCCTCATTGTTCCATTGTATTATTGAACGCTTCTCGATCAGAGGCTGAAGATGGGTTTCGACCTCTTGCGCGGTCAATTCGGCCGCAGCGGTGATCCGCGCGCCCTTAGCCTGCCCCTGCGCATCGCCAATCACAAGCCACTCCGCCCGCGCGAGCGGCGATGCGGGATCGAGCTGGAAGCCCCTTCCCCCGGCCGAAAGCCATTGCTCGCCCGACTTGTCGCGGCGCTTCGCGATGAAGTCCGGTCGCGCAAAGGCGAGGTAGAGTGCCAGGTTGAGCGTCTTTACGGGTACAGGCGGAACCAGCCGCTCGGCTGCATTGGCCCAGCGCTGCGCCAGCTTGCGGGACGCCTCGGCCCGGCTGCCGCGTTCGCCATCCCAGCGCGAAAGTCGCTGCAGCAGGTCTTCGCCCCGCCCCCCTAGCCCGCGCTCCTGCAACAACAAGACCAGCCTTGCGGCATGTTCCGCCTGCCCTACCTCAGCCCCGAACAGCACTGCGGCGGCGCCAGCCGGATCGAGCGGAAGCGCCGCGATCTGCTCGCCGCGTTCGGTAATCCGTCCATCCGGACCGAGCGCGCCGAGGCGCTCAAGCTGACTCCGCGCTGCTGCCACCGCCGGTGCAGGCGGCGCATCGAGCCACATCGGCGATGCCGGGTCCGCCGTGCCCCATTTCGCCAGTGCCAGCACCAGTGGCGCAAGATCGGCAGTGACGATCTCCGGCAGATCGAATTCAGGGCGCCCGGCGTGGCCGTGCTCTTCCCACAGACGATAGGCGACACCCGGCCCCTGCCGCGCTGCGCGCCCTGCCCTTTGCGCCGCAGCCGCCTGGCTTGCCCGCCGCGTGACGAGATGCGTGGTCCCTGCGGCCTTGTCGAACTCGGCATGGCGCGCGAGGCCACAATCGACCACAACCGACACGCCATCGAGCGTAAGCGAGGTTTCCGCGATTGCAGTTGCCAGCACGATCCTGCGCCGTGCTTGCGGATCGCGGCGGATCGCCGCGCGCTGGCCCGCCGGTTCGACCTGCCCATGCAGAGGAAGCACCGGCACATCGCGCAACCGCGCTTCGAGCCGTTCGCGGGTGCGCTCGATCTCGCCGACACCGGGCAGGAAAGCGAGAATATCCCCAGCCTGCTCGCGCCAGGCCTGCGTCACCGCATCGGCCATCGCATCTTCGATCCGCGCGTCGGGCCGCGCGCCGAGCCAGCGAATATCCAGCGGGTAAGCCCGTCCTTCGCTCTCGACCACGGGCGTACCCTCGCCCATCAAGCGGGCGAAGCGCGCACCGTCGATGGTGGCGCTCATCACCACCACGCGCAGGTCTTCGCGCAGCACGCTGCGGCTTTCGAGCGCGAGCGCGAGGCCAAGGTCGCTATCGAGATGCCGCTCATGCGCTTCGTCGAACAACACCGCCGAAACCCCACCAAGTTCGGGGTCTTCGAGGATCCGGTTGACGAAGATCGCTTCGGTCATCACCAGCACGCGAGTGTTGGCGGAGGTCTTGCTGTCGAGCCGAGTGAGGTAACCGATCGTCTCGCCCGGTTGTTCGTCCAGCAGCTCGGCCATGCGCTCGGCGGCGGCTCTCGCCGCAACCCGCCGCGGCGAAGTGAGGATCACCTGGCCGCTGCACCATTCCTCTGCCAGCAATGCGGGAGCGACTGCCGTGGTCTTGCCTGCTCCCGGCGGTGCAACCAGCACCGCTGCGCCGCCGGCATCAAGCGCACGCAGCAGCTCCGGCAGGACGGCATCAATAGGAAGCGAGGCGCTCAATACCCTCGCGCGACCGCGAATTGCGCGGCCTCGGCCATCGCCTGGCGCGCCTTGCTATCGGGGAAAATCGAGATCGCATCGATCGCGCGCTGGGCGAAATGGCGGGCGCGCTCGCGCGTGTCGTGTACCGCATCATGCCGCGCCATCAGCTCGATTGCGTGGGCAAGATCCGCATCCGAAGTACAGTGGCCAATGATCGCGTCTTTCCAGAACTTGCGCTCGTCCTCGCTCCCGCGCGCATAGGCGAGGATCACCGGCAGGGTCATCTTTCCCTCTCGGAAGTCGTCGCCCTTTTCCTTGCCCGATTCGCCGCTCTCCGAATCGTAATCGATCGCATCATCGACCAGCTGGAACGCGACTCCCAGATTGCGCCCGTAATCTTCCAACGCGCGTTCTTTTTCTTCATCGCATTCTGCAACAACCGCACTGATC
>JALRKY010000079.1 GCA_023260985.1 Altererythrobacter sp. | reverse complement strand
CACCAACAAAGGTGTTTGCGTAGTCGCTCCATAGTCATTGCACCCAAACGCAATCACAAACCGAGAAGAATCTGATACCAACACAGCAGATGCAATAGTCGGGCAAGAAGAGTCTACAGGGACAGAAGCGCCTGCATCCTTGAGAACGACGTCGAATTCGGTCTTCTCTTCAGCAGCGCCACCAGCATCGCCACCGCCAGCAGCGGGGGCAGCAACGGCGACGGCAGCAGCGGCGCTAACGCCCCACTCTTCTTCCAGCGCCTTGGCGAGTTCGGCCGCCTCGAGGACGGTCAGCTTCGACAGTTCTTCAACAAGCTTGGCAATATCGGCCATGATATTTCACTCCAAAAATTCGGCTGGGGCGTCGGTCCATTCCTTGGCCCCGGAAAAAATCGCTTTGTGCGATGAACCTTATGCCGCTTCCTTGGCGCCATAGGCACCAAAGACGCGGGCCAGCTTGGCAGCCGGGGCATTGACGACCTGAGCGACCTTGGTCGCCGGGGCGTTAATAAGACCCAAGATCTTGCCACGCAGTTCGTCTAGGCTGGGCATCGAGGCGAGCGCCTTGACCCCTGCTTCGTCGAGAACCTGCGTACCCATCGATCCACCGACGATTTCCAGCTTGTCGTTCGACTTTGCGAAATCGACAGCAGCCTTGGCGGCTGCGACCGGGTCGGTCGACCAGGCCAGCGCGGTCGGGCCATTGAGGAAATCCTCGAGCCCGACGTAGTCGGTGTCCTTCAGGGCGAGCTTGGCGAGACGGTTCTTCGCAACCTTGTAGGACGCACCGGCTTCCCGCATCTTCGAGCGCAATTCGGTGGACTGAGCCACCGTAAGGCCGAGGTTGCGGGTGACAACCACCACGCCGACCTCTTTGAAGACATCGTTGAGCTGGGCGACCGCATCGGCTTTCTGCGAACGATCCATGCCATACTCCTTCACTATGACCGCCCGGAATGGTTCCGGATGGCCGGCTACGTTTGTCCATGCCGCCGAAGCGACACGGGCGAGTCCGTGACAAGGGAAGGAGGATGCCGCACAGGCATCGAACAGGCCGCCATGGAGGAGGCCGGAAAATCTCGTTTCCCCGTCTAGGCTGGAAATTAAGACCGGCAAATTCCGGTCACCAACTGTCTCGGACGGACGACCGGTAGAATCGAAGAATCCCGCCAATCGGTGGCGGGCCTCTACGGGTTTTGCGGCTGCTGTCAAGGAATAGGCGTTATTTCGCCTCATACCCAAGCAGTTCCCCCGGCTGACATTCCAGCTCGCGGCAGATCGCTTCGAGCGTCGAGAAGCGGATCGCTTTGGCTTTGCCGGTCTTGAGGATCGACAGATTGGCCAGGGTGAGGCCGACGCGATCGGCCAGCTCGGTCAGGGTCATGCGCCGCGCGTGCAGCAGGTCGTCCAGTTTGACCACGATGTTTGCTCCTTCTTCGGCTGGCATCACACGGTCCCTTCCAGCTCTTCGCGCATTTCGGCGCCTTTGCGGAAGACGCGCGCGAGGATGAATAGGATCAGCACGAGCAGGATGCCGGAGCCGTCGATCCCGACGTCGTCCCTGAGGTGCAGCTCTCCCATCCCAAGGTCCTTGGCATCCTTGCCGACTTCGGCGATCCACAGGATCATGGCGCCAAGCAGGATTGTTGGAAGCTGGCCGACCAGCGCGATCCAGCCCATGCGCGAGAGCCTTTCCGCATTGATCACGGTGAAGGGTTCGCCCTGCTTCACGCTGCCGACGATGCGCAGCAGCAGGATCAGGAAATAGGCGGCGAGGGCAAGGAAAGCGGCGGCGGCCGCGAGCAAGACGAGGATCGCCCCGACCAGTTCAGGCCCAGCGGTAACCCCATGCGCTGCGGCCTCGGCGACAATACGGTCCTGGAAGATGACCGCAGCCGGAATTCCGATACCGACCATGACGATGGCGACGCAAACTGCGCCGATGAAGAAATAGAACAACAACTGCGCTGCGGTCAGCAGCGGGTCGCGTTTGTGAGTGTCCATGTTCCGGTGCTCCCAGCTATTCTGCGATCAGGCCAATTCCGGAGAGGTGACCACCGTGGCCTGGGCAGGCGGCACGTTGATCAGTGGAGTCCAGCTGGCGATCACGATGAGGACAACTGCAACCGCAGCGGCGAGATTTTCCAAGGGGTTAGTCATTTATCGATCTCCTTGATCGGTGATATTGATAGTCAATAATTCGGGTCGGGTTTATTGTTAATTAATAATATTGAAAAACGATATTTCGCTTATCGTTTGGCGAGAAACGACTCAAGCCGGGAGTGGATCGGGGTGCTTTCGCCGGGCCGCGAACGGCGCATGCGGTTTGACAAAGCGCAGTCTGCTCCCTATTTCGTCACTCCCAGCCCGCTTCGAGCAAGGCCGATTCATGCGCGGGAATCGACCAAGGAATGGAAGCGGCAGGTTCCATATTCGCGACGTTTGATGTGCTGCAGCAGCGCGCCGGGGAAGGCGTGTCATTCGCTGCGGCCTTTTCGCGTCCTGGATTCGGAACTTCCCTACGCGTGACCGATTGAGTTCACAGCCGCCGGCTCCACGCGGTGCCGGCCTAACAGATAAAGAGGCGTTGCTCTCCATGGCTACCAAGGCGAAGTCCCCTAAGGCACAGGGCACTGCAAAGAAGCGCATCCGCAAGATCTTCGGCGACATCCACGAAGTGGTGCAGATGCCGAACCTGATCGAGGTTCAGCGCGAAAGCTACGAGCAGTTCCTGCGTTCCGACAAGCAGACCGGTTATGTGTCGGGTCTTGAGAAGACGCTGCGCAGCGTGTTCCCGATCCGCGATTTCGCCGGCACCGCCGAACTCGACTTCGTCCATTACGAGCTGGAAGAGCCCAAGTACGACACGGCCGAGTGTCGCCAGCGCGGCATTACCTATGCCGCCCCGATGAAGGTCACGCTGCGCCTGATCGTCTTCGAAGTCGACCAGGAAACCGAAACCCGATCCGTGCTCGATATCAAAGAGCAGGACGTTTACATGGGTGACATGCCGCTCATGACCGAGAACGGCACCTTCATCATCAATGGCACCGAGCGCGTGATCGTGTCGCAGATGCACCGTTCGCCGGGTGTGCTGTTCGACCATGACCGGGGCAAGACCCACAGCTCGGGAAAGCTGCTGTTCGCGGCTCGCGTGATCCCCTACCGCGGCTCGTGGCTCGATTTCGAATTCGACGCCAAGGACATCGTGAACGTCCGTATCGACCGCAAGCGCAAGCTTCCGGTGACCTCGCTGCTTTACGCGCTGGGCCTCGATAGCGAAGACATCCTGCATTATTTCTACCAGACCGTGACCTGGCAGCGCGCCAAGGATGGCTGGAAGATTCCGTTCGTTGCTGAAGCATGGCGCGGCCAGAAGCCGGCTTTCCCGCTGGTCGACGCGAAAACCGGTGAGGAAGTGTTCCCCGCCGGCCAGAAGATCAGCCCGCGCGCCGCCAACAAGGCCGCCAAGGACGGTCTCGAAGAACTGCTGCTGCCGACCGAGGAAATCTTCGGCCGCTATGCTGCCAGCGACATGATCGACGAGAAGACCGGCCGCATTTACATCGAAGCGGGCGACGAAGTGGCGCCTGAGAACCTCGACATGCTCGACAAGGCAGGCATCGACCAGGTCGACCTGCTCGACATTGACGAGGTCAACACCGGCCCGTGGATCCGCAACACGCTAAAGGTCGATAAGGCCGAGAACCGCGACGAAGGCCTCGAATCGATCTATAAGGTCATGCGCCCCGGCGAACCGCCGACGCTTGAAACCGCCGAAGCGCTGTTCGAAGGCCTGTTCTTCGACAGCGAGCGCTACGACCTTTCCGCGGTCGGGCGCGTCAAGCTCAACATGCGCCTCGGCCTCGACGCCGAAGACACCGTCACCACGCTTCGCAAGGACGACATCCTGGCGGTGGTGAAGGAACTGGTCGGCCTGAAGGACGGCAAGGGCGAAGTCGACGACATCGACAACCTCGGCAACCGCCGTGTCCGCTCGGTCGGCGAGCTGCTCGAAAACCAGTACCGCGTGGGCCTGCTGCGCATGGAACGCGCGGTGAAGGAACGCATGAGCTCGGTTGACGTGTCGACCGTGATGCCGAACGATTTGATCAACGCCAAGCCCGCGGTTGCCGCGGTGCGCGAGTTCTTCGGTTCCTCGCAGCTTTCGCAGTTCATGGACCAGACCAACCCGCTGTCGGAAGTCACCCACAAGCGCCGCGTTTCGGCGCTTGGCCCGGGCGGCCTTACCCGCGAGCGCGCTGGCTTCGAAGTGCGCGACGTTCACCCGACGCACTACGGCCGTATCTGCCCGATCGAAACGCCGGAAGGCCCGAACATCGGCCTGATCAACTCGCTCGCGAGCTTCAGCCGCGTCAACAAGTATGGCTTTATCGAAACGCCGTATCGCACCGTCGTCGACGGCAAGGTCACCAGCGAAGTGATCTACCTTTCGGCCATGGAAGAGCAGAAGCACACTGTCGCGCAGGCTTCTGCCGAACTCAGTGAGGACGGCAGCTTCGCCGAGGAATTCGTCTCGGCGCGCCAGAATGGTGACTACTTCATGGCTCCGCGCGAACAGATCACGCTGATGGACGTCAGCCCGAAGCAGCTCGTTTCAGTTGCGGCCTCGCTGATCCCGTTCCTTGAGAACGACGATGCCAACCGCGCGCTGATGGGCTCGAACATGCAGCGCCAGGCGGTGCCGCTGGTTCGCGCCGAAGCGCCGTTTGTCGGCACCGGCATGGAAGAAACCGTCGCGCGAGATTCGGGCGCTGCGATCACCGCCACCCGAGGTGGTATCGTTGACCAGGTTGACGCGACCCGCATCGTGATCCGCGCGATCGGAGACGTCGAACCTGGCCAGTCGGGCGTCGACATCTACACGCTGCAGAAGTTCCAGCGCTCGAACCAGAACACTTGCATCAACCAGCGTCCGCTGGTGAAGGTTGGTGACGTGATCGAGGAAGGCGACATCATCGCCGACGGCCCGTCCACCGATCTCGGCGAACTGGCGCTGGGCAAGAACAGCCTCGTCGCGTTCATGCCGTGGAACGGCTACAACTACGAAGACTCGATCCTGATCTCCGAACGCATCGTGAAGGACGACGTGTTTACGTCGATCCACATAGAGGAATTCGAGGTGATGGCCCGCGACACCAAGCTGGGGCCGGAAGACATCACCCGCGACATTCCAAACGTCGGCGAGGAAGCGCTGCGCAACCTCGACGAAGCAGGTATCGTCTATATCGGCGCTGAAGTGCACCCGGGCGATATCCTGGTCGGCAAGATCACGCCGAAGGGCGAAAGCCCGATGACGCCGGAAGAAAAGCTGCTTCGTGCGATCTTTGGCGAAAAGGCCAGCGACGTGCGCGACACTTCGCTTCGCCTTCCCCCTGGAGTGGCCGGCACGATCGTGGAAGTGCGCGTGTTCAACCGCCACGGTATCGAGATCGACGACCGTACTCGTGCGATCCAGCACGAGGAAATCGAGCGCCTGCGCAAGGACGCGAAGGACGAACGCGCCATCCTCAACCGTGCGACCTACAACCGCCTCAAGGACATGCTGATTGGGCAGGCCGCCTCGGCAGCGCCCAAGGGCGTGAAGAAGGGCGCGGTCATCACCGGGGAATTGCTTGAGGAAATCGAACGCCACGAATGGTTCAAGTTCGCGGTGGCCGACGACAACCGTCAGGCCCAGATCGAAGCGGTGAAGAGCCAGTATGACGAAGCTGCAAAGGGCATCGACGACAAGTTCGAGGATCGCAAGGAGAAGCTCGAGCGTGGCGACGAACTCGCTCCGGGCGTGCTCAAGATGGTCAAGGTCTTCGTCGCAGTGAAGCGCAAGCTGCAGCCCGGCGACAAGATGGCCGGCCGTCACGGCAACAAGGGCATCATCAGCCGCATCCTGCCGTCGGAAGACATGCCGTTCCTGGAAGACGGAACCCCGGTCGACTTCGTACTCAACCCGCTGGGCGTGCCGAGCCGCATGAACGTCGGGCAGATCTTCGAAACCCACCTGGGCTGGGCCGCGCGCGGCCTGGGCAAGAAGATCGGTGCGGCGCTGGATGCGTGGCGTGAAGCCAATCCGAACCCGACCCCGGGTCAGGCTCCGGAAGCGGTCAAGGAAGTGCTGCTCGACATCTACGGCGAAAACTACGCCGCTGATATCGAAGGACGCAGCGCGGAACAGATCGTCGAACTGGCGCAGAATGTCCGCGCCGGTGTGCCGATGGGTTCGCCAGTGTTCGACGGCGCAGTCGAAGCCGACGTAACCGCGATGCTGCGCAAGGCGGGGCTGGACGAAAGCGGACAGGTCACCCTGTACGACGGCCGCACCGGCGAGGCATTCGACCGCAAGGTGACTGTCGGCTACAAGTACGTGCTCAAGCTGCACCACCTGGTCGACGACAAGAT
>JALRKY010000070.1 GCA_023260985.1 Altererythrobacter sp. | reverse complement strand
GCGTGCTACTTGATGCGATGTCCAAGACCCGCACCGGAAAGCGCCGTATACCCGCGATGATGCCCGAATTCGTCGAGGTCAGCCATAAAACGGGTTCGCTCAACAACACGTCGAGCGACATTGGCATTATCGAAGGGCCCGATGGTCGCGCGATTGCGGTGGCGATCTATGTTACCGGCCAGGGAACCCGCGCAGCCCGGGAAGATCGGATCGCCGCGATCGCCCGCGCGCTCTACGACGGCTTTGCCGAGAGGGCCCAGCGCCGCCAGCCGAACTGGACCAACGCCGAGCACACCGGCGGTTAAACTGCCACGGCGGATCGAACCGCCACATTCCCTGCAGACAAACGAAAAGGGCGGCGCCTTGCGGCACCGCCCTTCGCAAATCGAAAAATCGATTCTGCCGAATTACTCGGCCGGTGCTTCTTCAGCAGCGGCTTCTGCAGTGTCGGTAGCTTCAGCAGCAGCTTCAGCGGTCGCGTCGGTGGCTTCAGCAGCAGCTTCGGTAGCGGCTTCAGCATTGGCTTCAGCGTCAGCAGCCATGTCGGTGGTTTCGCCGGCTTCGTCAGTGGTTTCCGAGCAAGCGGCGAGGCCAAGAGCCGAAACGGCAACAGCGGCAGCGAGAACGATCTTACGCATAGGTTAAATTCCTTGATCAGCGAGTGTTTCTGCGCGACCCCCAAAAACAGGATCTCACACAAAGCAAGCCCGAGGACCCGCTTCGGCGGCTGTAAATAATGGCCATTTTGTGGCCGCGCAAGCAAATTTGCGTAAAGCTCGCCTTTTTCCGCCTTAAATCGTGCGATCGGAAGCGAGGCCTGCTTGCTTGCAATCCCTGCGCATAGCCGCCCAAAGCAGCTTACCAGCACGATCCGGCACTGCTAGCAAGGCGGCATGGCCGAGCAGCAACATCTCTATCTCGTCGATGGATCTTCCTACATCTTCCGGGCCTATCACCGGTTGCCGCCGTTGACCGATCCCGAAGGGACGCCGGTGGGCGCAGTCTATGGCTACACCACCATGCTGTGGAAGCTAGCCGAAGATCTCGACAAGGCGGAAGGTCCGACTCACCTCGCGGTGATCCTCGACAAGGATTCGAAGAGCTTCCGCAACGAGATTTACGATCAGTACAAGGCCAACCGCCCCCCTGCGCCCGAAGATCTGGTGCCGCAATTCCCGCTGATCCGCGACGCCACTCGCGCCTTCAGCCTGCCCTGTATCGAGATGGCGGGATACGAAGCCGACGATCTGATCGCGTCGTATGCCCGCGCTGCGCAGGCCCGCGGGTGGAACGTCACGATCGTCTCGTCAGACAAGGATTTGATGCAGCTGGTGGGCGAGCACGATGGCGCGCGCATCGACATGCTCGACACGATGAAGAACCAGCGCATCTTCCGCGACGAGGTGAAAGAGAAATTCGGCGTCGGGCCTGAGCTGGTCGGCGACGTTCTGGCGCTTATGGGCGATTCGGTCGACAATGTGCCGGGCATTTTCGGGATCGGCCCGAAGACCGCTTCGAAACTGATCGCCGAACACGGTTCGCTCACCGCAGCGCTCGATGCCGCATCCGAGATGAAGCTCTCCAAGCTCAAGGACCGGTTGATCGAAGGGCGCTTCGATGCCGAGCTGAGCAAGGTGCTGGTCACGCTGAAAGAGGATTGCGAGCTGCCCGAGCCGCTCGACGACTTCAAGCTCGACGGCGTGCCGTCCGCGCCGCTCGCCGCCTTCCTCGGCAAGCACGGCTTCACTTCGCTGCTGCGCCGGCTCGACGGCGGACATGGCAGCCCTTCGCGCGCGACCGACCTCAACCCGCCCAAGCAGCAGACCCAGTCAGACAAGGGCGCGGCTGAGGGCAACCGCCAGCCGCTGCCCGAAATGCCGCCAATCGATCGTAGCGCCTATGAAACGGTGCAGACGATCGAACGCCTCAATCATTGGGTCGAGCGTGCCTTTGCCGCGCGGCAAGTGGCGGTCGACACTGAGACCTCGTCGCTCGATTCGGTTGCAGCGGACCTCGTCGGGGTGAGCCTGGCGCTGGGCCCCAACGACGCGTGCTACATCCCGCTTGCCCATGGCGGCAGCGACATGTTCGCCGAAAAGCCGCAACAGGTGCCGCTGGCGGATGCGATCGCTGCGCTCAAGCCGCTGCTAGAAAGCGATGCGGTGCTCAAGATCGGGCAGAATATCAAATACGATATCAACGTACTGGCGCGGCAGGGAATAGCGGTCGCCCCGGTCGATGACACGATGATCCTTAGCTTCACGCTCGATGCGGGACGCGGTGAAGGCATGGGCGGTGGCCACGGCATGGACGAGTTGTCGGGGCGCCACCTTGGCCATACTCCGCTCGCGTTCAAGGACGTGTGCGGTACGGGAAAGAAGCAAATTCCCTTCGGCGAAGTGCCGCTGGGCAAGGCGACCCATTATGCGGCGGAAGACGCCGACGTCACCTGGCGCCTGCACCAGCATCTCAAGCCGCGCCTGTCGGTAGAGGGGGGCACGCGCATTTATGAGCGGGTAGACCGTCCGCTGATCCCGGTGGTGGCACAGATGGAACGTCACGGGATCAAGGTCGATCGTGCGCAACTGGCCAGGCTGTCGGAGGAGTTCGCCAGCGAAACGGGTCGGCTCGAAAAGGAAATACACGCGCTGGCAGGGGAGGAAATCACTGTAGGCAGCCCCAAACAGCTTGGCGACATCTTGTTCGACAAGCTCGGCTACAAGGGTGGCAAGAAGGGCAAGAGCGGCCAGTATTCGACCGACCAGAGCGTGCTCGAAGGGCTTGCCGCGCAAGGCGCGGAGATCGCGCGCAAGGTGCTCGAATGGCGCCATCTCGCCAAGCTGAAATCGACCTATACCGACGCCTTGCAGGAACAGATCAACCCTGCAACCGGGCGGGTCCACACAAGCTACAGCCTGGTCGGCGCACAGACCGGGCGGCTGTCCTCGACCGATCCCAATTTGCAGAACATTCCGGTTCGTACGCCGATTGGCCGCCAAATCCGCGAAGCCTTCGTGCCCGAGGCCGGCAATCTGCTACTCGCCGCCGACTATTCGCAGATTGAACTGCGGCTCGCGGCGCACATGGCGGACGTGCCCACGCTTAAGGAAGCCTTCGGCAATGGCGAGGATATCCACGCCCGCACCGCGCAGGAGATGTTCGGCGAAGTGACGCGCGACACTCGCGCGCGTGCCAAGACGATCAACTTCGCGATCCTCTACGGCATCTCCCGCTGGGGGCTGGCGGCGCGGCTCGAAGTCGAGCCGGACGAAGCGCAGGCGATGATCGACACATATTTCCAGCGTTTCCCCGGCATCCAGCGTTATATCCATGAGACGCTCGAGACGGTGCGGGAGCGCGGCTATTCGGAAACGCTGTTCGGCCGCAAGACATGGTTCCCGCGCATCAATTCGAAGAACCAGGCCGAACGGCAGGGCAGCGAACGCGCCGCGATCAACGCGCCTATCCAGGGTACCAGCGCGGATATCATCAAGCGCGCGATGGCGCGGATGATACCTGCACTCGAGGAAGCAGGCCTCGGCCATGTCCGCATGCTGCTGCAAGTGCATGACGAACTGGTGTTCGAACTGCCCGAAGGCTATGCCGAAAAGGCCTCGCCGATCATCGAGCGGGTGATGGCCGAAGCGGCCCGCCCCGCGGTCGAGCTCTCGGTGCCGCTGGGAGTCGATATCGGCACCGGAACCAGCTGGGACGCAGCGCATTGACCCACCATATGCCTTGTAACCAACGCAATTGGTCCATAGGTCCCGCGTGATGCTGGACAAATACAATCCCTCCAATTGGGAGATCGACTGGATCGCAATCGGCGAGGCAGCACTGCTCGTCGCCATCGCCGTAACGATCGCCTATCTGCTCTATCGGGCAGTATTTGCGGTTGTCCGGCGTCTCACCGCGCTTTCCGAAACCCATGTCGACGAGATGGTGGTCGAGCGCGTTCGCCGTCCGGTCAAATGGTCGTTCATTGCCATCGGCGTTACGATGGTGGCGCAATCGGACCCTCATCTCCAAGGGGTTTGGGAACCGATCGCGCGCTTCGTGCGGCCTGCACTGCTCGGATGGATCGTTTATACGCTGGTTAAGGCCTTCACTGCCGCGCTGGAATATCGGCTGGAGATTTCGGACGATCCGGTAGCGATGCGCAGCAGGCGGACACGCATTGCGATCATGTCGCGCACTACCACCTTCGCGATCATCTTCATCACGGTGGGTCTGATGCTGATGGGGATCCCCGGCGTGCGCGACATCGGCACGACCCTGCTGGCCTCCGCGGGCCTTGCCGCGCTCGCCGTGGGTGCAGCGGCCCAGCCCGCGCTCAAATCGCTGATTTCAGGGCTGCAGATGGCGCTGACCGAACCATTGCGGATCGGCGACCTTGTGAAGGTCGACGGACAGGCCGGGCGCGTCGAGGAGATCCGCATGAGCTTCGTCACCGTGCGTACATGGGACGAGCGCGTGCTGGTGGTGCCCACCAGCCGCTTTCTTGAGGACAGTTTCGAAAACTGGTCGCGCAAAAGCGAGGCGCTGACCGGCCCCGTCATGCTCCACCTTGATCCGATCGCCGACGTCGGCCCGATCCGAGCCGAGTTCGAGCGCTACGTGCAAGAGCACGACCTGTTCGACAAACGCAACATGGCGCTGGTGATGACCGAAGCCTATCCGGAGAGCGTGGAGCTGCGCATGTCGGTGAGCGCCCAGACTATCGGCGAGCTGTTCCAACTGCGCTGCGACCTGCGCGAACACATGCTAAAATGGCTGCGCGAGAACCAACCCGAAGCGCTGATCCGCCACCGGCTGGAATTACCCGGCGGTCACGTCAAAGCAGACGAGCCCGGCGGTCCGAGCGACTGATGCAGCCGGGCGGAGCCGCTCCGCCTATTCGATCCCGCTCTCTTCGGAGTTGCCGCGCCGCAGCCCGTCGAGCCGCACAACATCGAGCGCCCCGTCTTCGCTATAAGCTGCCATGACGATCGCGGGCGTGCTGCGCTTGCCGGTGACCTCGATCACATTGCCTTCCGTGATGCCCAGCGCCTAGAAGGCCGAACGCGGAATGCGCGCGATACCCTGGCCCGATTCCTCCTGCCGCGCTGCGGCGACCTGGAGTCGGACGGACTTGGGTTCCTTTTTCGTGCTGCTGGCGGTCGCATCGGCCATGGGGAACTCCCGATAACTTGGACAAGCCCAAGCTAGGGAGCCGGAGGCCGATGTTCAAACGGGGATCGCGATCGCGGCGTTTTGGCCGCGGGCAAAGAAAAAGGCCCGACCAAGAGGCCGGGCCGAAAAGTCTTTGGGAGAGGATGCCTAAAAGGCCTGTTCGATATGCGGAAAACGGGATTTTTGTGCAAGTGCGAAAAGGTCATGGATAGTTGTAAGAAACGCAACTGTTTACTGTCCATCGGACATCAGGTTTCTGAAATTTCATCATAAACCTGTCAGTCTTGCCGCGCACCGACTCCTCAAACACATTCTTCGACAGGTCGTCATTGCTGCGCTGCAACACATCGCTTTGCGCTTCAAGCACAAACCCCGCTTGCGCCATCACGGCCACCACATTCTCGGGCGCGATGCGATGCACGGCCTCGGTCACTTCACGCGCATCGCCCGTCGGGCCGACATGGTCGATCACGATCACATGGTCGCCGGGCTTCACTGCAGCGAACCAGTTGGCGAGCACCCCTTCGACATCGAGCCGCGGAAAGCCGAACCTTTCCGATTCCCAATAGAGGTCATGGAAATTGAGGTGGGTCAAGATCATGTCGACGCTTCCTGGCGCCAGCAACATGGCGCGCGGATCGACCGCCATGTTGCGGATATTGCCATGCGCGGCGACCCGTTGTGCCCATTCCTGGGCATTGTAGAATCGGGTGGGATTGATCGCGTAGACCGCGCCCTTTTTTCCGACTAAGTCGGCCAGAAGCGCCGAGTAATAGCCGCCGCCCGCCATGAAATCGGCGACCGTGTCGCCTGTTTCGACCCCGACGAAACGCAATACGTCGGCAGGATGGCGGCCTTCGTCGAACGCGCGATCGGCCTCGCTGCAGCTTTTCGTGTCAAGTGAATCGTCCACTTCATCGGCCCAAGCCGGCGCCGCCTGCGCCAGCGCAAGCGCCGCAAATGCGGAGCCAAACATAATCCTGATCATATTCCCCCTCCTCTTTCCCCGAACAGGCAAACAGGATCGCTGACGGAAGCCTCGTGTGCAAGCGGCCTGGGACCAAGCAGAGGCATCTGTCGACGAGCGGCCTGCGCATCGGTTCTGCCAACACAGCGGATGACAGCCCTCCGGCGAGACGCTATGCGCGCCGACGGGCGAACTCTCCCGCCCTGCCAGACCTGAGAGGCCGATGCAGAAACTCTATCCCGATGCCGCCACCGCGCTCGAAGGGGTGCTTTGCGACGACATGCTTATCGCCAGCGGAGGCTTCGGCCTGTGCGGCATTCCCGAACGCCTGCTCGACGCGATCCGCGACAGCGGCGTGAAGGACCTCACTTTCGCCAGCAACAATGCCGGGATCGACAATGAAGGCATCGGCAAACTGCTGCGCACGCAGCAGGTGAAGAAGATGATCTCTTCCTATGTCGGCGAGAACAAGGAATTCGAACGGCAGTTCCTTTCGGGCGAACTCGAAGTCGAATTCTGCCCGCAGGGCACGTTGGCCGAGCGCATGCGGGCCGGGGGAGCGGGTATCCCGGGCTTCTACACCAAGACCGGCGTCGGCACCCAGGTGGCCGACGGCAAGGAGCACAAGGACTTCCCCAATCGCGACGGAACGATGGAAACCTATATCCTCGAGCACGGAATCTTCGCCGACCTCTCGATCGTCAAGGCATGGAAGGCCGACGAAACCGGCAATGTGATGTTCAGCAAGACCGCGCGCAACTTCAACGTGCCCGCCGCCACTTGCGGCAAGGTGTGCGTGGTCGAAGTCGAGGAAGTGGTGCCCGCAGGCAGCCTCGATCCCGACTGCATCCACTTGCCCGGCGTCTATGTGAACCGGATGATCGTGGGCGCGCCCTACGACAAGAAGATCGAGTTCAGAACGGTCCGGGAAAGGGAGATCGCCTAATGCCCTGGGATCGCAACCAGATGGCCGCGCGTGCAGCGGAGGAACTGGAAGACGGCTATTACGTCAACCTCGGCATCGGCATCCCCACGCTGGTCGCCAATCACATTCCCGCAGGGATGCATGTGACGCTGCAGAGCGAGAACGGCATGCTCGGGATCGGCCCCTTCCCCTATGACGACGAGGTCGATCCCGACCTGATCAATGCAGGCAAGCAGACGATCAGCGAGCTACCGCACAGCGCCTATTTCGACAGCGCGCAGAGCTTTGCGATGATCCGCGGCGGACATATCGACCTGACCGTGCTGGGCGCGATGGAAGTGGCCGAGAATGGCGACATTGCCAACTGGATGATCCCGGGCAAGATGATCAAGGGCATGGGCGGCGCGATGGACCTCGTCGCGGGCGTCAAGAAAATCATCGTGGTGATGGAACATGCCGCCAAGGACGGCAGCCCCAAGTTCATCCCCACCTGCACCCTGCCGCTGACCGGCAAGAACGTGGTCGACATGATCATCACCGACCTAGCCGTGTTCCAGCGCAAGGACCACTCCAGCCCATTCCGCCTGATCGAACTGGCGCCCGGCGTGACCGCGGAGGAAATCGCCGCCAAGACGACGGCACATTACGAGGTGGCGCTTTAGGCTCGACGATGTGGCTAGATAAACCGCGCAACCCGAACGCTCCGCTCGCCGGCCTCAAGGTGGTCGAGTTGGCACGTGTCCTTGCCGGCCCTTGGGCGGGGCAGATTTTGGCCGACCTCGGCGCGGACGTGATCAAGGTCGAAAGCCCCGATGGCGACGGTACACGCAAATGGGGCCCGCCCTGGGTCGAGCGCGAAGAGCCCGATGGCGAACTGCGGCGCGAGGCGGCCTATTACCACGCTACCAATCGTGGCAAGCGCTCAATCGTAGCCGATTTCGGCGATGCGGGCGACTTGGCGCGCGTGAAGGCGCTGATCGCGGATGCCGACGTCGCGCTAGAGAACTTCAAGACCGGCTCGCTCGAAAAGTTCGGGCTCGACTACGCTTCGCTCTCGGCCTCCAACCCGCGGCTGGTCTATTGCTCGATCACCGGCTTCGGCCAGACCGGGCCGCGGGCGCGCGAAGCGGGTTACGATTTCGTGATTCAGGGCATGAGCGGCTTCATGGCGCTGACCGGCGAACCCGCAGGCCAGCCGATGAAGATGGGCATCTCCATCTCGGACCTCACTTGCGGGCTCTATGGGGTGATCGGTATCCAGGCCGCGCTGGCGATGCGCGAGCGCACCGGCCGCGGCCAGCATGTCGACATGGCGCTGCTCGATTGCTCGGTCGGGCTGCTGGCCAGCCAGGCGCTGCATTACCTCACTACTGGCAGCAACCCGCCCCGCATGGGCAATGAGCACGCGCAAGTGAGCGCCTATGGCGTGTTCCCGACGCGGGACGATCCGGTGATCCTGGCGCCCGCCAATGACAGGCTGTTCCGCAAGCTGCTCAAGGTGCTGGGCCGCGACGATTTGCTGGACGAACCCCGTTTCGCCACCAATGAAGCGCGGATTGCCAACCGCGCCGAACTCGACGCGATGATCGCTGCGGAAACCGCCAAGCACGACCGCGCGCAACTGCTTGAGCAGTGCCACGAGCACGGCATACCCGCCGGGCCGATCCATGCCGTCGACCAGGTCTTCGCCGATCCTCAGGTGGTCGCGCGCGGGATGCAGGTGGAACTGGGCGGGCTGCCCGGTGTGCGTAGCCCGTTCACATTCTCCGAAGCCGAATTGGCGCTCGACCGTCCCTCGCCGATGCTGGGCGAGGACGATCCTGCCCGCGGTTAGGCTGCGGTGATCATCAACATACCGCCGCTTTCAGCGCATCGACCAGGTCGGTGCGTTCCCACGGGAAGAAATCGCCTTCGGGTGTCCGGCCGAAATGGCCATAGGCAGCGGTCTTGCGATAGATCGGCTTGTTAAGGCCGAGGTGGGTGCGGATGCCGCGCGGGGTCAGGCGCACCAGTTCGGGCAGGATATTTTCCAGCTGCGCCTCGGTCACGCCTTTGCCTGTGCCGTGCAGGTCGACATAGATCGACAGCGGCTCCGCCACTCCGATCGCGTAGGAAAGCTGGATCGTGCAGCGCCGGGCAAGTCCTGCCGACACGATGTTCTTGGCGAGATAGCGGGTGATATAGGCAGCCGAGCGATCGACCTTGGTCGGGTCCTTGCCGCTGAAGGCGCCGCCGCCATGCGGCGCGGCACCGCCATAGGTGTCGACGATGATCTTGCGGCCGGTCAGGCCCGCATCGCCATCTGGACCGCCAATCTCGAAACGGCCGGTCGGGTTGATGTGATAGACTGTGCTCTCGGTCAGCAGTTCGGCCGGGAGAACATCGGCGATCACGCCCTTCACATAGTCGCGCAACTCGGCGTATTTGGCTTCGTCGCCTTCGCCGCCATGAAAGAAATATCCCGGCGCATGCTGGGTCGAAACCACGATCGCGGTAGCTTCAGCAGGGCGCTCATTGTGATAGCGCAGCGTCACCTGGCTCTTGGCGTCGGGCTCGAGGAAAGGCGCAACTCCGCTCTTGCGGTCGGCCGCCATGCGCTCGAGAATCTTGTGGCTGTAGTCTAGCGTCGCGGGCATCAGGTCAGGCGTCTCGTCGCTGGCATAGCCGAACATGATGCCCTGGTCGCCCGCACCCTCGTCCTTGTTGCCGCTGGCATCGACGCCCTGCGCGATATGCGTCGACTGGCCGTGCAAGTGATTCTCGAAGACCAGCGTTTCCCAATGGAAGCCCGCCTGTTCGTAGCCGATTTCCTTCACCTTGCGGCGCACCGTCGCTTCGATTTCCTCAATCGCACCGGGGGCCCACTCGCCATTCTCATACACGCCCTTGCAGCGGATTTCGCCCGCCAGCACGACCAGCTGGGTGGTGGTCAGAGTTTCGCAGGCAACGCGCGCCTCCGGGTCCTTCGACAGGAACAGATCGACGATAGCGTCTGAAATCTGGTCGGAAACCTTGTCGGGGTGCCCTTCGGAGACGCTTTCGGAAGTGAACAGGAATTCGCTGCGCATGATGCCTCGATATAAAGAATTCTTTATGTGTGAAAACGCTCCCTAGACCCGGCGGCGGCGCATGGCAACCAGCGATGCGGCGAGAATCAGCAACGCCCAGCCAAGCGGCAACCAATTGCCCAGCCGTGCGAACATTGTCGGCGCTTTGGCAGGCGGTATTAAGCCGTGGAGCCGCCCCGTCACTCCGGTCGGCACATGCTGGCGCACCACGCCATTGGCGTCGATCACGGCGCTGATCCCGGTAGTGGTCGAACGCAGCACCGGCAGGCCTTCCTCGATCGCGCGCAGCCGCGCCTGCGCCACATGCTGCGGCGGACCCCAGCTACCGAACCAGCCGTCATTCGACGGGTTGAAGATATAGTCCGGCCGGTTGGCGCGATCGACCACATGCCCCGAAAACACGATTTCATAGCAGACCTGGATCCCGGCCCTGCCGAAACGCCCGAGATCGAAAGTAAGCGGCCCGGGCCCCGGCAAATAGTCGATCGATCCGGCCACCAGCCGGGAAAGCCCGATCGGCTCGAGTATCTCGCGCATTGGCAGATATTCGCCATAGGGCACGAGATGCGCCTTCGCATAATCGCCCACGATCTCACCGCGCCCATCGATCGCGCTCACCGAGTTGCGCGCGCTGACCGCTGTGGTCCGCCCTTCATGCTGGCCAATATCGAGGTGGACGAGGCCGGTGAGCAGCATCGATTGCTGCCCGATAAGGACACCGATCCGTTGCCGCGCGAAGTCGGGATCGGCACCGGCAGTGCGTGCACTGTAATAGCGCTGCGGATAGCCATTCTCGAGATAGTCCGGGATTGCCGCTTCGGGCCACAGCACCAGCCGTTCGCTGTCATTGTCGGATATAGTCAGTTGCGCGATTCGGATGAACTGGTCCTCGAATTTGCCCGGATCCTCGCGCTCGGCCTGCGGGATGAGGGGCTGGACTAGCGCGTATCGGACCGAGCCTTCGGCCTGCGTGAGGCTGCCAAAGGGAAAGGTCATCGCCCCGATGACAAGCAATGCCAGCACCAGCTGGCCGACGCGTCGCCCTTGCTGCACCAGCGCTGCAAAGCCGCCCGCGATCAGTATCGCCAGCCCTGAAAGCGCATAGGTGCCGAGCCATGGCAGCAGCAATGCAATGCCAGGGCTGTCGAAATCGCCCAGCAACATCAGGCCCAGCGGCGGCCACGGATAGCCGGTGAAGACCCAGCTGCGCAGCCATTCGGTGATTATCCAGGCCGCGGCAAACAGCGCGGCGAAGGTGAAAGTCCCGGCATTGCGGCCAAGCCGGTTTGCGGCGAAGGCGGCGAGCGCAGGATAGACCGCGAGGTAAAGGCAAAGCAGCGGCACCGCCAGCCAGCCCAGGAATTGCGGCATCTCGGCCTGGTAGGTAAAGGCAGTCGCGATCCAGCTATTGGCGACAGTGAGGTGCGTAAGGCCGAACAGCCAGCCCATCAATGTGGCGCGCTTCCAGCAGTTCGCCCGTCGCAGCAAGGCGATGAACAGCGCAAGCGCCGCAAGGCCGACCGGCCAGAGGCGAAGCGGGGGAAAGCCGCAAGCGGAGATTGCGCCAAGCAGCGCGGAAGCGAGCAGCGGCCGCGCCCCCATCGCTTGCCAAATCCGATCGAGCCGCGAGGTCATGCCTTTTACGTGCCCCTGCCCGAACCCGGTAATTGCGTCTTCGATCAGCCTACGGCGCGCAGTGCGTCGCCATCGTCGTCCTTGGTGCGGCGGCGGCGGCGCGGCTTCGCTTCCTCGCCCTCGTCATCGCTGCTGGCGGAGATTGAGGGAGGAAGAGCCGCCGCATCGAATTCGCCCGAGCCGCTCTCGTCGCGCGGCGCGCGCTCCTTGAGGCGCGGCTTGTTCGAACCGGCATTGCGGCGGCGCGGCTGGTAATCGCCTTCGTCGTCGCTGCCTTCGATTGCTGCGCCTTCGACGCCATGCTCGCCCTCGTTCATGCCGTCATTCTGGTCGTCGCGGCCGTGTTCATCGCGATAATCGCGCAAGCGGCGCGAACGGCGCCGATCGTCGACATCCTCCTCGTAATCCTCGTCGTCGTGCTGCTGGCCGCGTTCGTCTGGCCGGCGGCCACCGCGCGCCTCGTCCTGCCGCGCCTTGTTGTCGGCAATCACGCGGAAATAATGGTCGGCGAACTGGAGGCAGTATTCGGCCTGCACCCGGTCGCCATTGTGCTGCGCGTCCTGAGCGAGCTTCTTGTATTTTTCAAGCAACTGCGGGGCATTGCCGCGCGCGCGGCTGTCGATGCGGTTGAGCTGCTGACCGCCGCCGCCCTGATTGCGATTGCCGCGACCGCGGCGACGATTGGTGCGATTGTTGTTCAAGGAAAAACGTCCTCTTTGGAGGGCCCACGCGACCATTCGCTGGCGCGGGGTCATCTCACCCCTGTTCTGCGCCCCGACCAACAGGACGGAGCAGTCCTATCCGCATTCCCCGGCAGGCGGGTTCGCGCTGCCCAGAAACGTTAAAATGCGGAGCTTGGCGCAATGGATCGCAGGTTCGGCAAACCAGAGGCCGATTCGGAGTTAGTGCCTGAAAGCCGGTTTGCCAAGCCCTATGTCAGGATCAAAGCACGTGGCCGCAATGCAAGATCGCGCCGCAAGGAAACGGAAAATTCTGATTCTTCAGCAATTTGCGTTACTTCTTCTGCCTGCCCAGACCCGATCTCCAGCACCGCAGCGCCAGTTTCTGTCAACAGCCCGCGCAATTGCGGGACGATGATACGGTAGTCGTCGAGCCCCTCAGGCCCGGCGAAGAGCGCGGTGGCCGGCTCGAATTCGCGCACCGTATGGTCAAGTTGCGCCGCGGTTTCGACATAGGGCGGGTTGGCGATAACTAGGTCGAAACGCCCCAGTTCCTCTGCCCAGTCGACTTCGCGCCAGTCGCCGCGCTGCATCCGCGCCCGCTCGCCCACACCTAGCCGCGCCGCATTGGCCGCGGCCACCGCCAGCGCGCCGAGCGAAGCATCGATCCCCATGCCGGTGAGGCGCCGGCGTTCGGCCAGAATGGTCAGCAGCAAAGCCCCTGATCCGGTGCCGAGATCGAGAACTCGTCCGTCACGCGGCGCCACCTCTAGCGCCGCCTCGACCACGCTCTCGCTGTCGCCGCGCGGGATCAGCACTGCCGGGTTGACCATGAAGCTGCGCCCGAAGAACTCGGCCTCGCCTAGGATATAGGCGACCGGCTCGTGCCGCGACCGGCGCTCGACTAGTGCCGCAAAGCAAGCCGGCGCATTCGCATCCATATGGCGCAGCAACATGTCAGACCGGCCGGCACCCAGAGCATGTGCCATCAGCAATTCGGCATCGAGTCGTGCGGTGTCGCTGGTTTCAGAGAGTTTCTGCGTCGCCGCGCGCAAGGCGTCAGCTACGGTCACTCACCCATCGCGGCGAGGCGCTTGGCCTCGTCCTCTGCGATCAGAGCATCGATCAACTCGACCAGCCCGGTCCCTGCTAGCACTTCATCGAGCTTGTGCAGGGTCAGGCCGATGCGGTGATCGGTCACGCGGCCTTGCGGGAAATTGTAGGTGCGGATGCGCTCGGACCGGTCGCCGCTGCCGACCATCGCCTTGCGCGCTTCGGCTTCAGCCCCTTGCGCCTGGTCGCGCATCTGCTCGTAGAGACGCGCACGCAGAACCTGCATCGCCTTGGCGCGGTTCTTGTGCTGGCTGCGCTCGTCCTGGCAGGTCACGACGATCCCGCTCGGCAAATGCGTGATGCGCACGGCGGAATCGGTGGTGTTGACGTGCTGCCCGCCTGCGCCGCTGGCGCGATAGATGTCGATCTTGAGATCCTTGTCCTCGATATGGACGTCCACCTCGTCGGGCTCGGGCAGGACCGCCACGGTCGCCGCCGACGTATGGATGCGCCCGCCGCTTTCGGTCACGGGCACGCGCTGCACACGATGCACTCCGCTTTCGAACTTGAGCTTGGCGAACACGCCCGTGCCACTGACATTGGCGACGATTTCCTTGAAACCCCCGATGTCGCTGGCGTTCATGCTGATCGGTTCGACCTTCCAGCCCTGTTCGGCGGCAAAGCGCTCATACATGCGATAGAGGTCAGCTGCGAACAGCGCCGCTTCGTCGCCGCCGGTCCCGGCGCGGATTTCCAGCATGGCGGGCTTGCTGTCGGCGCTGTCCTTGGGGAGCATGGCCACGGCGAGTTGGCGCTCAAGCTCGGGCAATTCCTCCCTGATCTTGGCCAGCTCTTCTTCGGCCATCGCCTTGAACTCGGGGTCTTCCTTCATGGCGTTGAGCGCCAGCACTTCCTCGCGCATGGCTGCGACCAAGCCCGCAGCCTTCGCCACCGGCTCAAGCTCGGCATAGTCGCGGCTGGCCTTGACGAAAGCCTCGCCCTCAAGCGTGCCCGAGGCCATGCGCGCTTCGAGTTCAGCGAAGCGGTGCGCGATCTGGTCCAGTCGTTCGGCGAGTATGGCGGTCAATCTTCGTCACCCAACGAATTCACCGCGTCCTCCAGTGTGTCCATATGAGAATCAAATTTTTCAACGTCGCGATCAAGTCGCAATTCCCAAGCGCGCTCGCTGGCCTCGTCCAAAGTTAAAGTCGACTGCTCACCCGTTCCAAGATGCTTGAACTGGAGCTGGCCAGAGGCAATTTCGTCCTCGCCAATGATGATCGCGGCCATTGCTCCAGCCTGGTCTGCGCGGGCAAGGCGCTTCTTCATATTGCCGCGAGCAAAAATCTCAGCCGAGAAGCGGGAATTGCGCAAGTCCTGCGCCACCTCGATCGCTCGCAGATTGCCGACTTCACTGATCGGTATGACAGCAATCTCGACCGGTTCCTCAGCCTTGTCACCAACCAGCATCGCCAGCCGCTCGATCCCGGCGGCCCAGCCGACCGCGGGCGTGGGCGTGCCGCCAAGCGATTCCATCAGCCCGTCATAGCGCCCGCCGCCCAGGATCGTGCTCTGGCTGCCGAGCTTGCCGGCGGCCTCGCTTCCCTCGTCCGGGATGAACTCGAACGCGGTGTGGCGATAATAATCGAGCCCGCGCACGAGGCTTTCAGCGCGCACCCACTCCACGCCCGCCGCATCGAGGCCGCTGGTGACAGCCTTGAAGAACGCCTTCGCCTCGTCCGACAAAAAAAAGTCGATCTTCGGAGCGGTGCCCACGAACTTGCGGTCGCGCGGGTCCTTGCTGTCGAGGATGCGCAGCGGGTTCTTCTCGAGTCGCTCTTGCGATTCCTTGCTCAATTCGTCCTTCACCGCGCGGAAGTGTTCGACCAGTGCCGCGCGCCATGCCTCGCGGCTGTCGGCATCGCCCAAAGTATTGAGGTGGAGCGTCACGCCGGTGATGCCCAGTTCGCGGATGATCTGGTCCGCCATCGCCAGCAGCTCGACATCGGTCTGCGGTTCCGCCGCACCAATGATCTCCGCGTCGATCTGGTGGAACTGGCGATAGCGGCCCTTCTGCGGACGCTCGTAACGGAGCAGCGGGCCGTGGGTCGCGACCTTCAGTGGCGCGTGTTGCTGCCAGCCATTGGTGAGATAGGCGCGCGCGATGCCCGCGGTGAATTCCGGGCGCAGCGTGAGCGATTCCCCTCCGCGATCCTCGAAGGAATACATTTCCTTGCTGACCACGTCGGTCGTCTCGCCGATCGCGCGGCTGAAAACCTCGGTCTTCTCGAACACCGGCATTTCCACCCGGCGGAAACGATAGAGCTTGCGCACGCGCTCGAAGGTTTCGACCACGCATGCAAAAGCTTCGGCATCGGCGCCGAAAATATCCTGGGTGCCTCTGATGGCTTGCGGGTTGTTCTTGCTCATGCGGGGGCGATTACGACCATGGAAGGGCTTTCGCAATGGCGGTCGCGCCGCTAAAGGCCGCTGCGAAACAAACCCGTGCAGCTCAGGGGGAGAGGGGCCGCACCGCTTGCACGAGACTGAAATGCGCATCGACAAGATCCCCACCGGCACGAACCCGCCCGAAGACCTCAACGTCATCATCGAAGTTCCCACCGGCGGCGAACCGGTGAAGTACGAGTTCGACAAGGAATCGGGCGCGCTGTTTGTCGACCGCATCCTACACACGCCGATGCGCTATCCCGCCAATTACGGCTTTGTACCGCACACGCTTTCGCCCGATGGCGATCCGCTCGACGCGCTTGTGATCTCGCGCAGCCCCTTCATCCCGGGCTGCGTAGTGCGGGCGCGCCCAATCGGCGTGCTCAACCTCGAAGACGAACATGGCGGCGACGAGAAGCTGATCTGCGTGCCGGTCGACACGACTTTCCCGTATTATTCGGATGTCGGGGAAACCAAGGACCTGCCTTCGATCATATTCCAACAGATCGAACACTTCTTCACCCACTACAAGGATCTCGAGGCCGAAAAGTGGGTGCGCGTGGGCAGCTGGGGCGACGCGCAGGAAGCGCGCCGGATCGTGGTGGCAGCGATTGAGCGCGCCAAGAAGGGCTAACGCCCAAAGCGCGGCGTTCTAGAAGATTGCAGCGATGCCCATGAACAGCGCCGTGAGCGCAAAAGGCAAGCCAATCGCCAGTGCCCACAGCATCAGCCGATCGTGCCGGAATGCTGCGATATAGGCTGAATCGACAGCCTGCTCGTCCGAAAGGTTGACCCAGCGCTTCTCGAACCAGCGGCACGCCGGGATGATCCCCGCCACCAGCACTACCAGCGCGAGATAGGGCAGCATGCTGTGCGAGCCGCCCTTTATCGCGTTCACCGTCACGAAAATCTGCAGGCCGGTATAGACCAGCAGCGCGTAAGCAACATGGTCGCTCATCGATTTGCGCCAGTCGCGCGCATGCCCCCCAGCGCGCGATGAGCCTGCTTCGTCTTGCGAGACGACGTCATCCATCGAGGTTCTCCCCACAATGCCTCTCCGAATTCGGAGTATCACAGAGCATGGCGACTTGTGCAAGCCTGCTAACCATGGCGATCTGCGGCGCCATGCACAAATCCTGCCAATTCAGCCATGACAGGGGTTCTCTGGGCCGCGCGGAATGCTAAAGCAGGCATGATGGAGCACAGCGAAACCCTGAGCGAAGCGGCCCACTCCCCGGCGAAGAGTGCGAGCGCACCCTTGCCCAACGGCGGCCTCGAAGTGATCTCGATCGCCAAAAGCTATGACAAGCGCAGCGTGCTGAGCGACATCTCGCTGACCGTGGCCAAGGGCGAAGTGTTCGGTCTGCTCGGCCCCAATGGCGCCGGCAAGACCACCTGCTTCTATTCAATCATGGGGCTGGTGCGGCCGGATTCGGGGCGTATCCTGATGGATGGCGAGGACGTCACCAATTTACCGATGTATCGCCGCGCGATCCTGGGCCTGGGTTACCTGCCGCAGGAAACCAGCATCTTCCGCGGGATGACGGTAGAGCAGAACATCAATTGCGTGCTCGAAATAGTCGAACCCGATCCGGACACGCGCGAGCAGGAACTTGAGCGGCTGCTCGACGAATTCGGCCTCACCCGGCTGCGCGAATCCCCGGCCATGGCGCTTTCGGGCGGCGAGCGGCGGCGCTGCGAAATCGCCCGCGCGCTGGCGGCGAAGCCTTCGATCATGCTGCTCGACGAGCCCTTCGCCGGGATTGACCCGCTTTCGATCAGCGATATCCGCGACCTGGTGAAAGACCTCAAGGAACGCGACATCGGCGTGCTGATCACCGATCACAATGTGCGCGAGACGCTCGATATCGTCGATCGCGCCTGCATCATCTATGGCGGCCAGGTGCTGTTCGCCGGCTCGCCGCAAGACCTCGTGGCCGACCAGAACGTGCGGCGCCTTTACCTTGGTGAGGGCTTCACGCTCTAGAGGTTAGGCAGATGGCGCTCGGACCGAGACTGGACCTCCGCCAATCGCAAGGCTTGGTGATGACGCCGCAGTTGCAGCAGGCGATCAAGCTGCTGGCGCTGTCCAATCTCGAAATCGAAGCCTTCATCGGTGAAGCGCTCGAAGCCAATCCGCTGCTCGAAGCGGGCGAGGTCAGCCGCGAGGCAGGCGAGGAGCTGCCGACAGACGACATACCGCGCGAGGAATTCACCGCCGACGTGCTGATCGCCGAAGGGCATGGGGAGGCCGAAGTTCCGCTCGACCTCGATCCCGCATCGCTCGACCGCAATTTCGACACTGGCGATGCCGATTGGGGCGCAGCTGCCAGCCACGGCGCCGCAGACAATGAATATTCGTCATTCGAGGAGCGCTGCAGTGCGGAGCTGAGCCTAGCCGACCATCTGCACGAACAGGTCGGCGCCCAGAGTTCCGATGCGCGCGAGGAATTCATCGCCCGGCACATCATCGGCCTGCTCGACGAGGCAGGTTATCTGGGCTTCGACCTGTGCGAGATTGCGCAGGACCTTGGCGTCACCGTGCCCGAAGCCGAAGCCGGGCTGGCTCTGGTCCAGAGCCTCGACCCAAGCGGGGTGGGCGCACGATCACCCTCCGAATGCCTTGCGATACAGGCGCGTGAGGCCGATCGCTACGATCCCTGCATGGCGCGGTTGATCGACAATCTCGACCTGCTCGCCCGCGGTGAAATTCCCCGTCTCAAACGCATGTGCGGGGTCGATGACGAGGACTTTTCCAAAATGCTCAGCGAGCTGCGCGGCTACGACCCGAAGCCGGGTCTCGCCTTCGGCAGCCCGGCCGCGCAGGCGGTGGTGCCCGACATATTAATCACGGCAGCGGCCGACGGCGGCTGGGACATAAGGCTCAATGAAGACACTTTGCCGCGCCTCGTGGTCAATCGCGGCTACTACCTCGAATTGCGGCGCGGCGGCGGGGCGGACAAGGAGGCGCGGCGCTGGCTCAAGGAAAAGCTGGCCGACGCCAATTGGCTGATCCGCGCGCTCGACCAACGTCAGAAGACTATCCTCAAGACTGCGGCGGAGATCGTGAAGCGGCAGGAAGGCTTCTTCCGCCGCGGCGTATCCGAACTGCGCCCTCTGACCCTGCGCGAAGTCGCCGAAGCGATCGAAATGCACGAAAGCACCGTCAGCCGCGTCACCAGCAACAAGTTCCTCAGCTGCGAGCGCGGCACTTTCGAACTGAAGTATTTCTTCACCAGCGGCGTGGGCAGAGTCGGGAGTGCTGGCGATGGCGAAGGTGCGTCATCTGAAACGGTGAAGGCGCGGATCAAGGCGCTGATCGATGCGGAGGATCCTGCCAAGATCCTGTCCGACGATACGCTGGTCGACCTGCTCAAGGCGGAGGGCTTCGACCTCGCGCGGCGGACCGTGGCGAAATATCGCGAGGCAATGGGGATCGGCTCGTCGGTCCAGCGGCGGCGCGCGAAGAAGCTACGCGGCCTTTGACGATCGGTTTGAATTTGAAAAAGGAAGAAGGAGGATGAGTGACGATCTGGCCGAACGGCGCCTGCAACGCGTGCGCGACCATATGGCGCTGGAAATAGAATATGACTGGGACGCGGTGATTGCGACCTTCGACGGCCACCCGCGCTATGAAATGGCGACCGGGCAAGTGTTCGACGGCGATGAATCCGTGCGCGGCTATTTCGCCGGATCGCGCTCGGTCTTTCCCGACCAGGGCAATGAAATCATCGAGATTGCGCATGCGGGGAACACGGTGCTGGTCGAATTCTGGCTCACGGGTACACAAGGCGGCTGACAGCGTGATCCCGCCCACCGGCCGCAAGCTCAAGGCGCGGATGGCCGCGACATTCGAATTCGCTCCAGGCAGCGACCTGATCCTGTGCGAGCGGCCCTATTTCGACCAGCTGGGCATGCTGCGTTCGATCGGGATCGAGCTGTAGCTGGCGACTGGCAGCACCTAAGTAGCTGTTGCCTAATAGTTTCACTGCCCGACCCAATCCGCATACCCACCGGCTTTACGCTAAATTAACCTTTTTCGTTGAGACCTCGTGTGGTTAATTCCTGGCAACCCCTCTTGATGAGAGGTTACCGCGAGCTCTGGGGCAAAGGGGGAACCACCCATGCGCGTGCTGTTGATTGAGGACGAACCGACAACCGCAAAAGCGATCGAGCTGATGCTCACGACCGAAGGCTTCAATGTCTATTCGACCGATCTGGGCGAGGAAGGCCTGGATCTGGGCAAGCTGTATGATTACGATATCATCTTGCTCGATCTGAACCTGCCGGACATGCACGGGTACGATGTCCTGAAGAAGCTGCGCGTGGCCAAGGTGCAGACGCCGGTGCTGATCCTGTCGGGCATTTCGGAAATGGATTCGAAGGTCCGCTCCTTCGGTTTCGGCGCGGATGATTATGTCACTAAGCCGTTCCACCGCGAGGAACTCGTCGCCCGCATTCACGCCGTCGTGCGACGGTCGAAGGGCCACTCGCAGTCGATCATCCGCACGGGCAAGCTGGCCGTGAACCTGGATGCCAAAACTGTCGAAGTCGATGGCGCTCGCGTTCATCTGACCGGCAAGGAATATGCCATGCTTGAGCTGCTT
>JALRKY010000067.1 GCA_023260985.1 Altererythrobacter sp. | reverse complement strand
AGAGTGGCTCAGGCAATCCCGCTTCTTCAGAGGCGGGTTAGTGAGCCGTGAGGCGAAGCCTCATGCTGTCTTAGCGCTTACTGATCGACTTGCTTTGTTTAACGGCCTTGTCAGATGGCGGAGTTCGCTGGTTTTGGATGTAGGCTTTAACCTGCTCCAAACTCCCTCCGCCACAAGAGACAACACAATAGCTCGGCGACCTCGGGCAGGGCGGTTCGCGCGCATTGCTCGGCGGCTTCGGTCAAGATGTTTCGGGCGCGATCGAGGTTCAGCTTGTCGGCGACGCAGCGGCGTGTGATTACTGGCTGGATGCGCGACACGCCCAGTTCGGTCGCTTTCTCCAGCACCATGTCGAAGCGGTCCTTCTTGAGCAATGCGGCGCAGAGCCAGAAATCGGGCACTTCCTCCCGCGGTCTCAGCCGCTCGACCGGCTCCAGCACGACGCTGCGTTTGGACGTCTCGGTCACGCGAGCGGCCCATTCGCCGGTCACATTGTCGCACAGGATCACGGCGTCGCCCGGTGCAACCCGCATCACCCGGTCAAGGTAGTTCGCCTGGTTACCCTCGATTGGGACGGAAATGCCCTGTGCGAGTTCTTGCGTAACGAAAAGGCGCGGGGCGCTGCGCGGGGGCCATGCGGGAGTTGCTGCCATGGCTTTGCACTAGGCGCGGGCACGGCTAGTGAGCAAGCATGAACGAACAGATCGTCACGGATAGCGAGCATCGTGGACTGGTGGCGCGCCTGCCGCAGGGCCCACGCGACCTTGCGCAACTCGCACGGTTCGACCGGCCGATAGGCTGGTGGCTGCTGTTCTGGCCGTGCCTGTGGGGCGTGTGGCTGGCGGGTGCGGGAGCGCAGTGGGCGCTGGCGGCATGGCTGCTGCTCGGCAGCGTGGCGATGCGTGGCGCGGGCTGCGTCTATAACGATATCGTCGATGCCGATCTCGACCGGCAAGTGGCCCGCACTGCGCTGCGGCCGGTGGCAAGCGGCAGGGTGAGCCGCAAGGCCGCGTGGAGCTGGCTGCTGCTGCTGTGCATGGTCGGGCTGGTGGTGCTGCTGCAATTGCGGCTCGAGGCGCAGATTTTCGCGCTCGCCAGCCTTGCGCTCGTCGCTGCCTATCCCTTCATGAAGCGGATCACCTGGTGGCCGCAGGCCTGGCTTGGCCTCGTGTTCAGCTGGGGGCTTCCGGTGGGATGGATTGCGCTGCGCGGGGACAATTGGGATGCGCTCGCCGCCGTCTATGCGGGCACCGTTCTGTGGGTGATCGGCTTTGACACGATCTATGCGCTGCAGGATCGCGATGACGATGCGCTCGTCGGCATCCGCTCGTCCGCGCTGCGGCTGGGCAAAGCGGTGAAGCCCGGCGTGGCGATGTTCTACATCGGCGCATTGGCGCTGTGGGGCCTCGGCTTCTGGCTTTATCGGCCCGACTGGATTGCGCTGTTCACCCTGTTTCCGGTCGGCCTGCACTTATTGTGGCAAGTTGCTACCCTTGAGGCAGGCGATGGCGGCAATGCGCTCGACCGGTTCCGTTCGAACCGGCTGACGGGCGCGCTGATGGCGGCGGCCTGCTTCGTGGTGGGCAATGCTTGAGGACTGGGCCTGATGTGCAATCTCTACCGCATGACCAAGGTGCTAAGCGAAGTGGCGCACTGGTTCGATGCGGTGGACGCGCTTGGCGGCGCGAACCTAGGCGCCGAGGTCTATCCCGGCTATCCCGGGTTGGTCGTTGCGAATGGCGAACTCAGGCGGATGAACTGGGGCTTCCCCTTGCAGATGAAGGGCAAGAGCGGCCAGTCGCTCAAGCCCAAGCCGGTCAACAATACCCGCACCGACAAGCTCGACAGCTTCTTCTGGCGCCACAGTTTCGAAGAACGTCGGTGCCTCATCCCGATCACCGCATGGGCTGAGGCCGAAGGGCCGAAGGGCCGGATGACGCGCACCTGGCTTTCCTTGCCAGACAGCGATTTGTTTGCCTGCGCGGGCATCTGGCGGCGCAGCGACGAATGGGGCGATTGCTATTCGATGGTGATGACGGACGCCGCTGGTGCGGCGCGTGAAACCCACACCCGCGTGCCAGTGATTGTCGCGCGCGAAGACTATGCCATTTGGACCGGGTGCGGGATCGAAGCCGCGCGTGCGATCTGTCGGCCGTGGGCAGGCGAGATCTCGCTCGACCGCACCGATGAGCCCTGGGCAGGCGGAGCATCGCAATCGCGCCTGCTGTGACGCGCAAACATCGGTTCGCGGAGAAGCGGCTCGTTCATTCACCGTCTCCCGCATAGCTTACGATTTCGAATTCGATCCCATCCCAGTCGAAGAAGTAGAACCGCTTTCCGGGTTCGTAATCGGCATGGTTGAAGGGTTCGAGCCCGGCTTCGATCACCACCTGCTCGGCCGCGTCGAGATCGTCGACCAACAGGCCCACGTGGTTGAGCGGGGCGTCCTTTGTGTATCCGCCCTTCGCCTTCCCATTGGTGTAGACCGCCAGATAGGTCGTCTCGTCGCCGAGATGGATGGTCCAGCCGCCGAGCTGCGAAGGCCCGCGCCAGCGCTCATGCCAGCCCCATAATTTCTTGAGCAGCTGTGCGCTTCGGTCGGGATCGGTCACAGTCAGATTGGCGTGTTCGAGTTGGCCTTTGGGCATTTCAAATCTCCTTTTGATCGATGGCGATCCGGCCAATGGAGGGGCGGGCCCAATCACCTTGCTTGCCCATCGTGCAATCTCAAGCTAACTTTAGGTCAAGGAATAAATTCGTCCCGTCTGGAGAGCAACATGCCGCGTCATTTGCGCACCACCGACCTTCTGCCGATCGGCGATTTGGCGCTGCGCACGGGCCTGTCGGTTTCGGCAATCCGTTTCTACGAGGAGAAAGGGCTGGTCGAACCGATCCGCACTAGCGGCAACCAGCGCCGTTTCTTGCGGAGCGACATTCGGCGGCTCAGCTTCATCCTGATCGCGCAGCAACTTGGGCTGGCGCTATCGGAGATCGAGACCGAACTGGCCAAGCTCCCGCATGGCCGCACGCCTACGGCAGGCGACTGGCAGGCCATCAGCAAGTCGATCAGGGGGCAACTCGACGCCAGGATCGCGCAACTGGAGCGGACGCGCGACAAGCTTGACGGGTGCATCGGCTGCGGCTGCCTAAGCCTCAAGCAGTGCAAGCTCTACAACCCGGATGACCAGCTCGCCGCCGAAGGTTCCGGTCCTCGCAAGGTATTGGGCTAGTCTTCCGGGCCGAGTTCGGGATCGAGATCGCGCGGGCGGGCGAAATAGACCAGCGTCCCGCAGTCGCTCACAAGTTCCGACCAGTCGTCGATATCGAGTTCGAGCACGGCATAGGATGCGGTCGGGAACTTGCGCGCGGCTTCGAAGAAAAGCGTGTTCTCGTTTGCATGCGGCACAAGTTCGAACAGCACTTCCTGCAAGCCGGGATTGTGCCCTGCGACCATCACGGCCTTTGCGTCGCCCGCCTTGTCCATCACCGTTTCGAGGATGGTATCGGCACTCGCGAGATAGATCCGCTGGTCATAAACGGGCTCGATGTCGGGCAGCCCTGATTCGAGCGTCTGCTTGACCCTTTCGGCAGGGCTGGCGACTAGCACGTCCCACTTGATGCCGTGATTGCGGATGTGCTCGCCCATCAGCACGGCGCCCCTGCGCCCGCGATCGTTCAGCCCGCGATCGAAATCGCGCTTCGCCAGATCGTCCCAATCGGACTTGGCGTGTCGGAATAGGCCCAGAATCTTCATGTCTGCGGTTTCACCTCAGGCGGGTTCCTCTCCGACGGATTCGTTCACACCGGTGGCGGGGTTGCCCGTTCCGAAAACACCACTGGCGATGCGTTGTAAAGCCTCCTCAAGTGTCAGCCTGCGGACAGGCGTGCCGGGCGGGAAGGCGGTCAGCAAGCGGGTGGGGAAAGCCGGCGAGAGCACCACGAAATGCCCGGCATCCTCCTTGCTGCGGATCAGCCGGCCGAATGCCTGCGCCAGCCGCGCGCGGATGATCCGGTCGTCATAGGCATTTCCGCCGCCCGCCAGTCGCCGCGCCTTGTGCAATATGTCGGGGCGCGGCCAGGGCACCTGCTCCATCACCACGCAACGCAGCGAATGGCCGGGCACATCCACCCCGTCGCGCAGCGCATCGGTGCCGAGTAGCGAAGCGCGCGGATCGTCGCGGAAGATGTCGACCAGCGTGCCGGTGTCGATCGGGTCGACATGCTGCGCGTAAAGCGGCAGGCCTTCACGCGCGAGCCGGTCGGCGATGCGGCCATGCACCGCGCGAAGCCGGCGGATCGCGGTGAACAGGCCCAGCACGCCGCCGCCCGATGCCTCGATCAGCCGGGCATAGGCCCCGGCCAGCGCGGGCAAAGCGCCCTTGCTGATGTCGGTGACGATCAGCACCTCGGCGCGGCTCGCGTAGTCGAAGGGGCTGTCGGCCGCGGTGAGCTGAGGCTGAGCATCAAGCCAGGCAGCGCCGGATCGCGCGATTGCGCTGTCCCAGCCCGGCCCGGCTTCGCTGCGGTCGGTCAGCGTGGCGCTGGTCAGCATCACGCCATGCGCGGGTTCGAGCACCACCTTGGCGAATGGCTTCATCGGATCAAGCCAATGACGATGGATCCCGACGTCGAATTCGCGCGCTTCGCTTCGGTCGACCGCCAGCCAATCGACGAATTCGGGGTCGGCCGGCCCGCCAAGCCGCTCCAGCAGGGCTTCCCAAGCTGCGAGAGTGTCGATCCGCCAGGCGAGCGAATGGCGCGCGCCTTCGATCCGCGCGCGGCCTTGCGCATCCAGCCAGTCGGGCGCGTCCGCCAGAATAGCTTCGAGCCTTGTGCCGAGTTTCATCAGCGGGGCACGGATCGCAGCCAATGCCTCTTCGGCATCGCCCGCAGCCTCGATCAGCTCGCCCGGCAGCGCGGCGGCCTCGGTCTCGATCCCGTAACCGGCCTCCTGCCCGCCCGATTCATCGCGCGCATAGGTCGCGGCACGCACTTGCGCCAGCAGGGCCTCGACCGGGCCAGACGGGGCGCCTTCGTGGATGCGCTGCAGCCAGCCGTCCGAAGGCAAGGCATGCGCGGCTTCGAGCGCGGCCTCTACCGCATCGCCACCCGCTTCGTCATAGCTCGAGACATCCGCGAGCCGCGCAGCAAGCCCGCGCCGCCGCCCGCGGCTGTTGCGTTCCGGCCCCACGATCCAGCGCCGCAACTCGATCGCTTCCTGCCCGGTGAGCGCCGCAGCAAAGGTCGAATCCGCCGCTTCGAACACGTGATGGCCTTCGTCGAAGATGATCCGTGTCGGGCGCTGGCCGGTGTCGCGTCCGCGCGCGGAATTGACCATGACCAGCGCGTGGTTGGCGATAACCAGATCGGCCTGCGCGGAGGAGCGCGCGGCCCGTTCGATGAAGCACTTCCGGTAATGCGGGCACCCCGCATAGACGCATTCGCCGCGCTGGTCGGTCAGCGCCGAGACGCCGCGCTTGCGGAACAGCGTGCCGAGCCAGCCGGGCAAGTCGCCGCCGATCATGTCGCCGTCTTGCGAATAGGCCGCCCAGCGCGCCACAAGCTGCGCCAATATGGCGGTGCGCCCTGCAAAGCCGCCTTGTAGCGCATCTTCGAGGTTGAGCAGGCACAGGTAATTCTCGCGCCCCTTGCGCACCACCACCGGCGGCGAGCCGTCGGGTCGCTCGGCGGGCCAGGCGCAGCGGCTTTCCTGCCGCAATTGCCGCTGCAGATTCTTGGTATAGGTCGATACCCACACGGTGCCGCCCGATTCTTCCGCCCAGAGCGAAGCCGGTGCGAGATAGCCCAAGGTCTTGCCGATCCCGGTGCCCGCCTGCGCCAGTAGCAGGTGTGGCGCACCGCGCTTGTCGCGCGGGGAAAACATCCCAGCAGCGTTGCATGAATAGGCGCGCTGCCCCTCGCGCTGTTCGGCGCCAGCGCCAGTCAATTGATCGAGCCGGACCAGCACCGCTGCGGGGGAAAGCTCCGTCTGGCGTGGAGCGGGGCGCTCGGGCGCCTCGTCCCATTCGGGTAGCTTCGAGAAAAGCCAGCGCTCTGCCTTCGCCGGTCGCGCAAGGTATGGGCCAAGCACCTGCGCCCAGGGCCAACGCAGCCGGACGAGGTTCTGCAGCGCGCTCCATGCGCCTTCGCGCTCAGGCCATTCGGCGCTTTCGCAAATCGCCATCAGCGCTCCCGCAGCCGCTTGCAGGAAAGCCGGGACGTTCGCGTCGCCCTGCGGTTCCTCCAGCCCCAGCGCTTCGGCCAGGCCGCGCGGCGTCGGCACGCAGAAACGGGCCGGATGCACTAAAGCGAACAATTCGAGCAGGTCGAGCCCCGACAGGTCGGGATAGCCCAGCCTGCTCGCTACCAGCGGCGCATTGAGCAGGAGAACCGGCGTGTCTGCCGCCGCCATGATTGCGTCGCCCTTCGACACCGTGCTCGTCGCGCCATTCTGGGGTCTCAGCCAAGTGCCCGAATGGCTTGCATGGAGCGCGGGAAGGGGAAGCGGGGAACTCACCGGACCAGCGTTAGAACGGATACGGAACGGAGCGCAAGCGCAGGCGGCTCATTGTGCAACGATCATTTGCGCCGACTCTGTTCGCGCTTGCAACATGCGCCGCCTTGCGCATAGGGCGACCCGCATGAGCATGAACGATCTTATCGCCGCCGCGCGCGTCAACAAGGCCTGGCCATTCCAGGAGGCCCAGCGGCTGCTCAAACGCTATCCCGAAGGCACCAAGCCCGATGGCTCGCCCGTGCTGTTCGAAACCGGCTATGGCCCGTCGGGCCTGCCACATATCGGCACGTTCCAGGAAGTGCTGCGCACCACGCTGGTGCGGCGCGCCTTTGAAGCGCTGATCGGTGCGCGCCCGGAAGACGGCAAGACGCGGCTGGTTGCCTTCAGCGACGACATGGACGGGCTGCGCAAGGTGCCCGATAATGTGCCCAACCAGGCGCTGCTGACGCAGCATCTCGGCATGCCGCTGTCGCGCATCCCCGATCCCTTCGAAAAGGGGCATGAAAGCTTTGCCGCGCACAACAATGCCATGCTGCGCGCCTTCCTCGACCGGTTCGGCTTCGATTACGAATTCGTCGCGTCGAACGACATGTACAATTCGGGCCGCTTCGATCCGGCGCTGAAGCAGGTGCTGCGGCACAACCAGGACATTCTCGACATCATGCTGCCGACGCTGCGCGAAGAGCGCCGTCGCACCTATTCGCCGATCCTGCCGATTTCGCCCAGCACGTGCCGGGTGTTGCAGGTTCCGGTCGAAGTGGTGGATGCCGATACCGGGCTGATCCGCTTCGAGGACGAGGATGGCTCGACCGTCGAGCAGTCGGTGCTGGGCGGCATGGCCAAGCTGCAGTGGAAGGTCGACTGGGCGATGCGCTGGTATGCGCTGGGCGTCGATTACGAGATGTACGGCAAGGACCTAACCGACAGCGGCGTGCAGTCGGGCAAGATCGTCGAAGTGCTGGGCGGCCGCAAGCCAGAGGGCCTCATCTACGAGCTGTTCCTCGATGCCAATGGCGAGAAGATATCCAAGTCCAAGGGCAACGGCCTGACGATCGAGGAATGGCTGACCTATGGCTCGGAAGAGAGCCTGGGCTTCTACATCTTCCCCAATCCCAAGAGCGCCAAGCACCTGCATGTGGGCGTGATCCCGCGCGCGGTCGACGATTACTGGCAGTTCCGCGAACGGCTGGCCGAGCAGGACCTCGAAAAGCAACTCGGCAATCCCGCCTGGCACCTGCTGCGCGCCAATGGCGGCTGGCAGGCCGAGGAAGCACCCGGTGCAGGCGACAGCTTGCCGGTGACTTATGGCCTGCTGCTCAACCTCGTTGGCGTGCTCGGGGCGGAAGCTGACCGGGAAGCGGTCTGGTCCTATCTCGACAATTATATCGCCGATCCCGATCCGGCGAAGCACCCCGACCTGGACGTGCTGGTGACGACTGCGCTCGCCTATAATCGCGATTTCGTGGCGCCGACGCTGAACAAGCGCGCTCTGGAGGAGAACGAGCGCGAAGCATTGCGTGCGCTCGATTGCGCGCTTTCGATCATGAACCCGGAAACGCCCGGCGAAGATATCCAGACAATCGTCTACGAAATCGGCAAGCGCGAGGAATTCGGCTTCGAAAATTTGCGCGACTGGTTCAAATGCCTATACGAAACCATGCTCGGCAGCGAGCAGGGCCCCCGAATGGGCAGCTTCATCGCGCTTTACGGCGTCGAGAACAGCCGGAAGCTGATTGACGAGGCGCTCGAAAGATAGGGGGTAGTGCACGACTCGCGATGCCGATCCGCACAAGCTGGCGCGCGAGTTGCTCGGTCGCGAGTATGACGAGCTCGAGGCCGATGAGCAGCGGGTCCTGAAGCGCGTTGCGTCCGGCACCTTTACCGGGCTCGATGCCGACGAACTGGCCCATGCGCATGAGACGGTCGGCGACCGGCTGGCCGATCGGGCGGCGGCGATTGGTGGCAGCTGGGGATTCATCTCGGCCTTCGCTGTGGTGCTGTTCGTATGGATGCTGGTGAATAGCCGGACGCTTGAGAATCTCGGTTTCCATCCCTTCGACGAATACCCCTACATCTTCCTGAACCTGATGCTGTCGATGCTTGCAGCTGTGCAGGCGCCGATCATCCTGATGAGCCAGAACCAGCAGGCGGCGAAAGACCGGATCACCGCACGCCACGACTATGAGGTCAATTTGCGCACCCAGCTCGAAATCCTGCGGCTTTCGCGCAAGGTGGACAAGCTGGCGCGCAGGATGAAACGCGGCAAGGACTCCGAAGTCGAGGTCGACCCCCAGCCTTAAGTCGCGCGAGTGTGTCGCTTCAGCGCCACTTGCGGGTGCGATACCACTTGGTGATCACATATTTGATGCCCTTCACCACAGGCGTGCCGGCATGGATCGTGTCTTCATTGGGCGTGCCATCGGGCAGGGCATTGTTCCACACCATCAACACGCCCGGCCGGGGCTGGATCTTGATCCCGACATTGGTGAAATGGGTCTCTCCGCCCTCCTCGACATCGTTGAGGAAAGCCATGGCTGTCCAGCACCGCTGGCCGCCGCGCTTGCGCTCAAGCTCCCAATATTTCTCGGTCGTATAGAACCAGTCGTTGTGTGGTTTGAACTGCTGGCCGGGAAGATAGCGTTGCCCCTGAATCGTCTCCCCCCATTCCGGGTTCAGGCCAAGCAAGTCGTCGATCCGCCGCGAAATTGTCATCACGAGGGGATCGTAGGGGTCGAGATCGCCTGAATAGGAGGTGCGGAAGCCGCTGGAATAGTCCTGTTCGTGGAGCGTCGAGGGCTTGGCGGTGGCGTCGATCATCATGCACAATCGCACACATTCGGCGGCGGTCAGGAAATCGCCGAATGCGAAGATTTCCGCCTTGTTCGTGTCGACCTTGTAGGCCCCCGGATCGGCGGCGAGCCGCGTGCGCACTTCTTCGCCGGCGCGCTTCAGCGCGTCCTGGTCGGGAATGATGTCCTGCTTGGCCGTCATGCCGCGGGCTTAGCAAAGCCGCCTCAAGGTGCAAGCCCGCCCTGCACAGGCCGATCCGCTTGCTCGCAAGGATCGAACCGTTACTATGGCTGCGCAACCTGACGGGGAGATACGCGTCATGACGGAAGGAAGTTCAAAGCGTTACAGTGGTGTTGCGATGTTGCTCCATTGGCTTGTCGCCATCGCGGTGATCGCCAACTGGCGGATTGCTGAGGCTGCCGAACATGCGGCCACCAAGGAATCCCAGAGCCAGATAATGAGCAATCACTTCTCGATCGGCATTACCATCCTGGCGCTGATCCTGCTCCGCTTTGGCTGGCGTTTGGTCCGCAAGCCGCCCCCGCTTTCGAGCGATTTTGCAGGTTGGGAACGGATGCTGGTGAAGGGAACGCATATCATTTTCTACGTACTGCTGACAGTCATGCCGCTCGCAGGCTGGTTCGCGATGTCGAAATATGGCGCACCGATCAGCGTGTTCGGCCTGTTCGAATTGCCGCCGCTGCCAGTCGCGCCTGACCCAGATGGCGCCAAGGCGATCTTCGAATCCCACGCGGCTGCGGGCACGGTGCTACTCGTGCTGGTGGTGGTTCACATCCTCGGTACGCTCAAGCACACTTTCATCGACAAGGATGGCAATATTTTCCGGATGCTTCCTTTTGGCGAACCGAAAGCCTGACTGAAAGCCAAGAACCCCCGCTGGCCTTGGCTAGCCGGGGGGCTCCTCGTGGCCGGAATGCGCAAACCGGCCGCTCGCTGAAGAGATTACCAGAAGAAGTCGTAGATCACGTCCATCACTTCGCCGGTGTAGATATTCACCAGCAAGACGTCATCATAGTAGCGGACCCAGCGATAGGGGCCGTAGACGTCGGGCAGGCGGTACTGCCACGGATCGTTGATCCAGTAACGCGAACCGAAGAAGAGCCCGTCGAGGAAGAAGCCTATCGTGATCCGGTTGTAATAGTGGCTCCGGTAGGGCGCGAAATAGCGGCCGATGTGGAACACATGCCGGTGGCTGCGGCGATAATCGTACCAGTCGTAGCGTTTGTGCCTGCGCCAGTCGCGGCGATCCCACCGGCGGTAATCGCGGCGATAATCGCCCCGATCGTAATAGCGGCGTTCGCGATAGGCATGACGCCTGCCGTCGCGGCGGCCATCGCGGTATTCTTCCCGACGGTCGCGGCGGCCTTCATAACGATCGCGCTGGCTATCCCGATAGCTTTCGCGATTGTCGCGATAATCGGAGCGGTCGTGACGGCTGTCGCCGGTGTAGGTGCGGTTGCGGTTCCCGTCGGAATAAGACTGGTTGCGCCGGCCGTCGCTTGACTGCTGCCGATCGCGGCGTTCGCTGCGATAGTCCTGCCTTGCGATGCGACGTTCGTCGCCCGCCCGGTTCACGGCAGGCCGATAGACCTCGCGGACGGTGGGAATTTCGCTCTGCGGCCGACTCGAAGGCGCGCGCTGTTCGCGGACCTGCTGACGGAACTGCTGCCTTTCGACCTGCTGGACTCGGCGTTCGTCTTCGTGGTTCTGGGGTTGCGAGTATTGCGGGCGTGCATCGCGCCGTTCGCTGCGAGTTTCCTGGCGGGCTTCGCGGCGCTCGCTTCGGTTCTCCTGGCGAGCTTCGCGGCGTTGGCCCGAGTTCTGCCGGGCCTGCTGGCGTTCGGACCTGCTTTCTGCCCCGCGTTCTTGCGCGGAGGCGGCGGTGGGCATTGCGGCGAAAGCGAGCGCCGCCGCAATGGCGGAAAAGGCGCTGCCTTTCATCAGCTTGGCAATAGTCATGGATCGGCTCCTGTTGCTGCCGCTACACCACCTGCGGCACCGTTTGATGCCTCTGGTTACGACTGGGTCGCTGTCGTCAAACTGAACCGCTTGGTTACCCAATTGTTCATGTTTGAGTACGCCTTGATGAATATAGGTGTGGGGCGTATGGGGCTAAGGTCGAGCAACTATTCTCCCGCCAGCGCGCTGCAATCGCCGCCCGGACTTTGCACGATCGGCCCGCCGGAATAGCCGAGCTATTCGGCGGTGTCCTTGGCGATCAGATAGCGTGCCTTGCGCCCGCTGCCGGGATCGGCCTCGACAATCCACGCGCGCGCCCGGCCACGTCTTCGCTCCCGACCACGTCGATCGTGAAGCGGCCGAAGCCCTTGTCATACTGGTAGAAGGGCAATTCGAAATGCGCGCCTTCGGCCAGCGGCAGCACGGCATAGGTCAGACCTCAAAGATTGCCGTCCCACACCGGGCCGGACAGTTCCTCAACCATCGCCGCGCTACCGGGCCTGAAGGTTTCGACCTTGTCGACGCCATATAGCACGCGGACATGTTCTTCGCCCGATTTGAAGCTGGCCATGCGGATCGGGCGCAGGTCGGCGCGGCGCAGCACGAAGTGGTCGCGCATGTCGAAGTAACCGCCAGCATCTTTGGAGATTGTCTCGCCTATGCGCGGGGCAATATCGAACTCACCAGCAAAATGCTCTGCTTCTATCTCGCCGTCGTCGTATACTTCGACCCGCATAAACTCACCGCGTCAGCTTCTTGTAGGCCAACCTCGTCGGGCGATCCGCTGCGTCGCCCAGCCTGCGGCGCTTGTCTTCCTCATAAGCTTCGAAATTGCCCTCGAACCATTCGACATGACTGTTGCCTTCGAAGGAGAGGATATGCGTCGCCAGTCGGTCGAGGAAGAAGCGGTCGTGCGAGATGACCACGGCGCAGCCGGCGAAATTCTCGATCGCGTCTTCGAGCGCGGCGAGCGTTTCCACGTCGAGGTCGTTGGTCGGTTCGTCCAGCAGCAGCACGTTGCCGCCTGCCTTCAGCATCTTGGCCATGTGCACGCGGTTGCGTTCACCGCCCGACAGCTTGCCGACGTTCTTCTGCTGGTCCGGGCCCTTGAAGTTGAACGCGCCGACATAGGCGCGCGTGCTCATGTCCTGCCCGTTGACCTTCATGTAATCGAGCCCGTCGGAGATTTCCTCCCACACATTGTGCTTGGGATCGAGGTGGTCGCGGCTCTGGTCGACATAGCCCAGCCGCACGGTCGAGCCGATCTCGATCGTGCCGCTGTCGGGCTGTTCCTTGCCGGTGATGATCTTGAACAGGGTGGATTTACCCGCGCCGTTCGGCCCGATCACGCCCACGATGCCGCCGGGGGGCAGGGTGAAGCTGAGGTTCTCGAACAGCAGCTTGTCGCCATAGGCCTTTGAGATGTTCTTGGCCTCGATCACCTTGCCGCCGAGGCGCTCGGGCACCTGGATCACGATCTGCGCCTTGCCGACTGCGCGGTTGTCCTGCGCGTTCTGCAGTTCCTCGAACTTGCGGATACGCGCCTTGCTCTTGGTCTGGCGCGCGGCGGGCGTCTGCCGGATCCATTCGAGTTCGCGCTGCAGCGCCTTCTGCTTGCCTGATTCCTCGCGGCTTTCCTGCTCGAGCCGCTTCGCCTTCTTCTCGAGATAGGTCGAGTAATTGCCTTCGTAGGGGTAGTAGGAACCACGGTCGAGTTCGAGGATCCAGCCCACCACATTGTCGAGGAAATAGCGGTCGTGGGTGATCATCAGCACCGCGCCGGCATATTCCTTGAGGTGGTTTTCCAGCCACTGGACGCTTTCGGCGTCGAGGTGGTTGGTCGGTTCGTCGAGCAGCAGGATTGAGGGCTTCTGGATCAGCAGGCGAGTGAGCGCGACGCGGCGCTTTTCACCGCCCGACAGGGTTTCGACGCCCATGTCGCCCGGCGGGCAGCGCAGGGCTTCCATCGCCACTTCGAGCTGGTTGTCGAGCGTCCAGCCATCGACTGCGTCGATCTTGTCCTGAAGTTCGCCCATTTCCGCGCCGAGCGCGTCGAAATCGGCGTCCGGCTCGCACATCAGCGCGCTGATTTCGTTGAAGCGCGCGACCAGATCGGCGGTCTCCTTTGCGCCTTCGCGCACGTTTTCGAGCACGGTCTTGGTCGGATCGAGCTCGGGCTCCTGCTCAAGATAGCCGACAGTAATGTTCTCGCCCGGCCATGCTTCGCCGGTGAAGTCCTTGTCGATCCCCGCCATGATCTTGATCAGCGTCGACTTACCCGCGCCGTTCGGACCCACGATGCCGATCTTGGCACCCTGGTAGAACTGCAGGTTGATGTTGTTCAGCACCGGCTTCTGCGCGCCGGGGAAGGTCTTCGTCATGTTCTTCATGACATATGCGTACTGGGCGGCCATTGGGGTTCCTTAGGGTCGTCCTTTAAGGGAATTTCGCGTGGATGGAATTTGGCTGCGCAGATAGGGACTGCGCGGGGCGAGGGCAAGCTGGACTTGGGGAACGCGCGGGATTAGCAGCACCGCATATGAAAACCCCGCTCCTCGCGCTTGCCGCGTTCTCGCTCGCCACCGCTGCCCATGCCACCAAGCCGACGCCTTCTCTCGACGAGCAGGCCGACCAAGCGCTCGCGGGTGATGGCTGGGCGTGGGATTTCGTCGAAGGCATCACCACCGAAGTCGGGCCGCGACAGGCAGGGACCGAAGCCGAAGCGCGCGGGCGCGAATGGGCGATGCGCTGGCTCAAGGCACATGGTTTCGCCAATGTCGCCGACGAACCCTATGACATGCCGACCTGGGTGCGCGGCGAGGAACGGGCCTGGGTTATCGCTCCCTTCGCTCAGCCGATGCACTTCACCGCGCTTGGCAATTCGGCTTCCACCGGAGCCGCGGGGATCGAGGCTGAAGTCGTCTATTACCCCAGCTATGCCGATCTCGCCGCTGCTCCGGCGGGCAGCCTTGCGGGCAAGATCGCCTTCATCAGCCATGACATGCGGCCCACGCAGGACGGATCGAGCTATGGCTTTGCCGGCCCCGCGCGCTGGACCGGGCCAAGCCTTGCCGCAAGCAAGGGCGCGATCGCGACGGTGATCCGTTCGATCGGGACCGAGAACCACCGCACGCCGCATACCGGCAGCACCGATTATGCAGCGGGTGTCGAACCGACCCCCGCAGGCGCGATCAGCAATCCCGATGCCGACAATCTGGAGCGGATATTCGCCCGCGCAGATGGCAAGCCGGTCCGCATGAGGCTGGTGCTGACGCCGCAGAATCTTGGCACAACCAAGAGCGGCAATGTCGTGGGCGAGATCGTTGGGCGCGATCCCTCGCTTCCCCCGGTGCTGGTTGCGTGCCATCTCGACAGCTGGGATCTGGGCACCGGCGCGATCGACGATGGTGCGGGATGCGGGATCGTTGCCGCGGCGGCGCTGCATGTCCAGCGTACCGGCCAGCCGCTGCGCACCGTGCGCGTGCTCTTCGCCGGGGCGGAAGAGACCGGCCTGTGGGGCAGCAAGGCCTATGCCGCCGCGCATCGCGACGAACCGATCGGGGTAGGGCTGGAGAGCGATTTCGGGGCCGACCGGATTTGGCGCTTCGACAGCAACTTCAGCACCGCCAATTCCGAATTGCATGGGCGGATCGCCCGAGCTGTGGCGCGTTTCGGCGTGGCGACCTCGAACAACGTAGCCAATGGCGGGGCGGATATCGAGATCGCCCGTGTCCAGCAAACCGCGATTATCGACCTCAAGCAGGACGGCACGCGCTATTTCGACTTGCACCACACGCCTGACGACACGCTCGACAAGATCGATCCGGTGCAGCTGCGGCAGAATGTGGCGGTGTGGACCCAGGTGGTCGGAATCCTCGCCAATGAGGCTGAACCGATCAAACCGGCGCCGATCAGGCCTGACGCTCCGCCAGTCATGCACCAGTAATCGCTCGCCAATTCGGGTTTTGCAGAACGGATTCGTGGCCATTTCGCAACGCGTGACAGAATAGAGACAGCGTTTCCCCCGCTGCAAATTGACCTCGCGCAGTTTTGCGGACAGAAGCCGTGCCAGTTTTAGACTACCATTGGGTCCAATCGCCCGGATCGACGCTGACCCTCTCCTTTGGCAGCGCGATCCCGCCAACAGGGGTATATCGACCATGCGTAACACGCGTCTTCTTGCCACTGCGGCCAGCGCCGCCATCGCCACCACCCTTTTCAGCGCCGCACCCGCCTTTGCGCAGGATGCCGGTGCCACCGCCGAAGACCAGGACGGCGTCGGCGTCATCATCGTCACCGCGCAGCGCCGCGAAGAAAACCTGCAGGAGATCCCGGTCTCGGTCGGCACGCTCGGCGGCGAAGCGCTGCAAGTCGTGACCAGCGCCGGTGCCGATATCCGCGCGCTTTCGGGCCGCGTGCCCAGCCTGAATATCGAAAGCTCGTTCGGCCGCACCTTCCCGCGCTTCTACATCCGCGGCCTCGGCAACACCGACTTCGACCTCAATGCCTCCCAGCCGGTCAGCCTCGTCTATGACGACGTCGTGCTGGAAAACCCGATCCTGAAGGGCTTCCCGATCTTCGACCTCGACCGCGTTGAAGTGCTGCGCGGCCCGCAGGGCACGCTGTTCGGCCGCAACACGCCGGCCGGCATCGTCAAGTTCGACACGGTCAAGCCGGGCAAGGGCGACAACTATATCCGCGGCAGCTACGGCCGCTTTGACTCGATCAATGTCGAAGGTGCGGTCGGCGGCCAGCTGAGCGACACTGTCGCGGTTCGTGCTTCGGGCCTCTACCAGGGCCGCAGCGACTGGGTCGACAATATCGAAAACGGTCCGGGCGACGACCTTGAGGGTTATGATGAAGTGGCGCTGCGCCTGCAGGTCCAGCTTGATCCGACCGAGGATCTCTCGCTGCGCCTGATTGGCCAGTATCGCGACCTCGACGGCACCGCGCGCGTATTCCGCGCCAATGCATTTGCCGCTGGCAGCAATGACCTGATCGGTCTGGGAGGCCCCTCGACCAAGTTCAAGCGTGGCGAAGTGCGCGCCGACGGAATCAACTTCCAGAAGCTCGAAACCTACAACCTCGGCGCGGTGCTCGAATATGATTTCGGTGCCGTCACCCTGACGTCGGTGACCAGCTACTGGAACGGCAACCTCTATTCGCGCGGCGACATCGACGGCGGCTTCGGCAATGCCTTCGCCCCGGAAATGGGCCCGGGCGTGATCCCGTTCTCGGCTCAGTCGCAGGACAACATCCCCAGCCTCGACCAGTTCACGCAGGAAGTGCGGATTGCTTCGAACGATGGCGGCCCGCTCGGCTACCAGGCGGGCGTGTTCTATTTCAACGAGAAGCTGGACATCGAAAGCTTCGACTTCGGCACGCCGACAGACACCACTCCGGCGGCGGTCGCATTGCAGCGCCAGGACAGCGAAGCCTGGGGCGTGTTTGGTTCGCTTTTCTACGAATTCGACAATGGCGTCCGCCTGCAGGCCGGCGCGCGTTACAATGACGACAGCCGCGATTTCACGGCCTCG
>JALRKY010000054.1 GCA_023260985.1 Altererythrobacter sp. | reverse complement strand
GTTCCCGCCGCCTTCAGCCCAGTCACCGGCGCCGCGCATTGGCACACGCTGCTGCGCGCCCGCGCGATCGAGACCGGCTGCTACGTCCTTGCCCCGGCGCAATGCGGCCAGCATCCGCAGACCACCGGGCGCAGCCGCGCCAAGATCGGCGTGATCAGCCACGACAGCTCGATCGACCCGGTCGGCGCCTGCGTCGGCATGAAGGGCAGCCGCGTGCAGGCGGTCGTGCAGGAACTGCAGGGCGAAAAGATCGACATTATTCCCTGGAGCCAGGACACCGCCACTTTCGTCGTCAACGCGCTGCAGCCGGCCACGGTCAGCCGCGTCGTGCTCGACGAGGAAGACGGCCGCATCGAAGTCGTGGTTCCGGACGACCAGCTGAGCCTGGCGATCGGCCGCCGCGGCCAGAACGTGCGCCTCGCCAGCCAGCTCACCGGTCACCAGATCGACATCATGACCGAGGAAGAGGCGAGCGAGAAGCGGCAGAAGGAATTCGCCGAGCGTTCGAAGATGTTCGAGGAAGAACTCGACGTCGACGAAACCCTCTCGCAGCTGCTGGTGGCCGAAGGCTTCGCCGAGCTCGAGGAAGTCGCTTATGTCGAACTTGAGGAATTGGCTTCGATCGAAGGCTTCGATGAGGAACTGGCCGAAGAACTGCAGAATCGCGCTAAGGAAGCGCTTGAGCGCCACGAGGAAACTGCGCGCGCCGAACGCCGCGAGCTTGGCGTGGAAGACGATCTGGCCGAAATGCCGCACCTCACCGAAGGCATGCTGGTGACGCTGGGCAAGGCCGGCATCAAGACGCTCGACGATCTGGCCGATCTCTCGACCGACGAACTGATTGCGAAGAAGCGCGAAGCTCCTCGCCGTCGCGGCAATGCTGATGGCCCGCCGATGCGACGCCCGTCGGTGCGCGAGCAGGACAAGGGCGGCGTGCTGGGCGAATACGGTCTGACCGAAGAGCAGGGCAACGAGATCATCATGGCTGCCCGCGCGCACTGGTTCGAGGACGAAGAGGAAGCGGCGCCCGCCGCGACCCAAGAGGCACCAACCCAGGAGGCCGCCGATGCGGACTCCGAGCGATGAGCGCCTGACGCCCGACATCGTTGACGCGCCCAAGGCACGGAACGCTTCCGAGCCTGCGAAGTCCTGCGCCGAGCGCCGTTGCATCCTTTCGGGTGAGCCCGGCGCGCGCGACGCGCTGCTGCGTCTTGCGATCTCGCCTGCGGACAACGCGGGTGTGTGCCATGTGCTGCCCGATCCGAATGCCAAAGCGCCCGGGCGCGGCGCATGGATCGGCGTTTCGCGGGCCGAACTGGAAACGGCGCTGGCCAAGGGGCGTTTGAAAGGCGCTTTGGCACGAGCCTTTAAGGGCGCGCAGCTGAAGATTCCGGCCGACCTGCCTGAGCTTGGAGCGCGGGCATTGACCGATGCGCTGACCCAAAGGTTGGGGCTCGAACTGCGCGCAGGGCACGTGGTGCTCGGCGGTGAGCGCATTGCCGAGCAGGCGCGGCAGGGGCGCATTGCACTGCTGCTCCATGCTTCCGACGCCAGCGAGGACGGGCGCAAGAAACTCGACCAGGCATGGCGCGTCGGGCGCGATGCCGAAGGCTCTGGTGAACGTGGCATAGTCTTACCACTGGACCGGGCGGCTTTGTCTGTGGCATTGGGCCGCGAAAATGTCGTCCACTTGGCGCTGAACAACGGCGCTGCGGCGGGGCGGGTCCAGGGGGCCCTGGCACGCCTGCTACATTATATGGGGGGCAATTCGCCCGCCTTGGAAGATGGCGATCCGGCTTTTTCAGGTCGCCAGGACGAACAATTGAACGCGTGAAGGACGTACGAGCTAGATGAGCGAAGAAGACAACAAACCTGCCCGTAAACCCCTTGGCCTGAAGCGGTCGGTCGATGCTGGCGAGGTCAAGCAGACCTTCAGCCACGGCCGCACCAACAAGGTTGTGGTTGAGGTGAAGCAGCGTCGCCGTCTGGTCGGCAAGCCCGGCGAGGTCGCACCTCCGCCGCCTCCACCGCCTCCGCCTCCGGTCGCCGCGGCGCACAAGCCTGAGCCCAAAAAGGCTGCACCGCCTTCGGAAACTCCGCAGGAGCGTGTTGCGCACCTCCAGCGCGAGGCTGAGGAAGAACGTCTGCGCCTGACGGAAGAAAACCGCAAGCGCGAGGAAGATGAAGCTCGACGTTCGGCCGAGGAAGAAAAGCGCCGTGCGGAAGAGAACCGCAAGGCCGAGGAAGAGGCTGCCAAGCGTCTTGCCGAACAAGCCGAAGCGGCGGTCGAGGAAGCGGCCGAACTTGCCGAAGCGGGTGATGAATCCACGCCCACGCCTGCGCCGCGCAAGTTCACTCCGGTCGAGCGGCCCGATGCGAATCGACCTGAAAAGGTCGATGTAAAGAAGAAGAAGGACGACAAGCCCGCTCGCCACGAGCGCGGTGATCGCGGCGCCGACAAGCGCCGTTCGGGCAAGCTGACCGTCACGCGTGCGCTCAATGACGACGAGGGCCGCCGCGCCCGTTCGCTCGCTGCGCTGAAGCGCGCACGCGAGAAGGAACGCCGCTTGCACGGTGGGTCGTCCGCACCGCGCGAGAAGCAGGTGCGCGACGTGGTCGTGCCAGAAGCGATCACGGTGCAGGAACTCGCCAACCGCATGGCCGAGAAGGGCGCCGACCTGGTCAAGGCACTGTTCAACATGGGCATGATGGTCACCGTGAACCAGACGATCGACCAGGATACGGCGGAGCTGCTGGTCGAGGAATTCGGGCACAATATCACCCGCGTTTCGGAAAGCGATGTCGATATCGACACATCGGTCGACGTCGATGCGGACGAGACCCTGCAGCCGCGTCCGTCGGTCGTGACGATCATGGGCCATGTCGACCACGGCAAGACCAGCCTGCTCGACGCGCTGCGCGGTACCGATGTTGTAAAGGGCGAGGCCGGCGGCATCACCCAGCATATCGGTGCGTATCAGATCACCACCAAGAGCAAGGACAAGGTCACTTTCCTCGACACGCCCGGTCACGCTGCATTCACTGAAATGCGCGCGCGCGGTGCCAATGTCACCGACATCGTGGTGCTGGTGGTGGCAGGCGACGATGCGATCATGCCGCAGACGATCGAAGCCATCAATCACACCAAGGCCGCTAGTGTCCCGATGATCGTGGCGATCACCAAGGCAGACAAGCCGGAGTACAACGCGCAGAAGGTGCGTGAACGCCTGCTCGAACACGAAGTGATCGTGGAAGAGATGTCGGGCGAAGTTCAGGATGTCGAGGTTTCGGCCAAGACCGGCGCTGGCCTCGACGTTCTGATCGAGAAGATCCTGCTCCAGGCCGAACTGCTCGATCTCAAAGCGAACCCCGATCGCGACGCCGAAGGCACGGTGATCGAAGCCCAGCTCGACAAGGGCCGCGGCCCGGTTGCCACCGTGCTTGTCACGCGCGGCACGCTCAAGCGCGGCGATACCTTTGTGGTCGGCACCGAAAGTGGCCGCGTACGCGCACTGATCGACGACAAGGGCAAACAGGTCAAGGAAGCCGGTCCGGCAGTTCCGGTCGAGGTTTTGGGCCTTGGCGGCGTGCCCATGGCCGGAGACCAGCTGACCGTGGTCGAGAACGAGCAGCGTGCCCGCGAGGTCGCTGCGTTCCGCCAGCAGAAGGCGACCGAGAAGCGAACTACGCTTGCCCCGACCAATTTCGACACGATGTTCTCGAACCTCAAGAGCGACGTGATCGAATTCCCTGTGGTGGTGAAGGCCGACGTGCAAGGTTCGGTCGAAGCGATCGTTAACGCGCTGCACAACCTCTCGAATGACGAGATCAAGGTGCGCGTGCTGCATGCAGGCGTCGGCGCGATCACTGAAAGCGACGTCACGCTGGCTTCGGCATCGAATGCGCCGATCATCGGCTTCAACGTGCGCCCCAATCCCAAGGCGCGCCAGCTGGTCGAACGTGAGAAGGTGCGGATGATGTATTACGATGTCATCTATCACCTGACCGAAGAGATCGCGAAGGAAATGGCGGGCGAGCTGGGTCCGGAGCGGATCGAAACGGTCGTCGGCCGTGCCGAAGTCAAGCAGGTGTTCCCCGCGGGCAAGAAGGACAAGGCCGCCGGCCTGCTTGTGCTTGACGGGGTCATCCGCACGGGGCTGCACGCACGCCTCACGCGCGAGGATGTCATCGTCTCCAAGACCACAATCGCGTCGCTGCGGCGCTTCAAGGACGATGTGGACGAAGTCCGTGCCGGCCTCGAATGCGGCGTGGTACTGAGCGACACAAATGACATCAAGCCGGGCGACAATCTCGAAGTGTTCGAAGTTGAGGAGCGTGAGCGGACTCTGTGACCGACGCCGCCCAAGCCCCGCAACATGCACTTGGGGCCGCCCATGCCGAATTGCTGGGCGTTGAGTTCGACAGCTTTGATAGGGAGCGCGAGCAGATCACCTTGCGCTTCCGCGCGCCCGACAGTTTCATCACCCCCCGCGGCAGCGTGCAGGGCGGGTTGATCGCCGGGTTTCTCGACGAAGTGATGGGCTGGGCGCATGTCTGGGCGACCGATCATGCCGAAGCTCCACTCAATCTCGACATCAACATGACCATCCTCAAGCCCGTCCCCGCTGGCGCGCTGGTGGGCAAGGGCAGGGTGATCCGGCGAGGGCGGCGCGCGATCTTCCTGGAAGGCGAGCTGTTCGATCCGGCCGGAACGCTGCTCGCCCGTGCGACCAGCACCGCCATCCCGACGCCGCGACCCGGGAGCTAGGCCATGGCGCGTCAGCAATTCACACCTGAACAACACTCGGTCCGTGTGCTCAAGGTGGGCGAGCGGGTGCGGCACATCCTTTCCGAATTGCTCGCACGGCAGGAAGTGCATGACGAACGCGTTTCGGCCGCCAATATCGCGGTCACTGAAGTGCGCATGACGCCCGACCTGCGAAATGCGACCGCCTATGTGAAGCCGCTACTGGGCAAGGATGAAAGCGAGATCGTCACCGCGCTGCGGCAGAACACAGCCTATCTCCAGCGCGAAGTGGCGAAGCGGCTGGGGCTCAAATTTGCACCCAAGCTGAAATTCCGCACCGACGAGAGTTTCGACGAGGCTGACCGGATCGAGCGCCTTCTGAACGATCCGAAGGTTGCACGCGATCTGGACGGGGACGACGATTAGGAAGCTGGGCTAAACCCGGGGCACCATCCGTGCCTTGAGCTGGATATTGACCCACTTGCCCACGATCAGGCGGTAGGACCGCATCCCGAAATCATAGCGATTGATCTTTGTCTCTCCGGTCAACGTGATCGCTTCTCCCGGCAGGGTTTGTGCCGGTGGATGATCGAACACGACCTGCAAAGTTACCGGCTGGGTCACGCCGCGCACAGTCAGTTCGCCCTTTACGCTGCCAGTGGTGGGCGAAGTGAAGGCAATCTGGCGACCGACGAAGCGCACTGCAGGGTATTTCTCCACCCAGAAGAATTTCTCCCCCTTGAGTCGGCCGAGCGTCAACTGGTCGGCCGCGGTGAGGGCCCGTGCGTCGATCGTCACGTCGAGCGAGATGTCTTGCGGACGGGCATGGTCGAGCCGGATCGAGCCCGAAACTGACGGGAAACCCGCGCTCTTGCTGCCAATCCCGAAGAAAGGCACGTTGGCCGAAAGGCTGCTCGCGGCGCCATCAACCGCATAAAGCTGTCCTGAGGGCGCAGCCGCACTGAGCAGGATGGCGGCCAGCAAGGCCATGAGGGTGCGGGCCATGATCATGCTTGGATCATACGCCTTTCCCGGGGTGATCCGCAATCAGCTTGCGGCGAATGGCGCGGGGCCTGGGGCAGCAAGCGGCTGGACCGTGCGACCTTGATCGCGAGGATTGACGAGAGCGGCCTTCGCGCTCGATAGTCGAGCCAATGGGAAGGGGGCATGAATGACTTTCGAGCGCATCCGATACGAGCAGCCGGCGTCCGGAGTGGCGCGGATCATGCTGGCACGGTCCGACAAGGCAAACGCCCAGGACAAAGCGATGCTCTACGAAATCGATGCAGCGCTTTCGCAGGCTGCGCGCGATGACGCGATACGATGCATCGTGATCGGGGCCGATGGCAAGAACTTCTCATTGGGCCACGATTTGAAGGACGAAAGTTCGCTCGCCGAGTTTCCAACGGTGACGCAATGGGCGCAATTCGGCGATCCGGGGCAGGCGGGCCAGATGAACGCCGAACACGAGATGTACTTCGGGCTTTGCATGCGCTGGCGGAACTTGCCCAAGCCCACGATCGTGCAGGTGCATGGCCGGTGCATGGCGGGCGGCCTGATGCTGGTTTGGCCGTTCGATATCGTGATTGCCAGCGACGATGCCGTATTCTCTGATCCGACGGTCGGTTTTGGCGTGAACGGCATCGAATATTTCGCGCATGTGTGGGAACTGGGCCATCGCAAGGCTAGAGAACTGCTGTTTACCGGTGGTGACCTGAGTGCCGAAGCCGCGCGTGGGCTCGGAATGGTCAATCACATCGTGCCAAAGCCAGACCTCGAAGCGTTCACGCTGGCGATGGCGGAACGCATCGCCAAACGCCCGATGATGGGGCTGCGGCTGGCCAAGCTCGCGTGCAACCAAAGCCTCGATGCCCAGGGTTATTCCGCAGCGCTAGGCGCGGCGATGGGCTGGCAGCAGCTGGGGCATGCCAATGCCCGCCTCCTGCATGGATCTCCGGTCGATCCGGCAGGGGCGAGGCTTATCAGGGACGACTTGAGCGGCGAGAGCTAGCTGGTAACTGCTGCGCCCGCCGCCTCGGCACCCATCGACAGCGGCGCAAATACTTGCGCGCCCGGCCCCAGCGGCAGGTCCAGCACGACCCACCCGATCGTCAGAGCGATGCCGACGACCAGTAGCCCCACCGAATAGGGCAGCATGGTCGCGGCCAGGCTTCCGAGCCCGAAGTCCTCTTGCCAGCGCTGGCAGAAGATCAGAATCAGCGGGAAATAGACCATCAGCGGGGTGATGATGTTGGTGGCCCCGTCGCCCACGCGATAGGCGGCGGTCGACATTTCCGGCGTGATCCCCAACAGCATCAACATCGGCACCATCACTGGAGCTAGCAGTGCCCATTTGGCACTGGCCGAACCCACGAACAGGTTGAGCATGCCAGTCAGGACGATGATGCCCGCGAGCAGCGCCCAGGCCGGCAGGCCGGAAGAACGTAGCGCGTCGGCTCCTTCCACCGCCATGATCAGGCCAAGGTTCGACCAGGTGAACATCGCCACGAAATGCGCCGCAGCGAAAGCCAGCACCAGGTAGTAGGCAAGATCCTCCATCGAGCCTGACATCATCTTCACAAGGTCGCGATGGTTGCCGATCGTTCCGGCCGCGCGGCCATAGGCCCATGCGGCGAGCAGGAAGAGCAGGAAGAAGCCGCCGACCAGGCTCTGGTAGAGCGGGGTCAATCGTGCCTCTGGTGTGGTATCCTCATTGATCAGCGGCGTGCCCGGGCCGAAGGTGAAGACCAGCCACAGTCCGACGACCGCCAGCACTGCAAAGCCGGCATTCCGCAATCCGCGGCGCTCTTGGTCGGTAAGTGGGCGGTCGCTCGGCTCGTCATCGGCAGGGCGACCTGCCTTGGCCGGATCCCATGTTCCCAGGCGCGGCTCGATGATCTTGTCGGTCACATACCAGATCACGGGCAAGAAGATCACGAACACTGCCGAGATGAAGTACCAATTGCCAGCGATATTGGCAGTGAAGTCGCCGAACACAGTTTCGACTGCCGCTTCGGTAATGCCGAACAGCAGCGCGTCGAGCTGGCCGGGCAGCAGATTGGCCGAGAATCCGCCCGAAACACCGGCAAATGCTGCGGCAATGCCCGCAATGGGATGGCGGCCCGCAGCGTGGAAGATGATACCGGCCAGCGGAATCAGCACGACATAGGCCGCGTCTGCAGCAAGGTTGCCCATCATCCCTACAGCTACGATGATCGGGGTGAGCAGTGCCTTAGGCGCGTCGCGTACGCCCGCGCGCATCGCGGTGCCAAACAGCCCGGCGCGCTCGGCCACGCCCGCGCCCAGCATTACCACCAGCACGTAGCCCAATGGGTGGAAATGGGTGAATGTCTTGGGCATTTCGACCCAGAGTTTCTGGATGTTGTCTGCTGCCAGCAGGCTCTTGGCGGCGATCACTTGCGCGGCCCCGGTCTCGGGATCGACCTCGGTCGGGTGCGCGGCAGACCAGCCGAGCAGCGACGCGGCGATCGAGATGACGACCAGGCCGCCGATCAGCCAGAAGAACAGAAATACCGGATCGGGCAGCCTGTTGCCGGTGCGTTCGATCCAACCCAAGATGCCGCGCTGTTGCGCGGTCGCCGATTCCCCCATGTAACTCCCCTAAATCTATCCGGTATTCGAACTGGTTCCGGATTGCCGATGCTGGATTCTTGTCCTGTGAATGGAAAAGTCGCCAGCGCTGGTCTGGTTCCCGCGGCTCGCCTATCACTGGCGCATGGCCAAGCTCTATTTCTACTATGCCAGCATGAATGCGGGGAAAAGCACGACCCTGCTCCAGGCTGCTTTCAACTATGGCGAGCGCGGAATGCGGGTCTCGCTCTGGACCGCGGCGCTTGACGACCGCCCAGGTTTCGGCGCGATCAGCAGCCGGATCGGGCTCGCAAGCGAAGCGCACCGCTTCTCTCCCGAGACCGACATCCTCGAGTTCGTGCTGCAGGAACATGCCGAGGGGCGGGTCGATTGCGTGTTGGTTGACGAAGCGCAGTTCCTTACCGAAGAGCAGGTTTGGCAATGCGCGCGGCTGGCCGATGAAACCGGCACGCCGGTGGTGTGCTACGGCCTGCGCACCGATTTCCAGGGCAAGCTGTTTCCGGGGTCTGCGGCCTTGCTGGGAATCGCGGATTTGCTCGTCGAGCTGAAGGGCATTTGCCATTGCGGTCGCAAGGCGACGATGAACATGCGCGTCGATGAGAGCGGCAAGGCGGTGAAGCATGGCGCGCAGACTGAGATCGGCGGAAACGACCGCTATGTCGCGCTCTGCCGCAAGCATTTCAGCCAGGCTCTGGCAGGCTGACCCGGCACACCCTATCTACAGGCGATGACAGAGACGTTCACCCTCGCGCTGGTGCTTATCCCAGCGCTGGTTATCGCGATCGTGTTCCACGAAGTCGCGCATGGCTATGCCGCATTGCTGCTGGGCGACACCACTGCGCGCGATCAGCGGCGGCTGACGCTCAACCCGCTCCGCCATGTCGATCCCGTAGGCACCCTACTGGTGCCGGGCAGCCTCGCGCTGATGGGCGCGCCGGTCTTCGGATGGGCCAAGCCAGTGCCGGTGCGGCAGGACCGGCTCGACAATCCGCGCTATGGCATGATGGCAGTGGCTGCCGCAGGGCCGGGCACCAATTTCGTGCTGGCTGCGCTGGGTGCGATCGCGATGGGTTTGCTGGCGCCCACGCTTGCCCCTGCTTTGGGTGAACACCCGCCGTTGCTTGCGCAGGGCCTGTTCTATTTCATCCTCATCAACGTCTTCCTTGGCATGTTCAACCTGCTGCCAATCCCACCGTTTGACGGTTCGCACATCGTGGAAGGCCTGTTGCCGCGTCGATATGTTCACCTCTACGCGCGGCTGCGGCCCTATGGCATGCTGCTATTCGTGGGGCTGGTCGCAGTGACGTGGTTCGCGCCGCAATGGGGCGTGCTGGAGAACACGATCGGCCCGCCCGTGCACTGGGCGCTTGAGAAATATTTGCACCTCGCCAGCGCCGTTTCGGGCAATTGATGCCGCACGGCTGGCTGATCCTGGACAAGCCCCGGGGGCTCGGCTCGACTCAGGCGGTCGGCATGGTCAAGCGTATGCTGCGCCAGGGCGGCTATGGAAAGGCAAAGGTTGGCCATGGCGGCACGCTCGACCCGCTGGCCGAAGGCGTGCTGCCAATCGCGCTGGGCGAAGCCACCAAGCTGGCCGGGCGGATGCTTGATGCGAGCAAGATCTACGATTTCACGATCCGCTTCGGCGAGGAGACGTCCACGCTTGATACCGAGGGCGAGGTGGTGGCGACCAGCGATGTGATGCCTTCGCGAGCCGAGGTCGAAGCCATCCTGCCGCGCTTCACCGGCCCGATCGAGCAGGCCCCCCCCGTCTATTCCGCGATCAAGGTCGGAGGCAAGCGCGCCTATGACTTGGCGCGTGCGGGCGAAGAACTGGAAATGAAGACCCGTGCGGTAACGATCCGTTCGCTCGAACTGGTCGAAGCCGATGCGCGGTCGGTAACCCTGCGAGCTCATGTCTCGAAGGGCACCTATATCCGCTCGCTGGTGCGGGATGTCGCCCACGCCCTTGGAACGGTCGGTCATGTCACCTATCTCAGGCGTACCAAGGCCGGTCCGTTCCTTCGGGAATCGGCGATTTCGCTGGACAAGCTGGAGGAAATCGCTAAGGGCGCGAGCCTTCAAGACCTCCTCCTGCCGCTCGAGGCGGGGCTGGACGACATCCCGGCCTTGCAACTCGATTCCGTTAGCGCGCAGGCGGTCCGCCAGGGCCGGGTGCTTACGGAGATGCCCCAAAGCGACGGGCTCTATTTGGCAAGGCTGGGCGATGTACCGGTGGCGCTGATGGAGCTCACCGCTGGCACGGCCAAGGTCGTCAGGGGTTTCAACCTGCCAGATGTCGCTGAGTAAGAGAGAACAGACATGTCGGTTACCGCCGAAAAGAAGCAAGAGATCATTAAGGACAACGCCCGCGACAACAAGGACACGGGCAGTCCCGAAGTGCAGGTCGCGATCCTCACCGAGCGCATCCGCAACCTCACCGATCACTTCAAGGACCATCACAAAGACAATCACTCGCGTCGTGGCCTGCTGATGATGGTCAACAAGCGTCGCACCCTGCTCGCCTATCTCAAGAAGAAGGACGTCGAGCGGTACAACGCACTGATCCAGAAGCTGGGTCTTCGTAAATAAGAGTTTCTCGAGGGGCGGCTCACAAGGCCGCCCTTCGTCTATTCGGGAAGATCGCACGAAAAGTGGAACCCTGTCTTCGGGTTCGCGATCGGACCAAAAAGCGGCCATCCTTCGCAATTCGGTGAAGGGGCCCCGGGGCATGAAAGGCCCCACACCGGACCGGGACGGCTTGCCCGGAAATGCAGGCCCCGCGCGGCAATATGGCCCCGCGGGTTCAAGAAGGAAAATCAATGTTCGACACGAAAACCGTATCGCTGGAGTGGGGCGGAAAGACCCTCACTCTGGAAACCGGCCGCATTGCCCGCCAGGCTGATGGCGCTGTGCTGGCCACCTATGGCGAAACCGTGGTGCTGTGCGCCGTTACCGCCGCCAAGAGCGTCAAGGAAGGCCAGGACTTCTTCCCGCTCACCGTCCATTACCAGGAAAAATTCTCGTCGGCTGGCCGGATCCCCGGCGGCTTCTTCAAGCGCGAACGCGGCGCGACCGAGAAGGAAACGCTGACCAGCCGCCTGATCGACCGCCCCGTGCGTCCGCTCTTCCCCGAAGGTTTCTATAACGAGATCAACGTTATTGCGCAGGTCTTCAGCTATGATGGCGAGTGCGAGCCCGATGTGCTGGCGATGATCGCCGCTTCGGCTGCGCTGACCATCTCGGGCGTTCCCTTCATGGGCCCGATCGGCGCCTGCCGCGTCGGCTTCGTCAATGGCGAATACGTGCTCAACCCGAAGCAGACGACCTCGCTTTCCGACGATGGCCGTCTCGACCTCGTCGTCGCCGCCACGCATGACGCGGTGATGATGGTCGAATCCGAAGCCAAGGAGCTTACCGAGCAGGAAATGCTCGGCGCGGTTGCCTTCGCCCACGACAACATTCGTCCGGTGGTCAAGGCGATCATCGAGCTGGCCGAAAAGGCCGCGAAGGATCCGTGGGACATCGACCTGACCGACAACACGGCGGACATGAAGACTTACATCAAGTCGATGATCGGCGACGACATCGCAAAGGCCTACAAGACCACCAGCAAGTCGGCCCGTTCGGACGCGCTCAACGCGGCGCGCGACAAGGTCAAGGCTCACTACGAGGGCCAAGGCGTTGACGGCCAGACCATGATGACCGCGATCAAGCTGACTAAGAAGCTCGAAGCCGAAATCGTCCGCGGCGCCATCCTGAAGGACGGCACCCGCATCGACGGCCGCAAGCTCGATCAGGTTCGCCCGATCGAAGCCATGGTTGGCGTGTTGCCGCGCGCTCACGGTTCGTCGCTGTTCACTCGCGGCGAAACCCAGGCGCTGTGCTCGACCACGCTCGGCACCAAGGACGCCGAGCAGATGATCGACGGCCTCGAAGGGCTGAGCTACGAACGCTTCATGCTGCACTACAACTTCCCGCCCTATTCGGTCGGTGAAGTGGGCCGCTTCGGTGCGCCGTCGCGTCGCGACACCGGGCACGGCAAGCTGGCATGGCGCGCGCTGCACAATGTGCTGCCGAGCCATGAAGACTTCCCCTACACGATCCGCGTTTTGTCGGACATCACCGAGTCCAACGGCTCGAGCTCGATGGCGACCGTGTGCGGCGGCTGTCTCAGCATGATGGACGCCGGCGTTCCGATCGCGCGCCCGGTTTCGGGCATCGCGATGGGCCTGATCCTCGAAGGCAAGGACTTTGCGGTCCTGTCGGACATCCTGGGTGATGAAGACCATTTGGGCGACATGGACTTCAAGGTGGCCGGCACCGAAGTGGGCATCACCACGATGCAGATGGACATCAAGGTTGCCGGAATCACGCAGGAAATCATGGCGAAGGCGCTCGAGCAGGCGAAGGCCGGCCGTACGCATATCCTTGGTGAAATGCAGAAGGCTCTTGGTTCCGCTCGTGCCGAAGTCAGCAAGCATGCTCCGCGCATCGAGACGATCCAGATCGACAAGTCGAAGATCCGTGACGTCATCGGCACTGGGGGCAAGGTGATCCGCGAGATCGTCGCCGAAACCGGCGCGAAGGTGGACATCGACGACGAAGGCGTGATCAAGATCAGCTCGTCGGACCTCGACCAGATCGAAGCCGCCAAGAAGTGGATCCTCGGCATCGTCGAGGAACCCGAAGTTGGCAAAATCTACAATGGCAAGGTCGTCAACATCGTCGACTTCGGCGCTTTCGTCAACTTCATGGGTGGCAAGGACGGACTCGTCCACGTCAGCGAAATGAAGAATGAGCGCGTCGAAAAGCCGACCGACGTCGTGTCCGAAGGCCAGGAAGTTAAGGTTAAGGTGCTCGAGATCGACAATCGCGGCAAGGTCCGCCTGTCGATGCGCGTCGTTGACCAGGAAACCGGCGAAGAGCTGGAGGACACGCGCCCGCCGCGCGAGCCGCGTGAACCGCGCGGCGATCGTGGTGACCGCGGCGATCGTCGGGGCCCGCGCGGCAATCGCGACCGTGGCCGTGGCGGCAATCGCGACCGTGGCCGTGGCGGCGAACGCGGCGGTGACGACGGTGCGTCGCACGTGCCTGACTTTCTGAAGGACTGATCGTCCTTCTGGCGTAACATCAAGGGGCCGCGGGTTCGCCTGCGGTCTTTTGCTTTGGAGAATTGCCATGCTTCCGCGCGAGACCCTTGCCACGGCCGAAATTCCCGGCGGCGGCAAGCTGACGCTGGTAAGCCACGGGCGCGATTACATCATCATGCTTGGCCGTGACGAGCTTATGGGCACGCGCATGCAGTTCAGCGAGGAACAGTTGGCGGAGCTGACGCTCGATCTCGTCACAGCGCCTGCGCCGCGCGTGCTGGTTGGCGGTTATGGCATGGGCTTCACCTTCCGGGCCGCGCTGGCCAAGCTCGGCGGACGAGGTAGGGTGATCGTCGCCGAAATCGTGCCCGAGATCCTCGATTGGGCAAAGGGCCCGCTGGTGCATCTGACCGGCGACACGCTCGACGATCCGGCGGGCGAGATAGTGATCACCGATGTCGCCGCCTTGATCGACGACGCTGTCGATGGCACCTCGCCGCGCTACGATGCGATCCTGCTCGATGTCGATAACGGCCCCGAAGGGATCGTGCGCGAAGGGAATGAGCGGCTTTACACCCGCACCGGGATCGCCCGGATGCGCGACGCGCTCAATCCGGGCGGCGTGCTGGCGGTATGGTCGGCGGCGCCCGACAACAAGTTTACCGTGCGGCTGAAGGATGCCGGTTTCGCGGTCGACGTGCAAACGGTTCGCGCCCGCCCCAACAACAAGGGGCCGCACCACACGATCTGGTTCGCGCGTATTTGATTGCGCACGCCATCCGGCGCGCGACATCCTCGCTCATGCGGCCTGACGGTTGCATCGCTGAGGGCGGGCGGTCGCCCTTGCGATCGCTTTGCGATCGAAATTCACGCCCAGCAAACCGGCGATCCGATCTTCGTTCTCGCCATTCACGAATTCAGTGACGCGGTAGGCCGGTCCAATCTTTGCCGAGAGCTGTAGATCGGCTTGCTTGATGAACTGGTATCCAATGCCGCCTGATCCCGCATATCGAGCGGAAAAGCCCTGGATTCGATCGCGCTCGTACTGCGTGAGCCCGTAAACGAACAGCTTGTCCGAGATGTTGTAGTTGGGTTCGTAGGCGAACAGGAACTGCTCGCGCGTCGTACTGCCGTTCGACCGCTGGTAGTCCGCGCGGCCAAGGAGTTTTTGCCGCCAGCCGATCCCCGTCCGGGTCAGCGCCAGGCTGCCGCTAAGCCCGGTGTTCGAGCTGTTTCCGGTGGCGCGGAATGCGCCTAGCTCACCTTTGCCGTCCCAATTGTCGAACAGGCCCGCGTGGCGGATTTCGGCTTCTTTCGCAGCCTTCTTTTCCTCTGCCAGCCGGGCCTGGTCGGCCTCGAAACCCGCGAGGATGGCGTCGACTTCTGCGCTGTCGCGCGGATTGGTCTGCCGCGCGAGGGCAATCACCGCTCGCACCGTAGCCGGATCGCCCTTGCAGATCGCTGCATCGATCATTGCCCTGAAGGGCGCAAGAAGCTCTGCTGCGGCAGCGACCGGGTACATGAGGCATGCAAGCGCAAGGGTCGCGCGTAATGCAATCATCGGCATTCTCGTCAAGCGTTGAAGCGTGGTATGCCCATATAATCGCGCTTGCCGAGCGGGACGTTTTTCATGCGCAGGATGTCGTAGAAGGTGGTTGCGTGGAAATAGAAGTTGGGCTGGCTGAAGCTCAAAAGGAAGTTCTGGCCGGTGAACTCCATGAGCCGCTTTCCGCCCAGCACAAACCCGACGGTCTGGTCCGCCACGGCTTGGAGCCGTTCGGGCGTGACGCTTGCCAGTCCTTGCTGAGCTGCTGCGATCTGAGCGCGCATAGCTTCCCAACTGCCCGGGATGTCGGTGAAATCGGGCGAGAACTCGCCGGTTGGAAGCAGGTCGATCACGAAGGCCGAATGGACCCAGCAACTGCGCACGTGCCAAGGCAGCGGCCACATGGTTTCCGCCAGCCGCGCTTCGATCAGTTCGGCATCGTCAAGCCCCTGCTCCTTAGCATGGGCTTCGGCCTTGTCGATCAGATTGGAGACGCCGCCAAGGATCTGCTGGCAGCTGGGCACGAATGCGTCGTAAAGCGAAAGGGCCATGGTCGTCCTCTCCGTTTGCAAGAAGGCCCGGCAATCGCGTGACTGCCGGGCCTCATAATATCTGGCTCAGCGCACTCGCGGTCCGCCAAAGGGTAGCGGCGGAGGAGGGCGCCGCGCGCCGCGCGGCAGCTGCGCCTGGTAGGCGCGCCCGCAATGCTCGACGCAATAGGGATAGCCGGGGTTTACCTGCTCGCCGCAGAAATGGAAATCGGGTTCGCCGGGATGGCCCATGGGCCAGCGGCAGACCTTGTCAGACAGGTCGAGCAAGCTTGTCTTGTCGGCTATCTCGGGGCTCCGCTTGGCCGGCACCAGCCGACGCGGCGGGGCGGGCGGAATCGGCGCCTGCTGCTCGCCGGGGCCCTGGCGAAGGAAACCGCCGGGGCCGACCGAAACGATCTTGGGCAGGTCGGCTGTCGGATTGGGGATCGGCTGTGAAGGGATCGCTGCCTGGCTTGCACTCGCGGTCGGTGCGGGAGCACTCGCAACCGGCTTGGCCACCGGCTTAGGGGTTGCGGGTTTGGCGGCCGGCTTTTTTGCCCCCGCAGCCTTGGCTACCGGTTTATTCGCGCTTGCCTTGGACTGCTCGCTCGCCTTGACTGGAGACGGTCGAGATTTGAGCCCCAGCCGGTGCGCCTTGCCGATGACCGCATTGCGGCTCACTCCGCCCAGTTCGTCGGCTATCTGGCTGGCGGTGGCGCCGCCTTCCCACATTTTCTTCAGCGTTGCGATACGCTCGTCAGTCCAGCTCATCGAAATTCCAGTTCCTGTTCGCCTGCCCCCGCGTCGTTTACCAGCGGGGCGATCGCATCGCCCGACTTGTCACAGCCGCTGCATCGCACTAGTCGCCCATGCATGGCCGATCAAGCACCTGCAGCCAGCCCCGATCCGGAGGCACCCCTCGATAGCGAACTCTCGGGCGAGGGGACCCGTTTTCCGCCCCGTGGTGAACCGGTAATTACCGGGATCAACCGCATCGGGCTGTGGAGCCTCTATATGAAGGAGGTGCGCCGGTTTCTCAAGGTCCAGACGCAGACAATCTGGGCTCCGGCGGTCACTACGCTCCTGTTTCTCGTAATCTTCACCGTCGCGCTGGGCCGCGAAGGGCGGATGGTGCTCGGCGTGCCCTTTGCCAGCTTCGTCGCGCCGGGTCTGATCGTGATGGGCATGATGCAGAATGCCTTCGCCAATTCGTCCTTCTCCCTCCTTTCGGGCAAGATCCAGGGAACCATCATCGATCTGTTGATGCCGCCGCTTTCGCCCGGCGAACTGATGACCGGTATCGTGGCCGCAGCGGTGACCCGCGCGGTGATGGTCGGCTGCACCGTGGCTGCTGCCATGCTGCTGTGGCCGAGCGTGCATCTTGGGGTCGAACACTGGTGGGCGGTGATCTGGTTCGGCTTGATGGGTTCGATCATGCTCAGCGTGATGGGCTTAGCCACTTCGATCTGGTCCGAAAAATTTGACCACAACGCGGCGATCACCAACTTCGTGATCGCGCCGCTGTCGCTGCTGTCGGGCACTTTCTACGTAATCGACAACCTCCATGGCGTGTTCCAGGCGATCAGCCGCGCCAACCCGTTCTTCTACGTGATTTCGGGCTTCCGCTATGGCTTTCTGGGCGAAAGCGACATCGGGGAAGGAAGTGGAGCGATCATCCAGGCCGCGATCGGCCTGGGCGTGCTCAACCTGTCGATGGCCTATGTGGTGTATCGCGTGCTCCAGTCCGGCTGGAAGCTGAAGGACTGAGCCCAAGTCTCAGTGGGTCAGCGCGCGCCGCATGCGATAGCGCCCGCCATCGAAATGTTCGAACAGCTGCGCGATATGCGGATGGTCGATGGGGCCGCCTCTCGTATCGCGCAGAAGGTTCTGCTGGCTGACATAGGCGACGTAGGAACTGTCCTCGCTCTCCGCGAGCAAGTGGTAGAACGGCTGGTCGCGCTCCGGGCGGATCTCTTCGGGAATGGCTTGGTACCATTCTTCGCTATTGGCGAATACGGGGTCGATGTCGAAGATCACTCCGCGGAAATCGAACATGCGGTGGCGAACGATCTCACCGATCCCGAAGCGGGTTTTGACGTGGCGCGGGGCATCGATGTTGCGGCCCGCTTGGCTGGAAAAGAACACAGCGCGATCCATAGGTCGCAGGATATGGGTTTTTGCAGGTGCGAAACAAGATGTGGGTGATGCATCATCCCCAGCTTCGGCGCGAATTTGGGCTTGGCAAGGGGCGGGGCTTGAGCTAACCGCCGCGCTCGTTTCGACCGGGGCCTAGGCCAGCAAGCGCACCCGACATGCGGAGAGGTGGCAGAGTGGTCGAATGCGCCGCACTCGAAATGCGGTATAGGGGTAACTCTATCGAGGGTTCGAATCCCTCCCTCTCCGCCACCTATCTTATAAAAACAATTACTTAGCGGTAGAATTAATTCTCACCCGCCTCTCTACCCACCTTAAGAACGGCGGTACCCAGCCACCGTCCACTTCGCGCAACAAGACCCCCCCCCCCC
>JALRKY010000048.1 GCA_023260985.1 Altererythrobacter sp. | reverse complement strand
GCAGGTCGGGCAGCAGCGCGGGCAGCAGCGCGGACAGCAGGGCGTCCGTGCTCGCATGCCAGGAGGCGCCGGGACCGAACGATTCCACGGCGGGCTGCGACCCCGCGCCGACGGCGAGCAGCCGGGTGACGCCGATGTTTTCGCCATAGTGGAACGTGACGCCTTCGGCCTGCATCTGCTCGATGCGGAAGTCGATATGGCCTTTTCCCATCTTGAAGTCGGGGATGCCATAGCGCAGTAGCCCGCCGATCCGGTCGTTCTTCTCGAAAACGGTGACGGTGTGTCCTGCCCGCGCAAGCTGTTGTGCGCAGGCGAGACCGGCTGGGCCCGAACCTACTACGGCGACCGTCTTACCGGTCTTGCGGGCGGGCACTTGCGGAGTGATCCAGCCTTCCTTCCAGCCCCGATCGACGATTGCGCATTCGATCGATTTGATCGTGACCGGCTGGTCGACGATGTTGAGCGTGCAGCTTGCCTCGCACGGTGCGGGGCAGATGCGGCCGGTGAATTCGGGGAAATTATTGGTCGAATGGAGCATGTCGAGCGCGCTCTTCCAGTCGCCTTCATAGACCAGGTGGTTCCAGTCCGGAATGATGTTGTTCACCGGGCAGCCGTTGTGACAATAGGGAATGCCGCAATTCATGCAGCGGCTCGCCTGCGCCTGCAGGGTCGCATCGTCGGGCTGGACGACAAATTCGCGGTAATTGTGCACCCGCTCGTTGGGATCGAGATAGTCGCGATCCCTGCGGTCGAGTTCGAGGAAGCCGGTTTCCTTGCCCATTTTCTAGCTTTCCTTGACTTTACTCTGCCGCGACCGAAGCGGCTTCGTCGCGCTCGGCTTCGAGCTGTTCGAGCGCGCGCTTGTAGTCGCGCGGCATCACTTTGACGAAGCGCGTGACTTCGGCGTCCCAATTGTCGAGCAGAGCCGCAGCCTTGGCGCTGCCGGTGTGCAGCTTGTGTCGCTGGAGCAGGATCTTCAGCCGTTCGGTATCGTGCCGCAGCATGTCGCCCATGCCGAAATCATGCACCGACCGCGGGTGCTGCGTGGGGCGGCCGGAGCCGTCCTCCTCGTCTCGCACGCCGGTCATCTGCGCCAGGTCGACTTGCGCCGGGTTGACCAGCTGTTCGAACTTGCCCTCGGGGTCGTAGACATAGGCGATACCGCCGCTCATCCCTGCGGCGAAGTTGCGCCCGGTCTGTCCCAGAACCACCACCACGCCGCCGGTCATATATTCGCAGGCATGGTCGCCTGCGCCTTCGACCACGGCGATCGCGCCCGAATTGCGCACCGCGAAGCGTTCGCCCGCAACGCCGCCGAGATAGGTTTCGCCCGCGATCGCGCCATAGAGCACGGTGTTGCCGACGATGATGTTCTGGCCCGGATCGCGGTCCACGCCGGCGGGCTGGCGCACGATAATGCGGCCTCCGGAAAGTCCCTTGCCGACATAGTCATTGGCGTCGCCGGTTAGGTTGAGTGTTACGCCATGTGCAAGCCATGCGCCGAAGCTTTGCCCGGCCACGCCGGTCAGGTTGATGCGGATCGTGTCGGGCGGCAGGCCTAAGAGGCCATGCGCCTTGGCGATCTCGCCCGAAAGCATCGCGCCCACGGTGCGGTTGACGTTGCGGATCGTGCGGTCGAGCTGGACCGGCTTGGCCTGCGCGATCGCATCCTTGCAGGCTGCGATCAGTTCATTGTCCATCGCCGCTTCAAGCCCGTGGTCCTGCTCCTGCGTGTGATGAAGCGGGGCACCTGCAGGGATGTCGACCCGGGCCAGCAGGCGCGACAGGTCGACGCCCGCGGCCTTCCAGTGGCGCTCCACCCGACGCATGTCGAGCTTGTCGACGCGGCCGACCATTTCCTCGACCGTGCGGAAGCCCAGCTCGGCCATGATGTGACGCAGTTCTTCAGCGACGAAGAAGAAATAGTTGATCACATGCTCGGGCTGGCCGGTGAAGCGCTTGCGAAGCACCGGATCCTGCGTCGCCACCCCCACCGGGCAGGTGTTCAAGTGGCACTTGCGCATCATGATGCAGCCTGCCGCGATCAGCGGCGCAGTGGCGAAGCCGAATTCGTCCGCGCCGAGCAGCGCGCCGATCGCGACGTCGCGCCCGGTGCGCAGGCCGCCATCGACCTGCACCGCGATGCGCGAACGCAGATCGTTGAGCAGCAGCGTTTGCTGGGTTTCGGCGAGGCCGATTTCCCATGGCGATCCCGCATGCGTCAGGCTGGTGAGCGGCGAAGCGCCAGTCCCGCCTTCAAAGCCCGAGATCGTGACATGGTCCGCACGCGCCTTCGAAACGCCCGCGGCAACTGTGCCCACGCCCACTTCGGACACGAGCTTGACTGAAATGCGCGCGACCGGGTTCACGTTTTTAAGGTCGTGGATCAGCTGCGCGAGGTCTTCGATCGAATAGATGTCGTGGTGCGGCGGCGGCGAAATCAGGCCCACGCCCGGCGTTGAATGGCGCACCGCGCCGATCCTTTTGTCGACCTTGTGGCCGGGCAACTGGCCGCCTTCGCCGGGCTTTGCGCCCTGCGCCATTTTGATCTGGATATCGTCCGAATTGACGAGATATTCGGTGGTCACGCCGAAGCGGCCGCTGGCGACCTGCTTGATCCGGCTGCGCATCGAATCCCCGCCCGGCATCGGCTTGAAGCGCTCGGGTTCTTCACCGCCTTCGCCAGTGTTCGAACGGCCGCCGATGCGGTTCATCGCGATCGCCAAGGTCGAATGCGCTTCATGGCTGATCGAGCCGAAGCTCATCGCCCCGGTGCTGAACCGCTTTACGATTTCGCTGGCGGGTTCGACCTCGTCCAGCGGGATCGGCTGGTCGGCCTTCCTGAATTCCATCAGCCCGCGGATCGTCAGCAGCCGTTCGGACTGCTCGTTGATCGAGCGGGCGAATTCTTCATAATCCTTGGGCTTGTTGCCACGCACTGCGTGCTGGAGATGCGCGATGTTCTGCGGGGCCCAAGCATGGTCCTCGCCGCGCAGACGGTATTGGTAGATCCCGCCTGCGTCGAGCATGTTCTTGTAGAGCGGGTTGTCACCATAGGCCTGCGCGTGGCGGCGCACGGTTTCCTCGGCCACGACCGTCAGGCCGACGCCTTCGATCGTGGTGGCGGTGCCTGTGAAATACTGGTCGATCAGCTCGCTCGACAGGCCCACCGCATCGAAGATCTGCGCACCGCAATATGACTGGTAGGTCGAGATGCCCATTTTGGACATGACCTTGAGGATGCCCTTGCCCACCGCCTTGATGTAGTTCTTCTGGACTTCGGCAGGGGTCAGCTCGGGGTGCTTGCGCCCGCGCAGCTCTTCGAGCGTCTCGAAAGCGAGATAGGGGTTGATCGCTTCCGCGCCGTAACCCGCCAGCACGCAATAGTGGTGCACTTCGCGCGCGTCGCCCGTTTCGACGACCAGCCCGGTCTGCATGCGCAGGCCCTGCCGCACGAGATGGTGGTGCACCGCCGCAGTGGCGAGCAGCGCGGGCATCGGAATGCGATCGGGCCCCTGTGCGCGGTCCGATAGGACGAGGATGTTCTTGTCTTGCAGCACCGCTTCGGTCGCGGCCCAGCACATTTCCTTGAGCGCCATCTTCAGGCCCTTGGCGCCCTTGCTCGCGCGCCAGGTGATGTCGATCGTCTCGGTCCGGAATGCGCCATCGAGCGCGACCTCGACCGAGCGGATCTTGGCCAGATCGGCATTGGTCAGGATCGGTTGGCTGATTTCGAGCCGCTTGTGCGTGCCTGCTTCCATGCCCAGCAGGTTCGGGCGCGGCCCGATCATCGACAGCAGGCTCATCACCAGCTCTTCGCGGATCGGGTCGATCGGCGGGTTCGTCACCTGCGCGAAGTTCTGCTTGAAATAGTCGTAGAGCAGGCGCGAGCGGTTCGATAGTACTGCGATCGGCGTGTCGGCGCCCATCGAGCCGACCGGATCGTCGCCGCTGACCATCATCGGCTCGAGGAAGTGGCTGATGTCTTCCTGCGTATAGCCGAAGGCCTGCTGGCGCTGCAGCAGCGAGGTTTCGTGCTGAGGCACTTCGGACAGTTCGGGCTCGATATGGTCGATGTCGGCCAGCGTGTACTGCGCCTTGCCGAGCCATTCGGCATAGGGCTGGGCGCCGGTCAGCTCTGCCTTGAGCTCTTCATCCTCGATGATGCGGCCCTGCGCGAAATCGATCAGCAGCATCTTGCCCGGCTGGAGCCGCCATTTGCGCACGATGTCTTCCTCGGCGAAGGGCAGTACGCCGCTTTCCGAGGCAAGGCAGACGATATCGTCCTTGGTGACAACGAAGCGCGCGGGGCGCAGGCCGTTGCGGTCGAGCGTCGCGCCGATCTGGCGCCCGTCAGTAAAGGCCACGGCGGCCGGGCCGTCCCACGGCTCCATCAGCGCGGCGTGATACTCGTAGAAGGCGCGCCGGGCAGGGTCCATCAGCTCGTTCTTGGCCCAGGCCTCGGGGATCAGCATCATCATCGCATGCGCGAGGCTGTATCCGCCGAGCAGCAACAGCTCGAGTGCATTGTCGAGGCAGGCGGTGTCCGACTGGCCGTGCGGCACGATCGGCCACAGCTTGTCGAGGTCGGCCCCCAGCAGCGGCGATTCCATCGTGCGGCGGCGCGCGTTCATCCAGTTGACGTTGCCGCGCACAGTGTTGATCTCGCCATTGTGCGCCATGAAGCGATAGGGGTGTGCAAGCCGCCAGCTGGGGAAGGTGTTGGTGCTGAAGCGCTGGTGCACAAGACCCAGAGCAGAGACGCAATCGGGATCGCGCAGATCGTCGTAAAAGCTGCCGACCTGGTTCGCCAGCAGCAGCCCCTTGTACACGATGGTGCGGCTGGAGAAGCTCGGAATGTATAGGTCCGACAGGCCCGGCAGGCTGTGCTTTTCCTCGAGCTTCTGGAGCGGGTTCTGCACCTGCTTGCGGATCACGATCAATTTGCGCTCAAACGCATCCTGGTCGGCGCAATTCTCGCCGCGCTCGATGATCGCCTGCTGGATCACAGGCATCGAATTCACCACCGCCTTGCCCAAACCATCGAGTGTCACCGGCACGTCGCGCCAGCCGATCAGCCGCTGGCCTTCCTTGGCGGTGAACTTTTCAAACTGTTCGGTCACGAAGGCGCGCGCGGCTTCGTCGCGCGGCATGAAGCACATCGCTAGGGCATAATCGCCCGGTGCGGGCAAGTGCTTGCCATTGTCCTTCGCCCATTTGCGGAACAGCGGGTCGGGAATCTGCAGCAGAATGCCCGCGCCGTCGCCCAGCAGCGGGTCGGCGCCAACAGCTCCACGGTGGTCGATGTTTTTAAGAATTTCGAGCGCCTGGGTGATGATCGCGTGCGATTGCTCGCCCTTGATATGCGCGACGAAACCGACGCCGCAGGCGTCATGTTCATTGCGCGGATCATACAAGCCCTGGGGCACGGGGTATCCCATTAACAAAATCCATCCTGTCAGATGCCGGCGGGTGCGACCGTTCCTCGAACGCCAACCGGCAATTAAGCGCAACTACAGAGGCCGCATTACGCAGCTTTCTCATCGCTTACACCCCACATGGCGACATGAAATGATTTTTGCAACTGCGAAGAACGAAGCATTCGTTAAGCATGGTAAGGAATAGCTATTCGTGCGCGCGCGCAATTGAGAAGGCGCCGCGCTTGCGGGAATTAGGAAGACAGCTTTGCCCAGGCGCGAGCTGACACCGGGATCGTGCCCGACTTTGCCGACCGTTTGTAAGGCGGCTTGCACCGGTTCGGCATTTTTGTTGTCTTCCAACGAACAGTTGATCAGGGCTGCGGACTTTACTGGTCCTCCCCGTATCGCCCGGGCGACTAGCAACTTTCCGCTTCCGAGACGGAAATTCTTACTTCATCCTTGACCTTGTTTTGGACCCGCCAGGCATCAACTTTCGCCCAGGCGGCTAGGCAAAAGCGAACCGCCTTTGCGAGGCAGTTTTGACAGCGCTGATTGCCGTGATAGGCACCCGCAATGAGTACAGATAGTCCTAATTCATCTCTCGACCCATCAGGGTCGCAGCTGACCATCGCCGAGCTGGTCGAGCAAAATCCGGCCGCCGCAATTAGACGATTGCAATCTGCAATTTCACATAACCCGGGCAATGCGCCTGCACATCGCTTTATGGCTAAGGCACTGCGCAAGCTGGGCTTCGACGAAGAGGCTGCCGCTGCCGATATGGCCGCAATCCGCGCCACTTCACTTGACCCAGAAATGATAGCCATTGCCTCTGCCATGCTAGAGAATGACCTCCAAATGGCGGAAGTTTTGTTACGAGACAGGCTCCGGGTTCAGCCGACTGACGCTGCAGCAATTCGGCTCATGGCAGAGCTTGCTGGCCGCATCGGACGTTTGCAAGATGCGGAGAGTTTGCTGCTCAGGGCAATTGAAATTGCGCCTGAATTTTTAGCAGCTCGAGCTAATCTGGCGACCGTTCTTTATAAGCAGAGCCGATACGCAGAAGCCGCTAAGGTACTCGATAACGTGCTTGACCGCGATCCTGCCAACCCGGGCAACCGCAACCTGATGGCAGCTACGCTGGGGCGGATCGGTGATTATGACGAGGCGCTCAAGATCTATTCTGATCTAGTCGAAATCTTTCCCCATCACGCCAAGCTTTGGATGAGCTATGGACACATGCTTAAAACAGTCGGGCGCCAGGACGAGGGGGTGGCTGCTTATCGACGTGCGCTCGAAAGCCAGCCCGGTCTCGGTGAGGTTTGGTGGAGCCTCGCGAACCTTAAGACCGTCAGCTTTGTCGATGAGGATGTCGCGGCTATGGAAGCCGCACTTGAGGCAGGGCCTGCAAATGAGGACGCCCTTCACCTTCACTTCGCGCTCGGCAAGGCTTGGGGCGATCGGGGCGATGCCGACAAAAGTTTTATTCATTACAATTCAGGGAATGCGTTGCGCTGTGCTGAGCTGTGTTACGATCCACAAATAATTGCAGACCAAGTTGATGGGATGTCCAAGACACTAACGCCCGCGTTCATTGCTGAGCGCAAAGGCGTTGGTGATCCTTCGCCTGACCCCGTTTTCATCCTTGGCCTGCCTCGCGCAGGCTCAACACTGCTTGAGCAGATACTTTCCAGCCATTCTCTGGTAGAAGGCACGATGGAGCTGCCAGACATTCCTGCAATCGCAATGCGCGAGGCTAGAAGGGCGGGTGGCGACCTGCGCGATTGGCCCGATGCCGTCGTGGACCTGCCGTATGAGCGCTTCGCCGAATTGGGCGCGGAGTTCCTTGAGCGCACCCGAGTACAGCGAAAGAGCGGTAAGCCCTTCTACATTGACAAGTTGCCCAACAATTGGAGCTACGCAGGCTTCATCCACCTCATCCTGCCTAATGCAAAGATTATCGACGCTAGGCGTCACCCACTTGATTGCTGCTTTTCGAACTTCCGTCAGCATTACGCTAAGGGCCAAGCGTTTTCCTATTCACTCGAGCACATCGGCCGATATTACGTCGATTATGTGAGGGCAATGGATCACTATGACCGCGTACTTCCGGGGCGCGTTCACCGCGTCATTCATGAGCGGCTGTTGGAGAACCCGGAGCGAGAGGTGCGCGCTTTGCTGAATTACATGGGCCTTCCATTTGAAGAAGCATGTATGCAATTTCACCACAACGAGCGCGCAGTGCGTACCGCTTCCTCAGAACAGGTCCGGCGCCCGATTAATCGTGACGGTGTCGGGCAATGGAAACCTTACGAGATGTGGCTCGGGCCCTTGAAGGAGGCCCTTGGCGATCTAACGGAAACTTATTCTTTCAGAGAAGGCTGATTTCACCGTGGCATAAATACCATAGTCTGCACGAATCGGCCCCAAACAGATAAATTTGTGCAATTGGCATTGGCAAACCGTAAGGATTGTGGCGGTCTAAGGCTTGAGCATAAAGGGAGCAACTTGGCAATGTCGGTTAATCGCAATCTTCGCGCGCTTTCGTCTGTGCTGCTGGCGAGCAGTGCCTTGGTTTCTTTTGCGCCAGCGCTGGCGCAAACCAGTGCGGATGCAGATAGCAATGTGATAATCGTCACCGCGCAGAAGCGTGCTCAGGATCTGCAAGATGTGCCAGTGGCAATTACAGCGATGGGCACAGAAAAGCTCGATGAGCTGCAGGTTAACGAGCTGCAGGATGCGGTCAAGTTTCTGCCTTCGGTGACGATCCAGACGCTTTCGCCGGGCTTTAGCCAGGTCTATTTTCGAGGCGTGGCCTCGGGCGAGAACGCCAACCACTCTGCCTCGCTACCTACGGTGGGCACCTATCTTGACGAAATGCCGATCACGACCATCCAGGGATCGCTCGACATCCACGCATATGACCTAGCTCGCGTGGAAGCTCTGGCCGGGCCGCAGGGCACGCTATATGGCGCAAGCTCGATGGCGGGAACAATCAAGATGGTCACCAACCAGCCTGATTATTCTAGTAACTACGGCTCGATGGACCTGGAACTCAACAGGGCGGCCCACGGTGGGATCGGCGGAACGGCTGAGGGCTTTTACAACGCGCGCCTGTCTGACAGAGCGGCGTTGCGCCTCGTGGCCTGGTACCGAAAAGACGCCGGTTACCTCGATAACGTTTTCGGTCGTAGAACTTATCCTACATCCGGCATCACGCAGGCTAACTCTAATTTCGTAGAAGAGGACTACAATGAAGTCGATACATACGGTGCTCGGCTTGCTTTAGGTATTGAGCTTGATGAAAGCTGGACGATCCGCCCGACTGTGATGGGCCAAGTTCAGCAGGCCGATGGCAGTTTTGCGCAGGAACGTTCAACTGCGGTAAACAAGTCGCTCCAGACCGTTCAGTATAATCGCGAGTATTCCAAGGACAAGTGGCTCCAGGCGGCTCTCACAATCGAGGGCAAAATCGGAAATTGGGACATTGTCGCGACTGGTGGACATCTGTGGCGGCGCGACAAGGTCGACGCTGACTACTCAGATTATGCCTTTTTCTATGACGCGCTTTATGGATACGGGGCCTATTTCTACGATAACAATTACGATTTAATCAGCCCCAATCAATATATTCAGGGCGGCGACAAATATCGCCGGATGTTTGGCGAATTGCGTGTAAGCAGTCCGCAGGAGGCCCCGCTTCGTTTCATCGGTGGCGTCTTTGCCCAGCGTCAGAGGCACGAGATTGAGCAGAATTACATCATTGATAATCTGACAGATCTCTTCGTCGTAACTGGTACTCAGAGCAATGTCTGGCTGACCCGTCAGAACAGGACTGACCGCGACTATGCTGCCTTTGGCGAGATCAGCTACGATGTGACGGACAAGCTCACGCTTACGGGCGGTGCGCGGCTCTATCGCTACAATAACTCGCTGATCGGCTTTTTTGGCTACAACGCCAACTTCTCGAGCCGTACGGGCGAGGCTGCATGTTTTGCAGGGGCTGTGGTCGAAGGTACACCCTGTACCAACCTCGACAAGACCACTTCGGATACGGACGCGATCTACAAGATCAACGCGACCTACAAGATCAATGACGATGCCATGGTCTATGCCACATGGTCGCAGGGTTTCCGCCCGGGAGGCATTAACCGTCGCGGCACCTTGCCGCCCTACGGCCCAGACACGCTCGACAATTACGAACTCGGCTGGAAAACGCAGTTCGGTAACGTCACCTTCAACGGTGCGGTTTATCAGGAGGACTGGAACGATATCCAGCTGTCCTTCCTGGGCGAGAATGGCCTGACCGAAATCCGCAATGCCGGTATCGCCCGCATCCGCGGCATCGAGGCTGACCTGAACTATCGCGAGGGTGGCCTCATGCTGTCGCTCGCTGGCAGCTACAACGATGCCACGATCCGTCGAGATTTCTGTGTGATTGCGAACCCGGACTTCGACTGTACCTATGATCCCGGCGATGGTCGCGAGAACGGCTTGCTGGCTCCGTCGGGCTCGCGCCTGCCGGTGACTGCCAAGTTCAAGGGCAATGCCGTGGCGCGTTACGAATTCCCGCTTGGTGATTGGGATGCGCATTTCCAGGGCGCTTTGGCCCATGTCGGGAAAAGGCGGAGCGATCTGAGGACCTTCGAGAACAGCCTGAAGGGGTTTTTCGATGCCTATACCACGGTTGATCTCAGCCTGGGCGTGAAGCAGGACAATCTGCGGTTCGAACTCTTCGCCACCAACCTCTTCGACGAGCGCGGGGTGATCAATTCGGGCGTGCAATGTCTTGAAACGACTTGCGGCGATCCTGACGGGATCAGCAACACCGGCGGCGTGTTCTACGATTACGTGATCAAGCCGCGCATCGTAGGGATCAAGGCCGGTATCGATTTCTGATCGGGCGGCTGACATGACCGAACAAACAGCAAGGCCGGGGCGCAACCTCGGCCTTGTTGCTGCCATCGCCCTGGTCATGGGAAACATGATTGGGAGCGGAGTATTCCTGCTTCCAGCCAGTCTTGCCCCGTTCGGCTGGAATGCCATCGGTGGCTGGATTTTTACCATCGGTGGATCTTTAGTTCTTGCCTGGACGATTGCTTGCCTGACCCGGCAGGTGCGCGATGCCGACGATTTGGTCGGATTCATCACCAAAGCCTTTGGACCGCTCGCCGGCGTGCTGCTTGGTTGGAACTACCTGATTACCATTTGGGTCGCGACGGTTACCATCGCTGTCGCTGCGGTCAGCTATTTCTCGGCCCTCGTGCCAGGGATTGAAAGCATTCCCTTCGGCCCAGTGCTTGGCGCCCTGGTAATTGTGTGGACGATCACCCTAATCAACTTACGCGGGACGCATACTGCCGGAAACTTCCAGATTCTTACCACCGTGATCAAGGTGCTTCCCTTGCTGCTGGTGATTGCACTCGCCGTCGGCTTGCTTGTGACAGGTGACGCGGAGCTCGCCCCCTTTGAGCCAGCAAAGATCGCCTTCCCGCATGTCTCGGCTGCCGCCGCGCTCTGCCTGTGGGCGCTGCTCGGGTTCGAAACCGCCAGTGCCGCCGCGCAGCAAGTGCGCGATCCGGAGATTAACGTTCCGCGTGCGACCATGTTTGGCACCGCGCTCACGGGACTCTTCTACCTACTGGTGTGTTCCGCAGTGGGGCTAATGCTGCCGCATGAGGTTGCGAGCACCTCACCCGCTCCGCTGGCCACGTTCGTCGAACGTTTCTGGAACCCCGGTCCAGCGGCGTTTGTCTCGCTCTTCGCGATCGTCAGCTGTATCGGCGCCGTCAACGGCTGGGTGCTGGTTCAGGGCGAAATGCCACGGGCTATGGCTGTCAAAGGCGAAATGCCGCGCTGGTTTGCGGGTACGGACGCGCGCGGCACTCCACGCCGTGCTTTGGTGTTCGGTTCGTTGGTCGCAAGCTGCTTCTTGCTGCTTAATTCGGGCCACAGCATGCAAGGCTTGTTCGAATTCCTGTTGCTGCTCACGACTTCGGCGGTTCTCTGGTTCTATCTCGCACTCGCTCTGGCAGCGTGGAAGCTCAAGGTAGCACGACCCTTTGCAGTTCTTGGTGCGGCCTATTCTGTCTGGACGCTATGGGGTGCAGGATTCGAAGCTGACGCTTGGAGCTTGGCACTGACTTTACTCGGCTTGCCAATCTATTGGTGGACCAGGCGCGAGGCCCGGCTAGCCGCACACGCTACTTAGCCATTTTTCCGCCAATGCCTCTGCCTCTTCCAGGGTGAAGGGCGCATCGCCCAGCGACAGTTCAAGCCATAATCCGTCGATCAGAGCCGTAAGGGCGATGGCGGCGATGCGCGGGTCGGCAAGATCGCGGCGAAATTCCAAGAGCAGTGCTTTCAGCCCGAGGTGGAAATCGCCGTAGATCTCGGAACGGACCTCGGCGACCAGCGGGTCGCTGCGGGTAAGACTCCAGAAGGCGACATAGCTGGCGAGAAGGTCGGGCGAGGCGATGGGTGGGCGAAAACTGGCGGTAACATAGGCGAGCAGTCGCGCACGAGGATCATCGCCTGCCGCCGCTACGGATTCTTCCAGCGCCGTTGCGATCCGTTCGCCCGTCCAGCGATAGGTCTCGGCAATCGCTTCCGATACGCCGCTGAAGTAGTGGCGCAGCAGACCGGGCGAAACGCCCGCTTCGGCGCAGATCGCCCGCACGGAGACGCCCGCCGCCCCCTTTTCCGCAAGTACGCGCGCACAAGCCTCGATCAGGCTTTGCCGCCGCTCGTCCGGCGCGGCTCGGGAGAAGGATGGTTGTGCGGCCATGGCGCCCTTGTTATACGAGTGTATATCAAGGAATCGCTTATGGCAACGCAAGCAGCAAACGACGCGCAGGTTGATCCGCTCGAAGGGTGGAGCCTTCCCGCGTGGACTTACCAGGACGAGGAATTCTTCTGGCTGGAGCTTGACCGCATTTTCCGCCCCAGCTGGCAGGTCGTTTGCCATGTGAGCGACATCCCAGGGACCGGCGATTGGCATACGCTCGACTATTGCGGTGAAAGCGTTATCGTGGTGCGCGGGCGCGACGATGTGCTGCGCGCCTTCACCAATGTTTGCCGCCATCGCGGCTCGCGCATTGTCGATGGCGCCCATGGCTGCGCGAAGAAGCTGGTGTGCCCCTATCACGCATGGACCTACGACCTTGACGGGCGGCTGACCGGCGTGCCCGATGCCGCCAGCTATCCTACCCTCGACCGGAGCAAGGCCGGTCTGGTGCCGGTGGAACTTGAGATCTGGCGCGGCTTTATCTTCGTGCGGCTGGAAGATGACGGCGGGCCGTCCGTGGCCGAAATGATGGCCCCTTATGAAGCCATGGTCGATCCCTACCGCTTCGAAGAACTTGGCGCGCTGGGCCGCGTCACATTGCGCCCGCGCGAAGTGAACTGGAAAAACGTGGGCGACAATTATTCGGACGGGCTGCACATTCCCGTTGCGCACCCCGGCCTTACGCGCCTGTTCGGCAAGAGCTACGGCATCGAGGCCGAACCGCATGTCGACCGGATGTGGGGCGATCTGATGGACAAGCCTTCGGCCAATTGGTCCGAACGCATGTACCAGTGCCTGCTTCCGCCCGTGCCGCACTTGCCGCCAGAGCGCCAGCGCCACTGGTTCTATTTCAAGCTCTGGCCCAATGTCGCTTTCGATATCTATCCCGACCAGGTCGATTTCATGCAGTGGCTGCCGACCGGTCCGATGACATGCCTGATCCGCGAGATCAGTTATGTCCTGCCTGACGAGCGGCGAGAGATGCGCGCTGCACGTTACCTCAACTGGCGCATAAACCGGCAGGTCAATGCTGAGGATACCGCGCTGATCACACGGGTTCAGCAGGGCATGGCTTCGCGCACATTCTCGATGGGGCCGCTGAGCGATAAGGAAGTCTGCCTGCGGCACTTCTGCAGCCGCATCCGACAGATCATTCCCGAAGCACGACTGGAACAGCAACCCAAGGCAGGGTGGAGCCGAGTATGACCAAGGCATATGACGCAGTGATTATCGGGGCGGGGCACAATGGCCTCGTCTGCGCCTTCTACCTCGCACAGGCGGGTCTGAAGGTGCGCATTGTCGAGCGGCGCGAAGTTGTCGGCGGGGCAGCCGTGACCGAGGAGTTTCATCCCGGCTTCCGCAATTCGGTGGCGAGCTACACCGTCAGCCTCCTCCAGCCCAAGGTCATCGCCGACATGCGCCTGCACGATTACGGCTATTGCGTGATCGAACGACCGATCTCCAACTTCCTGCCTCAGGAAGACGGCGGCTATCTCAAGCTGGGCGGCGGGCTGGAGCGCACGCAGGCGGAGTTCCGCAAGTTCTCGCACGCCGATGCCGAGGCACTGCCGCATTACTACGACGCACTGGAAGGTGTCGCCGAAGTCCTGCGCAGCCTTGCGCTCAAGTCCCCGCCCAATGTCGGTCAAGGTCTGCGCACGCTCGTGGCTGGAGCAACCCAGGGCTGGGGCCTTTCCCGCCTGGGCCTCGAGGCAAAGCGCGATGTGCTCGACCTTTTCACCAAGTCCGCGACCAGCTTCCTTGGCAGCTGGTTCGAAAGCGAAGCGGTCAAAGCGGCCTTCGGTTTCGATGCGGTTGTGGGCAATTACGCTTCGCCCGATACACCGGGCAGCGCCTATGTCCTGCTGCACCACGTTTTCGGCGAAGTGAACGGCAAGAAGGGTGCCTGGGGCCATTCAGTCGGCGGGATGGGCACAATCACCCAGATCATGGCCCGGGTCTGCCACGAATGCGGAGTCGAAATCAGCCTTGAAGCGCCGGTCGCCGAAGTGCTGGTCGATGGTGAAAAGGTCGCCGGGGTGCGGCTCGAAAGCGGCGAAGAGATTGCCGCCAAGCGGGTGATCGCCAATGTCGGGCCGAAGCTGCTTTACGGGAAGATGCTCGCCGAGCAGCACCAGCCGGAGGACTTTCGCCGCCGTATGCGCGGTTTCAAGGCGGGGGGCGGCACCTTCCGCATGAATGTCGCGCTCAGTGAATTGCCGAAGTTCACCTGCCTGCCCGAACCGGGCGAGCACCACCAGTCGGGCATCATCATTGCGCCGACGCTCGACTACATGGACCGCGCCTTCCTCGATGCGAAGCAGCACGGCTGGTCGAAGTCACCTATCGTCGAGATGCTGATCTCCTCGACAGTGGATGACACGCTTGCTCCTGAGGGTCAGCATGTCGCCAGCCTGTTCTGCCAGCAATTTGCGCCCGAACTCCCCAAAGGGCGCGACTGGGACGATGAAGAGAACGCGGCGGCCGATACGATCATTGACACGGTCGAAAAGCACGCGCCGGGCTTCCGTGCATCTATTCTGGGGCGGCAGGTGCTCAGCCCCAAGGGGCTCTACAAGAAGTTCGGCCTGGTGGGCGGGGACATCATGCATGGACATATGAGCCTCGACCAGCTGTGGTCGGCGCGCCCCGTCCTAGGCCACGGTGCCTATCGCGGCCCGGTAAAGGGGCTTTATATGTGCGGAGCGGGTGCGCATCCGGGCGGCGGGGTGACCGGGGCGCCGGGCCACAATTGCGCACGGGAGGTGATCGCCGATGGCGGCAGCTTTGCCCGATTTTCCGCGATCTGACGAAAAGCGCTTTGGCTAACTCCAGCCTGTGCTAGTCAGTCGGCGCAATCTCGGGAGATTACAATGCGAGTGACTGGCGTTCTGGCGGGCCTGCTGGCCATGGTTTCTTTCCCGGCGATGGCGGGAGGCAGCGCAGGGGCCGAGGTGCAAGTGCTGGACCTGTCGCAGAAGGCGATTGCGCTGCGTTCTGTGCGGGGCGAAGGCAACCAGACCGGTGAAGTGGCTGCCCTGTTCCGCGACGCCCTGCTGGCGGTAGGCTGGTCTTCGAGCGATATCGAGATCGTCCCGGTCGATGATACTGCCTATCTGATTGCAACCTGGACCGGCCGCGACCCTTCGCTCGGCCCGATCGTGATTTCCGCGCATATGGACGTGGTCGAAGCCAAGCCCGAGGATTGGGAACGCGACCCTTTCACACCGGTTATCGAAAACGGCTATCTCTATGGTCGCGGGGCAAGCGATACCAAGTTCGATGCGGTGCAGGCCTTGGTCGCGCTGATCGAACTGCGCAAACAGGGCTTCAAGCCCAAGCGGAGCATCGTGATCGCCTATTCGGGCGATGAAGAGACAACGATGGTCACCTCGAAGATCATCGCCGAGCGGCTGAGGAATGCCAGGCTGGTCCTCAATGTCGATGGTGCATCCGGGTCGCTTGACCAGGAGAGCGGTAAGCCTGCCTATTGGAGCTGGCAGGGTGCGGAAAAGACCTATGGCGATTTCAAGCTGGAAGTGACCAATCCGGGCGGCCACAGCTCGACCCCGCGCGACGAGAATGCCATCGCCCAGCTTTCCGCAGCACTGGCCCGGATCGGCGCCTATCGCTTCACGCCGGAATTGAACGACATCACGGGCGACTATTTCAGCAAGGCAGCCGATTTCGAAAGCGACCCACTGCTCGCCGCGGCCATGCGCGCCTTTGCCAAGGACCCGACCGACAAGGCAGCGATCGCCGTCCTGCGCGGCAATCCCGCGACGATCGGCGATATCGGTACGACCTGCGTTCCGACCATGGTCGAGGGCGGCCATGCCCTCAATGCCCTGCCCCAGCGAGCGACAGGATACGTCAATTGCCGGATCTTCCCGGGTCATTCCAAGGCCTCGATAATCGAGGAACTGAAGCAGGTTGCGGCCGAGCCCGCACTGACAATCGAGGAGGTCAATCCCGAATATGTCGTCGAGGCCGACGCTTCGCCCTATGACAAGGCATTTGTCGATGCGGCGACTAGGGCGGTTCACAAGGCTTTCGGCAATGTGCCGATCATTGCCTCGCAGGCTTCGGGCGCGTCGGATTCGATGTGGTACCGGGCGCTCGGGGTGCCGAGCTATGGCGCGAGCGGGACCTTCATGAAGGACAGCGACGATTACTCGCATGGCCTCAACGAACGCGTGCCGATCGATGATATCGGGCGCAGCATCAGTTACTATCAGGCGCTGCTCACGGACCTCGCTTCCAAGTGAGGGCGCTTCTTCTCGCTACCGCGCTGCTTGGGCCGGCACCTTCAATTGCCAGTTCGCTCTATGTCGAGGCGGGCGGCTTGCTTGATGTCGAGAAAGGCGAGGTGCGGGACGGTCAGTGCATTCTGACCGATGGGCGCGAGATTGCGCGGGTCGAACCATGTGGGGCGACACCGGAAGGTGCAGAACGCATCGATTGGTCGGCCTATACCGTCCTGCCGGGCCTGATCGACCTGCACACGCATCTGGCGGACGCGGGGCAGGAAGCTGACCTTGCCCTGCCGCTCAAGACTTCGCCGCAGCTCACCGCATTGATTGGCGCGCACAACGCCAAGGTAACGCTGGAGGCAGGCTTCACCACGGCCCGCGATGTCGGCACTTATCGCGGGCTGACCGATGTGGTGCTGCGCGACGCGATCAATAGCGGCTTTGTGCCCGGTCCTCGCATGTTCGTCGCCGGGGCCTATCTCACCCATCCTGGCGGCGGGGGTGAGCTCAATGGCGTCATACCCAATGACCAGCTTCCCGCCGATATGCGGCTGGGCGTGCTCACCAGCCCGGACGAAGCGCGGGAGAAGGCCGAGTTCCTGTTTGGCCATGGCGTAGACTTCCTCAAGCTGATCGGCACCGGGGCTGTGCTCGCGATGGGGACCGAGCCGGGCGAACCCGAACTGACCGAAGAGGAGATGCGCGCTGCGGTGGAAGTGGCCCGCGCGCGCGGTTCCTATGCGACCGCCCACGCGCATGGAGCAGAAGGGATCAAGAATGCGATCCGGGCCGGGGTGCGCAGCATCGAACATGCCAGCCTGATCGACGAAGAAGGCCTTCTGATGGCGCACGAGCACGGCGTCTGGCTGGTCATGGATGTGTTCAACGGGGACTATATCGACCGGATCGGCACTGACGAGGGATGGCCGGAAGAGTATTTGCGCAAGAACCGCGAGACCACGCAGATCCAGCGCGACAACTTCCGCCGCGCGGTCGAACTGGGCGTATCACTCGCTTTCGGTAGTGACAGCGGAGTCTACCCGCACGGGATCAACGCGCGCCAGTTCGCCTATATGGTCGCCAACGGGATGACGCCTGCACAGGCGATCCGGGCGGCCACAATAGAGGCGGCTGGTGTCCTGGGGCAGCAGGGCAGGCTGGGCGCAATCGCGCCGGGGTACCTCGCAGACATGATCGCGGTGGAGGGCAATCCGCTGGAGGATGTTCGGGCGCTCGAAAGTGTGTCGCATGTGATCAAGGATGGGTCTCTGGTAAAATAGACCCAATGATATCCTCGCATGTTTTTGGAGGCTTTTCCAGATCTAAGAGTACTTCTAAGATCCCTGCGATATCATTTATTCAATTCATTTTCGTGATAATAATCAGAGAGACAAACTCGACCTTCTTTTACTCATAAAAGGCGAAGCCTCTGTCCTTGGCCGTTAGGACATTCAACAGTGGACTAGGCCTTATTCATGGAGCCGTCATATGAGGACCCGCGCCGCCGTTGCCTTCGAAGCCAAGAAGCCGCTCGAAATCGTCGAAGTCGACCTTGAGGGGCCGAAGCACGGCGAAGTTCTGATCGAGATCATGGCGACCGGCATTTGCCACACCGATGCCTACACGCTCGACGGGTTCGACAGCGAAGGCATCTTCCCTTCGATACTGGGCCATGAAGGCGCGGGGATCGTGCGCGAAGTCGGGCCCGGCGTCACTTCGGTGAAGCCCGACGATCATGTGATCCCGCTCTACACGCCCGAATGCCGTCAGTGTAAATCGTGCCTCAGCGGCAAGACTAATCTGTGTACCGCGATCCGCGCCACGCAGGGAAAGGGGTTGATGCCCGACGGTACGAGCCGCTTCAGCTACAAGGGCGAGTCCATCTTCCATTACATGGGCTGTTCGACCTTCTCGAACTTCACCGTGTTGCCCGAAATCGCGGTCGCGAAAATCCGCGAAGACGCGCCGTTCCAGACCAGCTGCTACATCGGCTGCGGCGTCACCACCGGCGTTGGCGCGGTGGTCAACACCGCCAAGGTGCAGGTTGGCGATAATGTCGTGGTGTTTGGCCTGGGCGGTATCGGTCTCAACGTGATCCAAGGCGCGAAGCTGGCGGGGGCGAGCAAGATTATCGGGATCGACATCAACCCCGACCGCGAGGACTGGGGCCGCAAGTTCGGCATGACCGACTTCCTCAACACCACGGGCATGAGCCGCGACGACATCATCGCCAAGGTGCTGCTGATGACCGATGGCGGGGCGGACTTCAGCTTCGATTGCACGGGCAACACCGAAGTGATGCGCACCGCGCTCGAATGCTGCCACCGCGGCT
>JALRKY010000045.1 GCA_023260985.1 Altererythrobacter sp. | reverse complement strand
AAGGCGCACGAGACCCAGACCGGAATGTTCTCGACGCTGGCGCTCAGCCCCGATCAGGTCTTGGCGCTGCGCAAGGATCACGCCGTCTATATGGCCGGTTCGGGCCGCATCAACATTGCCGGCTTGACGATGGGCAACATCGACAAGTTCATCGGCGCGATCGCCGCGGTCACCGGCTGAAGTGGACTGGCAGCCGGTCCTCGAAGGGGAGCGGTTGCGGCTCCGGCCGCTGGCAATCGATGACTGGGATGCGCTGTTCCAAGTCGCTTCGGATCCGCTGCTGTGGGAACAGCATCCGATCAATGACCGCTGGCAACCGGAGGTGTTCGGCCCGTTCTTTCAGGACGGCCTGAACAATGCCGGCGCGCTGGCCGTGACCGATCGGGCGAGCGGGCGGATAATCGGCAGTTCGCAATACCGGCCGACTCCGTTCGATCCCGACGCGATAGAGATCGGCTGGACCTATCTTGCGCGCGAATATTGGGGTGGTGCATTCAACCGCGAATTGAAGCGGCTGATGCTGGCGCACGCGCTGACGAGCGTGCCACGCGTGCTGTTTCGCGTGGGCTCTGCCAATTGGCGCAGCCGCAAGGCGATGGAAAAGATCGGCGGTGTGCTGACCGACATGGCCGAAGATGGCGAGTTCAAAGGCCGCTTCGTGCAGCATGTCGTTTACGAGATCACCCGCAAGGGTTTCGCCCGGGGGCCGCTGGCGGGCTGATCCGGCAGAAGTTTGCCACCCGATTGAAGGCAAGCCTGAGCACCAGCTTGCCGCTGCGAGCGGGCCAGAGCCGAGCAGTTTCTCCGCCTCCGGAAGGCTCTCTCCTGCGCAGACGACGCGCCAAAGTACGTTCTGCAAGCCGCTGCCGGCCGCTTCGAGCGCACCATCGAAGCGCGCCTTGGCAGCAATCTGTCGTTCGGTAGGCGAAAGGCCGGTATCCCCGCTCGCCTTCACCCGCACCGGACCCCAGCGCATAGTGACATTGGCACCGAGTTGCGCGCACTCGTAGTTGGTGCGCAGCCTTTCGCCGGCATCGAACAGCCGGTCGTCAGGGTGCCCGCGGGCATAGAGCCAGCTCAAGGACGATTCCGCGATGCTCACCGTTACTGTCCGGCGCTTTCCAAGCGCGCCCGAGCCGCGAATGGGCCCCTCTTCGGTTAGCTCGCGTTCGACCAGCATCTGCCGCATCACCCGTCTCCTGTTGATGATTCCGGTCGCGGACTTGCTACGCGAAGGTTCGTGTAGGAAAGCGAATTTACCAATAAGGTTATATTCAAGCGAGGGCTGCACGTGATCAATCGCATTCGCGACATTCGCAAGAGCAAGGGCTTCACTCTGGCCGAGCTGGCCGAGGCATGTTCGCCGCCCACCACACCGCAAACAATCGGTCGGCTCGAAACGGGAATGCGCAGTCTTTCGCTCAAATGGATGGAGCGGATTGCCGCCGCGCTCGACGTCGATCCCGAAACGCTAGTGAGGTCGGAAGAGACTCCCGCGCCAATGGTGGTTGCCATCCTGCGCGCCTCCGGCCCGGAGCCGCTGACAAAGCCGCGCGAGGCAATCCTGCCGAGTGCCTTGGGCGGCGAGGGCGCGCTGACGGTTCTGAGTGTCGAGGAAAGCGTCGGCGAATTCCGCCCGGGCGACCTAATCTGGCTGCGCCAACTCGCACCCGATGCGGCTGGCCATGCCATCAACCGTGACGTGCTAGTGCCTCGCGCGGGCGGGCGCTTTGCCTTCGGTCGGCTGATCGACCGTCAGGGGACGTTCATCGGGGTGCTCCCGCCCGGAAGTGGGCAGAAGCAGCAGGTAGTCGACAACCCGCCATGGATCGCCGTGGCGGAAATGCTGGTCCGCAAGCTCTAGAGAGTCAGAGCTGGCCGCGCGCAATCCGCTCCTGCTTGTCGACTTCGCTCTCCTGCGGCACGAAGCTGTCGGACGTCACACCCATCCACACGAGCAGCGGCGCTGCCATGTAGATCGAGCTATAGGTGCCGACGAAGATGCCCAACGTGATCGCCGCAACCATGCCGAACAGGCTCGCCGGGCCAAACAACAACAGCGGCACCAACGCGACCAGCAGCGTGAGGCTGGTCATCACGGTACGCGCCAATGTTTCGTTCACCGAAAGGTCGAGCAATTCGGCTTCGTCCATCTTGCGGTACTTTTTCAGGTTCTCGCGGATGCGGTCGTAAACCACGATGGTGTCGTTGAGCGAATAGCCGATGATCGCCAGGATCGCCGCGATGATCTGAAGGCTGAATTCGAGCTGTAACAGCGCGAACATGCCCAGAGTCAATGACACGTCGTGGAACAGTGCGAACAGGCCGCCCACGCCGAACTGCCATTCGAAGCGTATCCAGATGTAGATCGCCACAGCCAGCATGGCAGCGAGCAGTGCCAGTACCGCATCGTTGCGGAATTCGCCCGAGACCTTCCCGGAAACTGAGTCGACCCCATCAATCCGCAAGTCCGAATGCCCCTGTTTCAAGGCATCGGTGATTTGCCGTGTCATCTGGTCGGCGTAGTCGGGATTGCCTTCAGCTTCCGGCGGAAGCTTCACCCGGATCGAAACTTCATTGGGGGCGCCGAATCGCTGGATCACCGGATCGCCAATGCCTTCGAGCGCGCCCACCGTCTCGCGCATATCGGCCACAGGGGCTTCAGCGGTTTCGTTGAAGGTAACCCGGATTTCCTGGCCGCCGGCGAAATCGACACCGAAGTTGAGTCCTTTGGTCATCACCAGCGCCCAACTCGCGGCGATCAGCAGAATGCTGACCACGAAAAAGGGCACACGCCATTTGAGGAACTTGATGTTCGTGTCGTCGGGGACAAGCTTCAACAGTTTCATCGTCATGCCCCCCTTACAGATTGATATCGCTTGGCCGCGCCTTGCGCAGCCAGCCGGCGACCCACATGCGGGTCAATGTTACGGCAGTGAAGACGCTGGTGAACAGCCCGATCACCAGCACCACGGCGAAGCCGCGCACCGGGCCGGAGCCAAACAGGAACAACAGCACGCCGGCGATGAAATTGGTGACGTTCGCGTCATAGATTGCGCGACTAGCTTCCTTGTAGCCGTTTTCTATCGCGGCAACCACGCGCCGCCCGCGCTTGCGCTCTTCGCGTATGCGCTCGTTGATGAGCACGTTGGCGTCGACTGCTGCGCCGATGGTCAATACGAAGCCGGCGATGCCGGGCAGCGTCAGAGTGGTGTTGAGCCCGGCCATGATGCCCAAGATGATCAGCACGTTGAACGCCAAAGCGATCGTCGCGTAGACGCCGAAGCGGCCATAGCTGGCGATCATCAGGGCGACCACCGCGGCCGAACCGATCATCATCGCCAGCAAGCCGCGCTTGATCGAATCGGCGCCAAGGTCGGGCCCGACAGTGCGTTCCTCGATCACGCTCAGGTCAACCGGAAGCGCGCCAGAGCGCAGCGAGATCGCCAGATTGTTGGCGGTCTCGACCGTGAATCCGCCGGAGATCTGCGCGCTGCCGCCAAGGATCGGTTCGCGGAAGTTCGGCGTTGAAAGCACTTTGCCATCGAGGATGATGGCGAAGGCGCGGCCCACGTTCTCGGTGCTCAGCGTGGCAAATCGGGCGCCGCCTTGCTGGTCGAACTGAATGTTGACCACCGCTTCATTGGTCTGCGGATCGAAGCCCTGCTGGGCATTGACCAGGCTGTCGCCGCGAATGCCGCCGAGCCGCTTAACTGCGACCGACTGTCCGGCGAAGTCGGAAGTGGCGGCAAAGGAGAATATTTCCGAACCGAGCGGGGCGATGCCCTGTGCGAGGTCACTCGGCAGAGCGGTGGCATCGACCAGCTTGAACTCAAGCTTGGCCGTCTGGCCAAGAAGCTCCTTTAGCTGGTCCGGATCCTGGAGTCCGGGTACCTGAACCACGATGCGGGTATCGCCCTGGCGGATAATGGTCGGTTCGCGTGTCCCAAGCGCGTCAATGCGTTTGCGCACAACTTCGGTGGCACTGTCCATCGCCTGGGCGACGGCGGTTTCGATCCCGTCTTGCGTAGGCTTCAGGATCATGCGCTGACCGTCGACAACCGACAGGTCCCACTCGCGCACCAGGCCCGAGCCGTTGATGACCGGCAGCATCAGTTCCCGCGCACGGTCGAGATCTGCGGCATCGTCGAGCATGAAACTGAGCTGCCCGTTCGCGGTCGAGACATCGCCGATACGGATGCGTGGCTCGGCATTCCGCATCGCTGCCCGGGCCGTTTCCTCCATGTTCTCGAGCCGCTGCGCCTGCACCTGGCTGGCGTCAGCCTCAAGCAGAATATGGCTGCCACCTGCGAGGTCGAGACCGAGGTTGACTTGTGGGTCAGGCAGGAATTCGGGCCATTTGAGGCTGGTAGTCGAAAGTAGCGACGGCAACGCCGCCGCTGCCGCGATCAGCGTCAGCCCCCATAGCCAAACCTTTTTCCAGGTCGGAAAATCGAGCATCGGGTTAGGATCCGTCCGTTCGTTGGAGTCAGTTCAAAGCGTCAGTCGTTGGCGGGATTGCCGCCGGGCGGAATGATATCGCCGATGGTGCTCTTCACAGCCTTGACGCGGATGCCTTGCGCAAGGTCGATCTCAGCATAGACGTCATCCACTTTGGCCACCTTGCCTACCAGTCCGCCGGCGGTGATCACCTTGTCACCCTTCTTGAGAGCGGAAATCTTCTGCTGGTGTTCCTTCTGCCGCTTCATCTGCGGACGGATGATGAGGAACCAGAAGATCGCGATCATACCTACGATCGGCAGCCACTGGATCCAGGCGGGCGGTGCTTCGGTACTGGCCGCGGCGGCAAGGAATTCGAGCATGGGGTGAGTCCTGTAAGACTGGAATTGCAACCATGGCGGGGCTGCATGTGGCGCCGGCTGTGCCGCGCGCCCAATGTCTTCCCGCTTCGCTAAGTGGGCGCGGTTAGCAGCATTGCAAGCCTGTCGCAATTATTCTGGCGCATGCAGGGCTTAGGGTGAGGTGGGTTGCATACCCGATGGTGGCTTGCAAGGTGTCCGGCACCGCCCTATAGGCCCGCCCTCCACTGGTCTCGGGACGTAGCGCAGCCTGGTAGCGCATCACACTGGGGGTGTGGGGGTCGGAGGTTCGAATCCTCTCGTCCCGACCAGTGGCAATCTCCTGCATTGCCGATCTTGCACCCGCTTCGATGGGCATTTAACTCCGCGTTTGAGAGGAGCATCAATGAGCGCCGTTTCCCAACCCGATCGCCAAAGCCTGCCGAGGATGCGAAGCTGGCTGTTCGCCCCGGGCGACAGCGAACGCAAAATGGCAAAGGCGAGCGAGAGTGCCGCCGATATCGTTCTGCTAGACCTCGAAGACTCAGTCACTCCGGAAAACAAGCGTGCTGCGCGCGAAGCCGTGGCCGCATTTCTGGCCAACTGTGCTGAACGGCAGCGGATCTGGGTGCGGGTGAATCCATTGTCAGGGGGCGAGACAGCAGCAGACCTCGACGCGATCATTGCTGCGGCGCCTGGTGGCGTATTCCTGCCGAAGGCGGAGGGCCGAGAGGATGTCTCCATCCTCGACGCCATGCTGGCTGAGCGCGAAGCCCGGCACGGGCTCGCCCCCGGTTCAACCCGTATCGCGGCACTCGTCACTGAAACGCCCAAGGCCATGTTCCGCTGCGGCGACTATGCCGGCGACTATCCCGGTTCGCAGCGCCTCGTCGCGATGAGCTGGGGCGCGGAAGACCTCTCTTCTGCTCTCGGCGCGCGGGTGCAGCACCGGCCCGACGGCTCCTACATGCCGACATATGAACTGGCCCGCAGCCTGTGCCTGCTCGGCGCAGTGGCGGCAGGGGTCGCTCCGATCGAGACGGTGATGCCGGAGTTCCGCGACCTCGATGCGTTGCGCGATCGCGCGCTGATGGTCCGCGGCCAGGGTTATCGCGGAATGCTGGCGATCCACCCGGCACAGGTAGAGGTGATCAATGAAGCCTTCACTCCGAGCGCCGATGAGATCGCCCACGCCCGCGCAGTGGTGCAGGCCTTTGCCGACAATCCAGGCACGGGGACGGTAGGGTTGAACGGACAAATGCTCGACCGTCCGCACTTTGCATTGGCGCAGCGACTGCTCACTGAAGCGGGCCAATAGCGCCTAGGGCACAAGAAATTTTCCTGCACGAACCCATGCGGTTAGCTGTGTTGCGATTCGCTGCAAAGGAGAAACCGCTATGGCCCTACTCGATTCGCTGATCGGCCCGATCGCTACGATTATCGACAAGATCGTTTCCGACAAGGAGGCGCCCGCCCGCGCAAAGCTTGGGCTGCTCAAGCTCGAATGCACGCAGGAAATGCAGCTGGTCGAGGCTCGGCTGCAGGCGATCGTGGCAGAGGCCAATTCCGCCGATCCCTAGACCAGCCGCGCACGGCCAAGTTTCCTTTACATCATATATGCGAGGATCCTGTGGGCGCTGCCGATGGGCGTGCTCGCCGCTTTCAATCCATCTACCGCGCGCGACATCGCTGCCGGCATGAACGCTTACCTCAACGTCCTTCCTGAACCTCTCTGTACGCTCTTCGGTACTAGTTACCTTGGTTACACCGCCGCGCGGCAGAGGGGAAAGGTGAAGGGGGTAGACAAATAACTCAGGCGACTGACTGCAAGCCAGAACGGGCTTGGACCGCCAACTAGCCTTGCCATTGGGAAAAGGACAGGATCAAAAAAGGCCCCGCCGAAGCGGGGCCATAGAGTCTACGAACCTGGAACAAAGTCCAAGCCCTTCGGGTCGCAGGTGGATCCTCGCGTTTCCATCTGAAATCTGAAATCGGGAATGTTACGTAATCGGGAGCCGCGCTGGTGTTCCCGAACGCTCGGCCAGGCAGGACAACGCGGATGGCAGCGCAGCGGATTGCCAAGCCTTTTCAGCGGAGCCTTATCCGGCCAGCGCCTGCATCCGCTTGAGATAGCGCGCCAGCACGTCGATCTCGAGGTTGACTTCGTCGCCGCTGCGCAGTGCGCCCAGCGTCGTCACCTCGCCGGTGTGCGGGATGATATTGAGCATGAAGGTGCAGGCACCGTCATCCTCGTCGCGCAGATCGTTGACCGTCAGCGACACGCCCTGCACCGTGATCGAGCCCTTGGGCGCGATGAAGGGAGCGAGGCTTGCCGGCGCACGGATCTCAACGCGCCAGCTGTCTCCATCGGGCTCTTTACGGGTCACTTCGCCCACCGCGTCGACATGGCCGGTCACGATATGCCCGCCGATCTCGTCGCCTACGCGCAGCGAGGGTTCGAGGTTGAGCCGCGCCCCTTCAGCCCACATGCCGGGTACCGTGCACAAGGCTGTTTCACCCGAAATGTCGACGTCGAACCAGGCTTCGCCCGCAGCGCCGCCGCGATCGACCACGGTCAGGCACACGCCCGAACAGGCGATAGAAGCGCCGATATCGATCCGCGCCGGATCGAGCGGGCCTGCGATGCGCAGGCGCAGATCGCCGCGCTGCTCTGCATTCGCGATAGTGCCGATGGCGGTGACGATCCCGGTGAACATGGTTATTAGCCCCTTTCTCGGACGCGCTGATAGGCGGCGAAGTGGTCGCTGCCAAGCTGGCGCTGTTCGACCAACCGCCAGCTGCCATGCGCATTGTCCAGCCGTTCGAGCACGATATCGTCGGGCGCGCGCAGCCCGTCCCCGATCAGGATCGGCGCGCGATAGATTTCGAGCCGGTCGACTAGGTCGGCTTCGATGAAGGCAGAGGCTGCCTGCGATCCGCCCTCGACATAGAGATATTGCACATCTTCAAGCTCCCGGATCGCTTCGGGAGCCGAAATTGCGCGCGTGCCGTCGGGCGCGGGGCCGCGCGTCAGCACGATCCGTTCCGGGTTTCGCTCCGCGAGCCCCGGCAACCGCACGTCGAGCCGCGGAGCATCGGCTCGCCATGTCCCGCCGCCGACCAGGATCGCATCATGTATCGCGCGCCGGGCATGGACATGCCCGCGCGCGATCTCGCTGGTGATCCAGCGGCTTTCACCGTCCTTGCGCGCGATGCAGCCGTCGAGCGACATGGCGAGCTTTAGCGTGACATGCGGGCGGCCCCGTTCTTCGCGGATCAGAAAGCCGGAGAGACTTTCGCGCGATTCTGCATCGTCGAGCACGGTCACTTCGATCCCGGCATCCGTTAGCTGTGCAATGCCTTTGCCACTGGTGCGAGGATCGGGATCGCCGATGCCGATCACCACCCGCGCCGGCGACGCTTCGGCCAGCACATCAGCACAGGCCGGGCCACGTTCGCTGCGATGCGCGCAAGGCTCGAGCGTGACGTAGACGGTCGCGCCTGCTGCGCCGCCGGGTCCAAGCTGGTCCAGCGCATGCGCTTCTGCATGCGGGCGGCCGCTCGGCTGGGTCCAGCCGCGCGCGATCACGATACCGTCGCGCACGATCACGCATCCGACGGCGGGGTTAGGACGAGACAAAGGGCGGGCGCGGGCGCCGAGGCGGGCCGCGGCGGCCATCCAGCGCGTGTCGTCAATCAAGGCAGGCTATTCCTCGTTTCGTGCGGCGGCATCGGCAGCCCCCGCTTTCACGCGGTTGGCGAGTATTTCGTCGCGCCGTGCGGTCGCGGCAGCTTCTTCGCGCGCCCGTTCGGTTGCGGCCTCGCGTTCCATCGTCTTGACATCGATGCCGGTCGCCGAGCCAAGCGAGCGATAGAATTCGCGCTTGCGCGCTTCCAGTGCCTCGCGTTCGGCGCGCAGTTGGTCCTGCTTTTCGTGGTTGGCGAGATTTTCTGCCATGATCTGTTCATCGCTGCGATCGGCCGCAAGCGTCGAGATATAGGTGACCTTGGGCCGTTCGGAATCCTTGGTCCGTGCTTCGCTGCCCGCCCACAACAGGATCGCCAGTGCGGGAAGGGTGGAGGCAATCAGGATCGGCCAGCGATAGGGCTGGGGACGCCGGAGATAGTCCCAAAAATCGGCGAGGCCGGGGCCGGGATTGTAACGTTGGAGCGATCGCATTGCGCGAACATAGGGTTGCAGAGCGCGCGATGCCAGAGATTAGCGCCGAACTGCGGAATGAAGGGATCAACCGAAGCTGGCGTAAAGTGTGCGCCCGTGCTGCTTCAACCAGCGGTCTGCCTCGGCGATTTCGCCTTCGTAGATGTCATCCAGCAAGGCGTGGAAGGCTGGGCTGTGATCGAAATGGACGAGGTGAGTCACTTCATGCGCGACGACCGAACGGCGCACGAAATCGGGAGCCTGCACCAATCGCCAATTGAGCTTTATCCGCTGGCGGTCGGAACAGCTACCCCACCGTCGATGCGCCCGCGAGAGCGCCACCGGGACCTGCTCCAGACCGGCGGCGGCGCAATAATCGGCGCTGTCGGCTTCGAATAATGCCAGCGCTTCGCGCTCAAGCCAGCGCGCCAGTCGCCGCTCGAGCGCGTCGAGCGGGCCGCCCAGCAATATGCACTCGCCCTTTAGCGCTGGGCGGCGCGAAGCAGCGGCATGCCATTCGATCCGCAGGCTTTCGCCGCGATAGGTGATGGTACCGCCCGGTTCAGGGGCGCGTCGTTCTGGGAGTTTCGCCAATTGCGCCGCAAGCCAGTCGCGCCGGGCATGCGCAAAGGCGATCGCTTCGCGGCTACGCGCCCAGCCGGGCAGGGTGATCTGGACTGCGCTGGCATCTGCTGCGAGCCGCAGAGTGAGCCGCCGCGCGCGGGCATGGCGCTTGAGCACGATCGGCAGCACTCGCCCGCCGATCTCGATTTCGGGATCGATCATCTCGCGTCGCAGCCAGTCGATCACTCGCCCCCCCATTCGACGATGTGGTGTTCGAGCGGCCCGGCGTCGACTTCGCTCACAGCGCGGCCCGCAACCGATACGCCAGCATGCATCACCGTGTCCCGATCACCAGAGATCAGATAGTGCCAATCTGGCAGCGGGCGTTCGTCCCCGCGCAACCGATAGGCGCAGGTATGTGGCAGCCAAGGCACGTCCTGCACGATCTTGAGCGTCAGGCGCAGGCAATCGGGCACGAAGGCTTTACGATTGCGATAGTCTGCGCACTGCGCCGTGCGGGTGTCCAGAAGCCGGCACGCAACATTGGTGCCGCTGATTTCGCCGGTCTCTTCGTCCTCGATCTTGTGCAGGCAGCAGCGGCCGCAGCCGTCGCATAGCGCTTCCCACTCCGCCCGACTCAGTTCGCCGAGCGGCAATTCCCAGAAGCGGTCCCTCAGTTCACCCATTTCGCCAGTTCGACTGCGACGGCTTCGGCTCCCTGGTCGGTCGGCAGAGTGGCGAGCGGCTCGCCCCTGGGCCCGAACAGGTAGACGATATTGGAATGGTCGACGAGGTAGCCGCCGCCTGGCGTCGTTTCCCCCCGCGAATAGAACACGCGGAAATTATTCGCCGCCTGCTTGACCTGGTCGGGGGTGCCCGTGAGGCCGATCAAATCGGGCGAGAAGGCTGCTGCGAATTCGCCCACCACTTCTGGAGTGTCGCGCTCAGGATCGATCGAAATGAAGATCGGGGCAATCTTCGCTGCGAGTTCGGGAGACTTGTCCGCGAAGATACGATGGGCCTGCATCATGCGTTGCGTATCGGTGGGGCAGATGTCCGGGCAAAAGGTGAAGCCGAAATAGACCATGCGATAGCGCCCGTCGAAGTCGCTCGAGCGAACGGTCTCGCCGTCCTTGTTGACCAGTTCGAACGGGCCGCCGATGTCGGCACCGGCCAGCGGCGGTTCCGCTGCAGGCGAATGTGTGGCATCGCAACCTGCCAGCGCCAATGCGGCGGCGGCAATCGGAACCCAACGAAGTTTGCGGTTTTGGTGAGGCATGGTGTCTCGGTTCATGGTCTGCTAACCGGCTATCGTGAACAGCCGGTGATGTGGGTTGTGACAGGGTTTTTGAAAGGATGACAGCGTGACGCGTCCCGTTTTGCGCAGGATAGCAATGATCGGCGCCTTGCTGGGTGCAATTGCTGCAACACCGGTTGCGGCGCAGATGTTTTCGGAAGGCTACGAATTCCTCAAGGCGGTGAAGGATCGCGACGGTGACGCCGCGACCGAAGCACTCAACCAGCCCGGTACCACCATTGTCGATGCGCGCGACCTGACGACGGGCGAAACCGCGTTGCATATCGTCACTGCACGGCGTGACGCTTTGTGGATCCGCTTCCTGACTCAGCGTGGCGCCAATCCCAATATTCGCGACAAGAAAGGCGTCCGCCCGCTGCAGATGGCGGTGACTTTGGGCTTCACCGAAGGGGTAGAGGCGCTGATCAAGGCTGGCGCGGAAATCGAAGTGACCGATAGCGCGGGCGAAACGCCATTGATCGCGGCGGTGCACCGGCGCGATGCCGGGCTAGTCCGTATCCTGCTGGAAAAGGGTGCCAACCCCGATCGCTCGGATAATTCCGGCCGTACTGCGCGCGATTATGCCGGGCTGATGAGCGGCGCGAACACCATCCAGGCCGAGTTCGACCGAGCCGATGCCGCGCGCGAAGCTAAGGGCACGTCGGGCGATTACGGCCCCCGAATCTGACATGAGCCAAGCTGCCAAAGTGACCGATCCGACCGAGATGACGCTCGACGAGCTGCGGCTTGCGCTCGCCCCTGAAATCGCCGCCGCGGCGATCTTCGATGGCTGGAGCGATGCGGCGCTGCTGCATGCCGCCGAAATGGCTGGGGCCGATCCCGATGTCGCGCGGCTCGCCTTTCCGGGCGGCGCGATGGACATGATCGAAGCGTGGATCGACACGATCGAGATAGCGATGGTCGAAGCGTTTCCCGCATCGAAGCTGGCCGAAATGAAGATTCGCGAACGGATTCGCTCGCTGGTCCAGTTTCGGCTCGACGCTGTGGCTGGGCTTGAAGATGCATTGCGTCGCTCGCTCGCAGTGATGGCGCAGCCGCAGAACGCCGCCCGCGCGCTCAAAGCCGGCTGGCGCAGTGCGGACCGGATGTGGCGGCTCGCGGGAGACACCGCCACTGATTACAACCACTATACGAAGCGCGCGATCCTTGCATCGATCTATGCCGCCACACTCGCGGTCTTCGTGGATGACGAAAGCGAGGGTAAGCAGACGACCCGCGATTTCCTCGACCGCCGGATCGAGGGCGTGATGCGCTTTGAAAGGGCTAAGGCGCGCTTTACCAGCGGAGAACGGGACCACTTCAGCGTCACTCGGTTTCTTGGACGCCTACGGTACCCTTCGCGTTAAACTAATTGCGAATCACTTGCAAAAAGCGCCGTGCTCTGGCAGCGCGGCGCAATGACGCTCGACCAACTCCCGTGCGGATCCAGCGCCACCATCACGGCGGTCGCATGGGACATGCTGGCGCCCGAGGAGGCATTGCGCCTGCGCGTGCTCGGGGTCGATGAAGGCGCGAAAATCACTATCGCGCATCGGGGCATCTTCGGCGGGCGGGATCCGATCGCTGTCAATTTAGGTCGCATGACAATCGCGCTGCGGCGTGTCCACGCCGCGGCGATGCAAGTCACAAAGGCATAGGTCAGCAGGTGGGTCCGATCCGCACTATCGCTCTGGTTGGCAATCCCAATGCGGGGAAAAGCGCGTTGTTCAATGCGCTCACCGGTGCACGCCAGAAGATCGCCAACTATCCGGGTGTCACAGTCGAGCGCAAGGCGGGGCGGCTGCAACTGCTCCAAAGCGGCGGCACTAGCGAGCCGGTCGAATTGATCGACTTGCCCGGCAGCTACAGCCTGGCGGACACTACCAGCCCAGACGAGGAAGTGACCCGCAAGTTCGTGCTGGGCGAGCTCGAGGGCGAGGCGCATCCCGACGTGATCGTGGTGGTACTCGATGCCGCCAATCTCGAACAGCATTTGGTGTTCGCGCAGGAAGTGATTGCGCTGGGGCGGCCGACTGTGGTCGCGCTCAACATGGTGGACCTTGCCGAGCGCGACGGGCTTGTGCTCGATCCGGAGGCATTGGGCCATGCACTGGGAGTGCCGGTGGTGCCGACCGTGGCGGTACGGCGGCGGGGCCTTGCCGAACTCGCGGCCGCTATGGGCGAAGCGCGGGTCGACGATCCCGGCCATGTGGACGACCGCCGCATCGGCCATCTTACCCTGCCTGAGCGGCGGCTGGCGGCGCAGAACATCGCCAAGGCAGCGATTCTCTCGGAGAGCGGCGCGCACCGGCTCTACAGCGGGCTCGATCGGGCGCTTCTCAACCCCTGGCTGGGACCCTTGATCCTGTTTGCCCTGCTGTTCGTGATCTTCCAGGCGGTGTTTGCTTGGGCGACCCCTTTCGCTGACGCGCTCGACGCCGGTGCGGGCACGCTGACCGACCTTGCACGCGCGAGCATGCCTGAAGGTATCGCGCGCGATTTCGTTACCGAGGGCGTGATCGCTGGCGTCGGCTCAGTGGTGGTGTTCCTTCCGCAGATCGTGATCCTGTTCTTCTTTATTCTGGTGATGGAAGCCTCAGGCTATATGGCGCGCGCGGCCTTTCTGATGGACCGGCTGATGGCGGGAGTAGGACTGTCGGGCCGCAGTTTCATCCCGCTGCTCTCGAGTTTTGCTTGCGCCATTCCGGGGATCATGGCGACGCGCAGCATCGCCGATCCGAAGGGCCGGCTGACGACGATTCTGATCGCGCCGCTGATGACTTGCTCTGCGCGTTTGCCGGTCTACCTCGTAATCATAGGGGCAGTGATCCCGAACATCCGCGTTGCGCCCTTCATCGGGCTCCAGGGTCTGGTGCTGTTCGGGCTCTACGTGGCGGGTATCGTCGGAGCGATGGCTGCTGCGCTGCTGCTGCGACGCACGGTGATGAGGGGCAAGGCGAGCGGCTTCATCATGGAGCTGCCGCGCTACCAGTGGCCAATCCTGAAGGACCTGATGATAGGGCTGTGGCAGCGCGCCTGGGTGTTCCTGCGCCGTGCGGGTACGATCATTTTAACTGCAACCATCGTGCTGTGGCTGCTGCTCACTTTCCCGCGCGGGGATGAAGGTGAAAGCCAGGTAGGCGCGTCCTTCGCCGGCCAGATAGCGGGCGCCATGCATCCGGCGTTCGAGCCGATCGGCTTCAATCGCGAGATGACGCTGGCACTCGTGCCCGCAATGGCGGCGCGCGAAGTCGCCGTGTCTTCGCTGGCGACCACCTATGCTATCGATTCGGAAGACGAGAACCGCACTATCGAAGCGCTGCGTGGTAGGATCGCTGATCTGTGGGGTCTGCCAACGGCCCTAGCCTTTCTCGCATGGTTCGTGTTTGCGCCGCAATGCATTTCGACCATCGCGGTTGCCCGGCGCGAGACGAATGGGTGGAAATGGCCCGCCTTCATGGTTGGGTATTTGTTCGCGCTCGCCTACATCTTCGCAGGAATCACTTATTGGGGCGCGATAGCGCTGGGATTGTAGCGAAGGAAATTCGAATGGCCGGGTCACTCAACAAGGTAATGCTCATCGGGAACCTGGGGGCCGATCCGGAAATCCGCAGTTTCCAGAACGGTGGCAAGGTCGCCAACCTGCGCATTGCGACTAGCGAGACCTGGAAAGATCGCAACACCGGTGAGCGCCAGGAGCGTACCGATTGGCACAACGTCGCCATCTTCTCCGAAGGGCTGGTCGGCGTGGTCGAACGCTTTCTGAAAAAGGGTAGCAAGGTTTACATCGAAGGCCAGTTGCAGACCCGCAAGTGGCAGGACCAGTCGGGGCAGGATCGCTACACGACCGAAGTCGTGATCCGCGGCATGAACGGGACGCTGACCATGCTTGACGGAGCCAGCGGTGGAGGTGGCGGCGGCTTCGGTGGAGGCCAGCGTTCCGGTGGCGGCAACCAGGGCGGCGGTTGGGACCAGGGTGGCGGAAGCTCGGGCGGCCAGTCGAGCGGCGGTTCGAACTACGACGATCTCGACGACGATATCCCGTTCTGATCGGAGCCAAAGCTAGCACCGCCGGCTCAGCTAAGGATAATTGCGTATTCCGAATCCGGCCCAGCGGGGGTTATTCGATAGCCGTCGGTCACATGGTAAACGTCGTTTTGAACTGATGCTCACGCAAAGGTTTTGGTCCGAGGTTTACCAATAAGTGACAGACCGGGTTTGCGGTGTTTCCCAAGACGTTGTGTTCCGACACAACGGACCGGGGGAGCGCCGCAAGTTTACTTTTGGGGCCGGTGAATCTGCCTCCTTTCCTTAATCGCCTTTCAGCGCCTTCAACGCTTCGGCCAGCGGCCCCGACGGTGCGTCGTCGCTGGTGATGCCTGACTCCTTGCGTGCGGCATCGGCATTGGGCCCTTCCGCATAGGGATCGATCGCTAGCCCCAGCGACTGGGTCACGGCTTCTCCCAGGTCGAAGCTGCCCCCTGCGAATTCGATCTCGTCGAGTTCGTCGCCGCTGAGTTCGATCTCGATTTCCTCGTCTTCCGACAGTGCGGGATCGATCCGATCTTCTTCGACGAAACGCAGCGCAAGCGGCTCCCCTATCGCGGTCTCGAATTCTTCGCCCGAGATTGCGCAAGCCTGCACGATCCTTGCGGTGAGCGTGCCCTTCGCGCGCACTGCCTTGGCTTCGCGGTCGAGTTCGACCTCTGCGCGCAATGATAGAATCCTGGGCAGGCCGAATCGGCTGGCAATCGCAGCCCGCTCTGCTTCGGTTGCTTCGATCACGACCGAATCGGCGGGCAGGTAACGTGCCTTGATCGGCCGCGAAAGTTCGCTCGCGCTCATGCCGTTGCTTCCCGGAGCGCAATGTCTCCTGCGACCAGCACATCACCCTCGATCGTTGCCAGAAGATTGTGCAGTGCCTGCAGCTTCGATGCAACGCAGGCAACTGACCCGCCTTTCGCGAAGCTGACATTGCGCTCTATCGCGGGGTGAAGCTTGTCCGCATTGGCACCGGCGAGCGCTGAGCGATAGGCACCCAGCCTGCCCCCAAGCACGCTCATCAGCCGCCCGATGTGCTTGCCCACGACGACGTCGTTGATGCCAAACTCGCGCAATTGCCCGTCCATGTCCTCGACGAAGAACTCGCACAGCAGCGCGCTTTCGGCATGCTTGCCAGTGGCCTCGAGCCGAATCACGACTGCGCTCAGCACTGCGGTGATCATGTCGAACCGGCCATCGACTTCGTCCGCTACCCGGCATTCGGCATACCACGCTGGATCGCGCGCGATCGCGACCACTTTGTGCCACAGTAGCCGCACCTGCTCGCGCGGGTCGGGCGAGGTGCCGAAAAGCCGGGATAGGAAAGACATGTCTTGCAGCTCCGTGGCGGCGTTCAGCCGCAATTCAATTCACTATGCCCAGTGGCAGCGATACGCGGCGTTGCATGCTGCGCGCCATCGCCCTAAGGCACGTGGCCGACATATAGGAAGGGTTGCGGTGTGGGCAATGCGCCAGCGACCCGGGAGCCAAGAAGGTTATCGTTTCGGATGTACAGGGCGAACGCGTTCAAGATCGGACTGGTTGCGGCAATGGGAATCGGCCTTGCCGGTTGTTCATCGATCCGCGAATCGCGCGGCTACGTGGTCGATGCGATGCTGGTCGATGCAGTCCAGCCGGGACTCGACAATCAGCGCTCGGTCGAGATGACGCTGGGGCGGCCCAGCTTCACCAGCGACTACGGCCAGCCTACTTGGTATTATATTTCTAGTGTTACCGCGCGTCGCCCCTTTGCCGGCACACGGATCGCTTCGCATTCGGTGTTGGCGGTGAAGTTCGACAATGCGGGTAATGTAGTTTCCGCCGATCGCAGTGGGATCGACAAGGTGGTCCGACTGAGCCCCGACGGCGACAAGACGCCCACTTTGGGCCGCGAACGTGGCTTCCTAGAAGACCTGTTCGGCAACATCGGCCAGGTTGGCGCACCCGGCGCAGGCGCCCCGCAATAGACGCGGTTTTCACGCGGCTTGCTTGACCGCCCCTCCCGGCTTCCCATATGCCGGGACATGGACACTGAAAAGACAAGCCACGGCCTGGTCCAGTGGCACGGCACCACCATCGTTGGCGTGAAGCGCGGCGGCACCACTGTAATCGCGGGCGATGGACAAGTCTCGATGGGCAATACGGTGATGAAGCCCAACGCACGCAAGGTGCGCCGTATCGGAGAAGGCGGCAAGGTGATCGCCGGGTTTGCCGGCGCGACCGCCGATGCATTCACTCTGTTCGAACGGCTCGAAAAGAAGCTCGAGCAGTATTCGGGGCAGTTGCTGCGCTCTGCGGTCGAACTGGCCAAGGACTGGCGCACCGACAAATATCTGCGCAATCTCGAAGCACTGATGATCGTGGCCGACAAGGACACTCTGCTGGTGCTGACCGGCAATGGTGACGTGCTTGAGCCTGAAGGTGGGATCACCGCAATTGGATCGGGCGGAAACTATGCCCTCGCCGCCGCGCGCGCGGTAGCCGACTATGAAGAGGACGCCGAAGTGATCGCGCGCAAGGCCATGCAGGTCGCAGCCGACATTTGCGTGTTCACCAACGGCAACGTGACCGTCGAGAATATCTGAGATTGCCATAAATCATGACCGAAACACTCACCCCCAAGGCGATTGTCGCCGCTCTCGATGAGCACATCATCGGCCAGAAAGACGCAAAGCGCGCGGTTGCCGTTGCGTTGCGCAACCGCTGGCGACGCCAGCGGCTCGGCCCGGAACTGCGCGACGAAGTGACGCCCAAGAACATCCTGATGATCGGCCCGACGGGCTGCGGCAAGACCGAGATCAGCCGCCGCCTGGCCAAGCTGGCCGAAGCCCCATTCGTGAAAGTCGAAGCGACCAAGTTCACCGAAGTCGGCTATGTCGGACGCGATGTCGAACAGATCGCGCGCGACCTCGTCGAAGAAGCGATCCGGCTTGAGAAGGAGCGCCGCCGCGAAGCGGTGCGCGAGGCCGCGAGCAAGGCAGCGATGGACCGGCTGCTCAGCGCGCTGGTTGGCGAAAATGCATCGGAAGCGACGCGCGAAGCGTTCCGCCAGCGGATCGTCGAGAATGCGATGAACGAGACCGAAGTCGAGATCGACGTGACCGAAGCGCCGCAGATGCCGTTCGACATGGGCGTAATGGGCGGCAATGTCGGGATGATCGACCTGTCGGAAATGTTCGGCAAGGCCATGGGGCGCAAGCCCACCAAGCGGCGCAAGCTCAAGGTGCCCGATGCGTGGGACAAGCTGGTCGACGAAGAGGCCGAAAAAAGAATGGACCAGGACGATGTCGCACGTGTCGCATTGCAGAATGCCGAGACCAACGGGATCGTCTTTGTCGACGAGATCGACAAGATCGCAGTTTCCGATGTGCGCGGGGGAAGTGTCAGCCGCGAAGGCGTGCAGCGTGACCTGCTGCCACTGATCGAAGGGACCACTGTCAGCACCAAATACGGCCCGATGAAGACCGATCACGTGCTCTTCATCGCTTCGGGCGCATTCCACATCGCCAAGCCTTCGGACATGCTGCCTGAGCTACAGGGTCGCTTGCCGATCCGCGTTGAACTGCGCGCGCTGACCGAAGAGGACTTCGTGCGAATTCTGAAAGAAACGCGGGCAAACCTGGTCGAGCAGTACAAGGCGCTGCTGGGCACCGAGAAGGTCACGCTCGATGTTACCGACGATGCGATCGCCGAAGTCGCGCGGATCGCTGCTCAGGTGAACGAAAGCGTCGAGAACATTGGCGCGCGGCGCCTCCAGACGGTGATGGAGCGACTGCTTGAAGACATCAGCTTCGAAGCCGAGGAGCATAGCGGTGAGCGCGTGACGATCGACGCCGAATATGTCCGCGATCGGCTGGCCGACCTCGCCGGCAACAGCGACCTCTCGAAGTATATCCTCTGATGGCGGGAGGAACTGTTTCGGGCCGGGAAGACATGCTGGCGCAAATGGCGCCGCGGCTCGATCCGGTCCGTTACTGCTTCATGGTCGTCACGCCTTCCACCGCGCCGCAAGCGCTGGGCGCGGCGATCGGCACGTTCCGGGAAGACGAAGGCGTGACCGCGATCGTTCCTGAGGGTGTCGCGGGCGAACTGGGCGAGGAAGGCCCGGCCTTCGCGCGGATCAAGCTGATGGTGCATTCCTCGCTGGAAGGACTCGGCCTCACCGCCGCGGTGGCAAGCACGCTGGCGGAGCACGGCATTGCCTGCAATATGATCGCTGCCTATCACCATGACCACGCCTTCGTTCCCGCCGCCGAAGCCGAGCGAGCGCTTGCCTTGTTGAGCGACCTGTCCGCGTCCTATCGTTAGTTGGCGGCGGCTTCGGGATGGCGAGCGACCACGCTACGTCCTGCGTCGATGAGTATCGGCCGTTCGCATCAAGCAATGCTTCTTGTGATTGATCCGGAACCGCTGAAGGCGGCAAGCCGTTTGAGTGGCAATTTAGTTAAACGGGGACAGTTTCATGATCGTGAAGGGATTGCTTTCGGGCGTGGCTATGGCCGCGATTGCGCTGGCCGGGCCTGTGCTGGCAGATGACCATGGAGAGGGCGCTGCTGCCACTCTGAGCGCACCAAAGATCGAGTACACCCGGTGGGTGCTCGGTAACGGGCTGCAGGTCATCGCAATCCCCGACAATTCGACCGCCAATGTCACCACGTCGCTGTGGTACGAGGTGGGTGCGAAGCACGATCCCGAAGGCCGTTCAGGTTTCTCGCATCTGTTCGAGCACATCCTCAGCCGCCAGACGGTGAACATGCCTTACAACATGATCAACAAGTTGACCGAGGATGTCGGCGGGGTGCGCAATGCGTCGAACTGGGTCGATCGCACCAATTACTATGAAACCGTCCCGGCCGAGTATCTAGAGACAATGCTGTGGACCCATCGCGAGCGCATGGCCTTCCCGGTCGTCGACAGCCTTGTGTTCGAACGCGAACGTTCGGTTGTGAAGGAAGAGCTGCGCCAGCGCGTGCTCGCCCCGCCCTATGGCCGGCTGCAGCGTTTCGTTATGGCGGAAAATGCCTTTGACGTCCTGCCGATACGAAGGCCGGGAATCGGCAGCATTGAAGATCTGGATTCGGCCACGCTCGACGATGCTCGAGCCTTCCATCAAGCGTACTATGGGCCGGACACGGCTACCTTGATCGTTGCGGGCAATTTCGAGCTCGAAAACCTTCGCGCGCTCGTCGATCGCTATTTCGCCGATATCCCGCGCCGGGCCAATCCGGTGAGCCTGGAGATCGAGGGAGAGGAGCCGGTGCGGACCGTTCCCCGCACGGTCAATGCGACTGCGCCCAACGTTCCGCTTCCCGTCGTGGGCAGCCTGTGGAAGGCGCCGGCGGTTACCCACCCTGATGCGGCCGCGATCGAAGTATTGGGTACCATCCTTTCGCGCGGCGACAATAGCCGCATGCACGAAGCGATGGTGCGCAGCGGCATGGCGGTCAACGCGTCGCAGGGCGAACAGATGTCCGAAGACGGCGGCTTCATCAGTGCATCCGTAGTGCTCAGCCCTACGGCGTTGCTTACCAATGCACGGGCAGCTCTCGACCGCGTCATCGACCGGGTCCGCAGCGAACCTGTAAGCGAGGCCGAACTGCGCGAAGCCAAGAACGAGATTTTTGCCTCCGTCCTGTCATCGCGCCAGACCGCGCAAGGCCGCGCCTTTGAACTTGGCGAGGCGCTGGTCTCGACCGGCGATCCCGATGCGGCGGACAAAAGGCTTGAGGCAATCGCCGCAGTGACCCTGGCTGACGTGCAGCGCGTAGCACAAACATGGCTGCGGCCCGAAGGCAAGGTGACGATCACCTACACTTCAGGGGAGGATGATCCCTCCACCTATGCCAACCCTGCACCGATGCCCACTTTCTCCAGCGTCCCTCCGGCAAGTGGCGAGCCGCTGGCCGTGCGTCCCGAAGGCGAACGCGATGCTCCGCCGCCGCCAACCGCGGCGCCCAAGGTGGAGCGTGCACAATTCGTCGAATCGACGCTGGCAAACGGCATCCATCTGGTGAGCGCGCAAACGAGCAATGTGCCGATCACAACGATCACGCTGGTGTTTCCTGGCGGCAGCGCGACCGATCCCGCCGGAAAGGCCGGGTTGGCGAATATGGCAGCCACGGTTGCGGACAAGGGCACCACCACTCGCAGTGCGATCGAGATCGCCGCGACGCTTGAATCGCTCGGTGCCCGCCTCGGCTTCAGTGCCAGCGAGGATGGCAGCTTTGTCAGCCTGACTGCGCCGACGGCAAATCTGAAGCAGGCCGGGGCAGTGCTGGTCGACATCTTGCAGAACGCGACCTTCCCCGATGTGGAGTTCGAACGCGAACGCAAGCGCGTGCTCGATGGACTTTCCGCTACGCTGAAGAACCCCGGCGCGCTGGCCGATCTGGTCGCGGCTAGAGTGATGTATGCCGACGCTCCATATGGCCGCGTTGCAAGTCCTGCGAGCATTCCAGCCATTACGCGCGACGACCTGGTCGCCCATCGGGAAGCCTATTGGCATCCCGGCACGGCACGGATCGTTGTCAGCGGAGGGCTCTCGGCGGAAGACGCCAAGTCGCTTGCCGAAAGTCTTTTTGGAAGCTGGACCTCGAGCCGGCCATTGCCGGTTGCGATTGCCGATCCGGCCGGCGCAGCTCCGGCGCCGCGTACCGTGCTGATCGACATGCCAGATGCGGGTCAGGCCGCAGTGGTAGCGGGGGTTCGAGCCCTCTCACGCAACAATCCCGACTTCTACAAACTGTGGTTGGCCAATACGGTGCTCGGATCAGGCAGCAATGGCAGGTTATTCGAGGAAGTTCGCACCAAGCGCGCGCTCAGCTATGGCGCATACAGTACGCTCGGCACGCGGGCCGGTGAAGCTACGCTGACAGCGCAGGCGCAAACCAAGAATGAAACCGCCGATGAAGTGGCAGCCGTGTTCTTCGAACAGTTTGCGCGACTGGGCGCAGAATCGCTCGATGAAGACACGTTGCAGAAGCGCCGGTTGTTCCTTGGCGGAGCGCTCGCGCGAACCCTTGAAACCAGCAATGGCTTCAACGGCCAGGTGACAAGCTTGCTGCTCCGCGGTCTGCCTCCGCAAGAGGCATTCGGTGTGGCTGAGCGGCTGGCGCAGGTCAGCCCGGCGGATGTTGCACAGATGGCGCAGACTTACCTTGCGCCGGACAATGCCTCGCTGGTGATCGTGGGCGATGCCAAATACTTCATTGAGGACCTTAAGGCGCTGCGCGGCGATGTGGAGGTCATTCCGTTCGACCAACTCGACCTAGCGAGTGTGTACCTGCGCAAGGCAGCAAGCGACGGGGAGTAATCTCGCAGCCGACTATTCGGCCGCATCGGCCTCTTGCTCGCGTTCGGCGGCCTGGCGCGTCCACATCTCGGCATAGAGGCCGCCCTGTGCCAGCAAATCGCTGTGTCGCCCGGCCTCGGCCAGCTTGCCCTGGTCGAGCACGAGGATCCGGCCGGCATCGGCGATGGTCGAGAGCCGGTGCGCGATCGCGATGGTTGTGCGGTTGCGCGATACGCGGCGCAGGGTTGCGAGAATGTCCTGTTCGGTGCGTGTATCCAGCGCGCTGGTTGCTTCGTCGAGCAGCAGGATCGGCGGGTTCTTGACCAGCGTTCGCGCAATCGCGACGCGTTGCTTCTCGCCGCCTGAGAGCTTGAGGCCGCGCTCGCCGACTTCGGTCTGGAAGCCCTGCGGCAATTGTTCGATGAATGGCAGTATCGCCGCATCCCGCGCCGCATTTATTACGTCCGCTTCGGTCGCAGCGCTGCTGCCGTAGGCGATATTGTAACCGATCGTGTCATTGAACAGCACGCTGTCCTGCGGGACGATTCCGATCGCTGCGCGCAGGCTCTCTTGCGTTACTCCGGCAATGTCTTGTCCGTCGATCAGGATGCGTCCCGCTTGCGGGTCATAGAAACGAAACAGCAGCCGCGTGATGGTACTCTTGCCCGCTCCGGATGGGCCGACAATCGCGATATGCGAACCAGCGGGAACTTCGAAGCTCAGGCCCTTCAGGATCGTGCGGTCGGTTTCGTAGCCGAAGACCACATGGTCGAAGGTGATGTGCGGGCGGCGCACCACCAGCCCGGGAGCGCCGGGCCGATCCTGTACTTCGACTGCGGTATCCATCAATTTGAACATCGCGCCCATGTCGACGAGACCCTGCCGGATCGACCGGTATACAAAGCCAAGCATGTCGAGTGGGCGGAAGAGCTGGATAAGATAGGTGTTGACCAGGACCAAGTCGCCGACTGTCAGCATGCCCTTGCTCCAGCCCCAGACCGTATAGGACATCGCGCCCGCCATCAGGATATTCGTGATGAGCGACTGGCTGATGTTAAGGAGGCCGAGCGAATTCTCGGACTTGATCGCTGCCTCGGCATAGGCGCCGGCCGCCTGGCTATACCGGGCCTGCTCGCGCGCTTCGGCGCCGAAATATTTGACCGTCTCGTAATTGAGCAGCGAATCGACGGCGCGGTGCAGCGCCTTGCCGTCGAGATCGTTCATTTCGCGCCTCAACTGAGAGCGCCATTCGGTGATCCAGCGCGTCACCGCAATATATACTACGACTGTGGCCCCGGTCGCAGCGACCAGTTCCCAGCCGAAATTGATATAGAAGATCACGCCCACTGCGGCCAATTCGATTGCGGTGGGCGCGATGTTGAATAGCAGGAAGAACAGCATCGTGTCGATGCTCCTGGTCCCGCGTTCGATGACCTTGGTGACTTCGCCGGTGCGGCGCGAGAGATGGAAGCGTAGCGACAGGCTGTGCAACCTGCGGAACACATCCTGTGCAAGATGCAGCGTGGCTTGCTGGCCCACTCGCTCGAAGGCGATGTTCCTCAGATTGTCGAACGCGACGCCAGTGAAGCGGCCCAGTCCATAGGCCAGCACCAGTGCAAGCGCGACCATCGCGCCGCCATTGGCAGGGGTCGCCATCGCGTCGACCGCGTATTTATATGCGAAAGGCAGGGCGAGAGTGACGGCCTTCGCCGCCAGCACGAAAGCCATCGCCGCGACGATGCGACGCCTCAGCGAACGGGCGTCGCGTGGCCACAGATACGGCAGGAAGCGCCGCATCGTTTGCCAACCATCGGCCTCGAGCGGGCGGTCATCCTGTGTGTCGGGAGGCATCGCCTGCATCATGTGGGCGCGCAAGCACGCTGTGGCAAGCGCCTAGGCTGCGGTGCTAGGGCAGATCACAGCCGCGAAAGCCGCCATTGCTCCATCGCGCGACTGACATCTTTCGGCAGGTCGAGCATGATTCGCCGCTTCGCGAAATCGATGGCCACCCGATCGAACAGCTTGAGATGCTCCATGCCCAGCGAAATGACCGGCTGGTCGTTGAGCCCCAATGCCTCGAATGCCGGCGCGTCGGCGAAGTTGATCGGTACGTTGACGAGCTCCAACCCGTGGATCTTGAGCGAGCGCGCATAGTTGAGTTCGCTCATCAAGGTCACGCCATTGACGTCGGTCGTCTCGACACGTTGCGCTGCCCGGCGTGCACGGATGCGATCGCGCAGGGCAAGGTTGCCGAGGCTCGCTTGCGCACCCGTATCGATGATGACGGTCGCCCGCACGCCTTCCACCTGTGCATCGGTGATCAGCAATTGGCCCAGCCGGCTCCGCGCACGCACGATTATCTCGAAACCGCGATTGCTGCCTTTCTCATCAGCATCAGCGACCGCGATGGTCTCGTTGCGAAAATCGATCAGCACACGAAATTCCTGCAGACTGTCGAGGCCGATGATTCCATCCGCGCCGACATGCTCTCGCTGGAGGACCGGAGCGGCGATGTTGTGAAGCGTGCGGCTACCGATCTCGAACCGGTCCAGCTCGACCAGTTGCACGGTGCGGCGGCTGGCCATGCCTACCAACGTGGCAGGGCCGAGCGAAGGGAGCTCGATCTGGCTGGTGACACGGTCCGTTACCGCGGTGGCCTGTGACCCGGTGTCGATCATGAAATTATAGGGCCCGATGCCATCGATCGAGACGGGCACGGTGTGCCGTCGATAGCGGTCTTCATCCAGCGCAAGGATTTCCGTGGCAGGATCGGCCAGGTCGGGCGCAATCGATGTGCTCTCTATGATTGGCGGAACAACGGGCGCGACGGGCCCGCCGACAGCCTGCCCGACTGGGCCCGCGGCCTGCATGGCGAGTAGACCCAGCGCTAAAGCAGCGGGCAGGGCGATCTGCGGCATTCAAACTCTCCCCGGCGGTGAGCTCGGCTATCCAGTCCGTTCAATCCCGCCGTATTGTACCTGCAATGTACCAGAACTGCCGGGCTTGCCCAAACAATGCCGGTCGAGCGGCGCATATGATTCTGCCGATTACAGTGCTGATATGGGTATCGGCCCGCCACGATTCGGGTCTGATCCACCGATTCACGCCGTGATTTCGAGGTTGGACCTCCGAACGTGCGATCCAAAAGCATGGTTCACGCCCCAAAATCTACCATATCGGTTGAAAAAGCGGTCCGAAAGGCCATCTGTAAGGGGCCGAAGGGGCTGAAAACCTCTGATTTCTGCGGTTCTTACGGGGCCACGAAATAAAATTGCAAAAAGGCGTTGACCCGGCTCAAAGCCCCCCATATACGGCCCTCACCGACGCGGCGCTGACGGTTCTCACCGCTCCGCTGGGTTGGTCGCCAAACAAAGACGGATAGCCGGTCCCCCGGTGAAAATCGGGGCGACATTGCTGTCCGCCTATTAATGTCTGGTTCGCTCTTTGACATCGTTAGATTTTGATGAAGGGACATGTGGGCGACGGCGCCCGGTCCGGGGGTTTTAAGGCTCCGGATACCGGTTAACTCAAGCCGATTGCCACATCCTTCCGGGCTCCACAGTCTGGTCGTGATGATGCATGTCCATTCGTATCCATTACGTTTGACAGTGCAGGTATCGGCTCCTTGAAGCTCTTGCCTCATTGGTTGGCGATCTTCGGATCGTGCCGGTGAAGTGAGTGACACAAACTTGAGAGTTTGATCCTGGCTCAGAACGAACGCTGGCGGCATGCCTAACACATGCAAGTCGAACGAGCTCTTCGGAGCTAGTGGCGCACGGGTGCGTAACGCGTGGGAACCTGCCCTTAGGTTCGGAATAACTCAGAGAAATTTGAGCTAATACCGGATAATGTCTTCGGACCAAAGATTTATCGCCTTTGGATGGGCCCGCGTAGGATTAGGTAGTTGGTGGGGTAATGGCCTACCAAGCCGACGATCCTTAGCTGGTCTGAGAGGATGATCAGCCACACT
>JALRKY010000011.1 GCA_023260985.1 Altererythrobacter sp. | reverse complement strand
TGGGCTGCCGTGGCAGCGCACGACTCAGCGAGCGCATCGGCGCTTCGGTCGCGCGCATTCCGTTTGCATAGGCCCAATCGAGCACAACGCCGATCCGTTGCTTTACGCGGCGAGCTGTCTCTGGCTTTTCCAGCCAGATGTCGAGGAGCACTTCTCGGATGAGTGGGCCCTCGATGTCATTTACGAGCCGGTCGCCGAGCTTGGGAAAAGCATAGGTTTCGAGTGTATTGATCCACTGATCCTGATGCTTCCCGTTTTTCCAGGCCGCCTTTTGCTCGGAGTGGACCTTCTCGGCAGCGGCCTTGAACGTGAGGATTTCGATTTTCTGGCGCTTGCGCTCTTCGATCGGATCAATGCCTCGCTGAATATCGCGGCGCATGTCGATCGCGAGTTCGCGGGCTTCAGCCAATGTAACTAAGTCTAGTGGCCCTAGGCCGATGTCCCTTCGGCGCCCGTTTATGGTCGCGCGCAGCACCCAATACCCCTTTTTTGGGGCGGTGAGCAGCAGCGATAGGCCATCGCCATCCATGTAGCGGCCCGGTTTAGTGAGAGCTCGAATCTGAGCAGCGGAAAGTTTTCTCATAGCCATCCATCCTGGTTCTCTTCCCACATCTGCTCCCACAATGGTGGGTAGAAAGTGTGGGAAGGGTTAGAACAAAATAAGAACTAGAGATTCCGATGCAAGTCCAGAAAACCGCAGAATTCTGCGGCTTTCAGGGACTTTCTGGGATCTCTTGGGATGGTATAGGTGGCGGAGACGGAGGGATTCGAACCCTCGGTACCCTGATAGAGTACGGTTCCTTAGCAGGGAACTGGTTTCAGCCACTCACCCACGTCTCCGCAAGACGCATGCACTTCCGGCTGCGAGGGGCGCGCTATAAAGCTGCGAAGTTGAAGCGGCAAGTATCTCCCGCAAAAAACCGCATGCCGCCCTTTGGGCTCGCTTCGCCGCATTTTCGATTCGGTTCACCGCCGCGCAATTGTTGTGGGGCCAGCGAGCGATTCTGATGCAAACTTCAAGGGTCCAGCTCAGGATGGGGTAGAGGTCATGACGAAAACAAGCACCGGTTATCTCACACGCATTGGCATGGCGATCGCCGCGGGGTTCACACTCGCGACAACCCCGCTAGCCGCGCAGGAACTCCAGTCGATCGATCCCGACAACGCGTACGACGCTCCGGTCGATGGCGATCTGGCTGCGCCGCAAGCGCAGGCACCTGAGGCGCCTGCCGATCAGACCGGCAATGACCTCTTCGCTTTCGGATCGGACGAGGCACAGGAAGCGCAACAGCTTCCTCCCGAAGAGAGCGCAGCTGAACCGGGGGCACCGACTGCCGAAGCGGCAACCAAGGCGCAAGGAAGCGAAATCACCTATGGCGAGGACGACCTGATCGGCGCGGCCGAAGGCGTGTTCGGCAAGGGAGCCAAAGGGTTGGCGAAGGTGATCGAGGACCTGCTGAGCAAGCAGGGCGAACCCAATGCCTATATCGTCGGGCACGAAGCGGGCGGCGCTTTCGCGATCGGCGTGCGCTACGGCTCGGGCACGCTGCACCACAAGGTGGAGGGTAATCGCCCGGTCTATTGGACCGGCCCCTCGATCGGTTTCGACGCCGGGGTCAACGCCGCGAACACATTCATGCTGGTCTATAATCTTTACGATTCGGAAGAACTCTACGAGCGCTTTCCAGCCGGTGAAGGACAGGCCTATCTCGTAGGCGGGCTACACGTCAGCTACATGCGCAAGGGCGATGTGGTGCTGATCCCGATCCGGGTCGGCGGCGGCCTGCGGCTGGGCATCAATGCAGGCTACATGAAATTTTCAAAGAAGCAGCGCTGGCTACCTTTCTGACCTGATCCCACCTGTGGGTCGCACTGGGCCGCATCAGGGATTCCCTGTTGCGGCCCTTCGCGTCTCGTTGCATGGCGCACCCCATGCTCGAACGACTCACACTGCAAGCCCCTGACGCGCTGCTCGCGCTCATTAAGCTCCACGCCGCCGACCCGCGCACGGACAAGATCGACCTTGGCGTCGGCGTCTATCGCACCGGGCAAGGCGACACGCCGGTGTTCGCGGCGGTGAAGAAGGCCGAGCAGATGCTGGTCGATCAGCAGGATAGCAAGTCCTATCTCGGCCCGGAAGGCGACATGGGCTTCGTCAACGCGCTGATGCCGCATGTCTTTGGCGCGGATGCAACGATGGGCGGCCGCATCACCGGCATGCAGACGCCCGGCGGCACCGGCGCGGTGCGGCTTGCTGTCGCGCTGGCACAGAAGGCTGGGGTGAAGCAGCTGCACCTTGGCAAGCCCAGCTGGCCCAACCACGCGCAAATCCTCAACGACATCTCGCTCGAAATGGTGTGGTTCAACCACGCCCGCGAAGACGGCACCGCCGATCTCGATGCCGTGCTCGAAGCGATTCGCAGCGCCGGTTCCGATTCTGCGGTCCTGCTGCATGGCGCTTGCCACAACCCCACTGGGATCGACTATACGCGCGAACAATGGAACGCGATCGCACATGCGTTCGCGGAGAACGGTGCTTTCCCGATTATCGATCTTGCCTATCAGGGCCTTGGCCACGGGATAGAGGAAGACGCCTATGGCCTGCGCCGCGTGCTCGCTGCAGTGCCGGAAGCCTTCATCGCATACAGTTGCGACAAGAATTTCGGCGTCTATCGCGATCGCGTGGGCGCATTCTATGCCATGACGCGCGAACCCGAGGATCTCGACACCGTGTTCTCCAATGCCTGCGCGCTCGCCCGCGCGGCATGGTCGATGCCGCCCGATCACGGCGGCGCGGCGGCGCGCATCATCCTGCGCGATCCGGCGCTGACCGAGTTGTGGCTCGACGAGCTGACCCAGATGCGCCAGCGCATGCGCCAGGTGCGCGAGCGGCTGGGTGAGGCAGGAATGGCGGGCAGCGTAGATCTTGCGCCGCTTGCTCATCAGAACGGCCTGTTCTCGACGCTTCCGGTCACGCCCGAGCAGGTGAAGCAGCTGCGCGAGCAACACGCAATCTACATGGCCGGTTCGGGCCGCGTCAACATTGCCGGTTTGACGATGGGCAACATCGACAAGGGCCGCGAGGAGGGGGCGGAGCTAGTCACCGGCGGCGGCAACGGTGGCGACGCCGACGGCGGCTACTTCGTAGAGCCCACCCTGTTCACCGCCACGAGCGACGACCTCACGATCGCGCGCGAGGAGAT
>JALRKY010000068.1 GCA_023260985.1 Altererythrobacter sp. | reverse complement strand
ATCTCCTTATTTATTTACGCAGTAGCATTCCAAACCTCGTAAATAAAATTCACAAGCGCTTCAAGATAGGCCACGTTTTCATCTGAGCTAAGCGTTTTGTTTTCCCCCGCTAAGACATATTTGCCGTCTTTGTAATATTCGGTCGAGGCGCAATCCAGGGCCAGATAGATATCTTCGCCGGGTGCATATCCCGCCTTTTCAATCGATTTCAAAACGAAATCCAATGCATCACGGGTCGAAGTTAGGTTTGGGGCAAATCCGCCTTCGTCGCCGATCCCTGTGGACATACCCGTGGCAGAAAGTTCCTTTTTCAAGGTATGGAACACTTCTGATCCCATGCGCACTGCTTCGCGGATGTTTGTCGCGCTGACGGGCATGATCATGAATTCTTGGATATCAATGGGGTTGTCCGCATGTTCGCCGCCATTGATGATGTTCATCATTGGCACCGGCAGGACATGGGCCGAAACGCCACCAAGATAGGAATAGAGCGGCAGGCCGCGCGCATTGGCTGCAGCCTTCGCCACCGCCAGGCTGGTGCCGAGGATCGCGTTGGCGCCAAGCCGCGTCTTGTTGGGCGTGCTATCGAGATCGATCATCGTCAGGTCGATGTCGCGCTGGTCTTCGGCGTCGAGCCCGAGGATCGCGTCGGCGATCTTGGTGTTGACCGTGTCGACCGCCTTGAGCACGCCCTTTCCCTTGTAGCGCGACATATCCCCATCGCGGAGCTCGACCGCTTCGTGCGCGCCGGTCGAAGCGCCGGACGGAACCGCAGCTCGTCCGAAACTTCCGTCCTCCAGCAGCACATCGACTTCCACAGTCGGGTTCCCTCGGCTATCAAGCACTTCGCGGCCATGCAGGTCGATAATCGCGGTCATTGGCAGGCTCCTGGCTCGCACTGTTGTAATTGGCTAAGACACCACCATATCGGGGTCTGGCAGCGCTCTATGCGCCGGAACATCGCGGTGCAAGCAGCGTTGCGATATAAACCGTTCCGGCAATCCTATTCGCGCCGGAATTGAAGACATTGGAAGGCAAAGGACGGACCCATGGCAGAGGGCAAAAGCACAACGACCCGCAAGACCACCACTAGAAAGGCATCGGCGGAGAAGGCCGCCAAGGACGCAGCACCCGCCGACAACACGACTGAAGCGAAGTCGCGTTTCAACGCCGCGCTTGAAGAAGCGCGCGCCGGCGCTGCCGCGCTGAATGCTGAAGCCGGCGTCCGCGCAGGCGCGTATCGCGACCAGGTCCGTGAAAAAGGCACCGGTCTCGTCGCCGAAGCCAAGACTTATGGCAATGAAGCCAAAGCACGGGCGGGCGAACTCGCTGTCGAGGGTAAAGCACGCGCAAGCGATGCGCTGGCCTCGCTCGGCAAGATCATGGCCGACTCGGCTCCGCAGATCGACGAGAAGATCGGCGAGCAATATGGCGACTATGCCCGCAAGGCATCGCGCAGCCTGCAGGAAGCTTCGGCCAAGCTCGACTCGAAGAGCGTCGAGGAACTGGGTGAAGATGCGCGCGAAATGGTACGCAAGAGGCCGGGCACTGCAATCGGCATCGCGGCGATCTTGGGCTTCCTTGTCGCGCGATTGTTCCGCGGCGGCCGCGGCTGAAACGACAGGCAGGGGGAGCTTGATATGCGTGACGAGGATCATGCGGATCCGCGTCCGGTCGATGTGGACGACGAACTCGACGCCGCACTGCGCGGCGACAAGGCTGGCGAAGCGCAGGTCGACGGATCGCTCGTCGATGATGTCGCCGCGCTGATTCAGGACGGGCGCAACTTCGTCGAAGCCGAGATCGCATTCCAGAAGACCCGCCTCGCCTTTGCTGCCAACCGCAGCAAATCTGCCGTTGTCTCGGGCCTATTCGCGCTCGCCTTCATCCATTTGGCGCTGATCGCGCTGGTTGTTGGTCTCGTGATTGCGCTTACGCCGCTGGTGTCTGCCCTGGGTGCAACCGCAATCGTGGTCGGCCTGCTGCTGTTCGGCGCTTTCCTGATGCTGATGCGTATGCGCAATTCGACGGAGGAAATCGGCGACGCATTCGGCAATGAAAATGCCAAGGGCGCAAAATGATCGACCTGCGTCGCCAGCTGCTCGAAGAAAAGGCGCTGCGCGACGCCGCGCGTTCGATTATCACTGCACAGTTGGACCGCGTCCGCAGCGGGTTCTCGGGCCAGCGCATCGGCGAGCAACTGGCCGAGTATGTCGGAGACGAGACGCTCGACGCCGCCGATCGGGTAAGCGACGCCTTGCGCGGCAAGGGCAGGATCGTCGCCGGTTTTGCCGCCGCAGTCGCTGGCGCAGCCGCGCTATGGTTTGCCCGCGTACCACTGCTTGCACTGTTCCGCTCTTCCGAGGAGAATGAGGCGGAATTAGAAACAGACGACGTTGAAGCGGATGGAGGCTGAAATGACCACCACCGAAAACAAGCAGAGCGCGCTGCGCACCCGCATCGAAAAGGCGAAGGAGCGGCTTGCGGGGCACCAAGTCGCCGATCAGGCGCGCGATGCCGCTGGCACGCTGCTCGATTACGCCAAGCGCAATCCGCTGGTCGTGCTTGGCGGTGCGGCGGCGCTGGGCCTCGCACTAGGCAGGCTGTCGCGCGGCGGCCGTGCCGCTTCGACCGCCACCAGCCTTATAGCGCGGATCACCACAGATGCGGCGATCGCCTTTGCCCTGACGATATATGACAAGGCAGCTCAGCGCGCGAAGGAAGAACCGGAAAAGGGCGACCTGCCCCGCCTCTCCGACGAAACCGGCACCTCCAGCGACTGATTTCCTGCAGCGATTTGCGGCGCGTAGGCCTTGCCATACGCGCCGGCTCGGCTATGTCGCGCGCCATTCCCCAAGGAGACAGAGCCATCATGGCTGAACATGAAACCAAGCAGCGGCTGCACCTTGTCATGGGTGGCCGCGTGAAAGATCCCCGCAGTCTCGAATTCGAGGATCCAGAAAGCATCCACGTCGTCGGCGTCTTCAGCAATTATGACGCCGCGGTCGACGCGTGGCGCTCGAACGCCCAGCGCACGGTCGACGATGCCGAAATGAAATATGTGGTGGTCCATCTCCACCGCCTGCTCGAGCCGGCAGCATAAACCCCGGCTTTCGAGCGCGGTGCGTCAGATGAACTCGATCTTCTCGACGAGATAGAAGCGGTCGCCAGAAGGCACGGTAACTTCGACCTCGTCGCCCACCTGCCTGCCGATGAGCGCGCGCGCGATAGGCGAGCTATACGAGATGCGGCCCTTGTTGGCGTCCGCCTCGGTCTGGCCCACGATCTGGTAACGCACCGGCTTGTCGTCCTCGTCGAGCAGGGTCACGGTCGCGCCGAAGATGATCTTGTCGCCCGACAGCGTGGCTGGATCAATTATCTGCGCACGGCTGACCTTGTCTTCCAGCTCGGCGATCTGCGCTTCGACCTGGCCCTGCCGTTCCTTGGCAGCGTGGTACTCGGCATTTTCCGACAAGTCGCCATGCGCCCGCGCTTCCTCGATCGCATCGACAATCTTGGGGCGTTCCGCACGCAGGACTTTGAGATCGGCGGTCAGCCGCTCATAGCCCTCTGCCAACATCGGAACCTTTTCCATCGTAGCCATTCCAGTCTTTCCTTCCGCTCCCTCCCCTAAAACAGGGTCATTTCGAAGCTGGCCGCAGTTTCTAGGGCGACCCAGCGAGCTCGAAATGTGGGGGGACAATCTTTCGTCAGCTATAATAGTCTTGCAACGAGCGGACTTCAAGCTGGCTTGCATTTACTGCACGAATTGCGTTCGCTGCAGCTATCGAAGAAGCAGCTGTCGTATAGTACGGTACCTTCGCTTCCAGCGCCGATGCACGGATCGACTTGGAGTCGAGCAGGCTCTGCCAACCTTCGGTAGTGTTGAAGATCAGCGCCACGTCGCCATCGATGATCCGGTCGACTATGTGCGGCTGCCCTTCGGCCACCTTGTTCACGCGCTCGACGGGCAGGCCCTGCTCCTCAAGATAGATCTGCGTGCCGCCGGTGGCGATCACATCGAAGCCCTGCTCGATCAGCGCCTTCACCGCCGGAAGGATATAGGGCTTATCGGTAGCCTTCACTGAAACGAACAAAGTGCCGGACGTCGGCAGCACCATGCCCGCCGCAAGCTGCGACTTGAGGAAAGCGGATTCGAAACTGCGGTCGACCCCCATCACTTCGCCGGTCGACTTCATTTCCGGGCTCAGCGCCGGGTCGCTGCCGGGGAAGCGCGAGAACGGGAACACGGCTTCCTTTACAGCCATATAGGGCAGATTGCGCTTGAACGGCTCGAAGTCCGCCAGCTTTTCGCCAGCCATCACGCGTGCCGCGATCTTGGCGACCGGCTGGCCGATCGCCTTAGCGACGAAAGGCACGGTGCGGCTAGCGCGCGGGTTGACCTCGATCAGGTAAACCTCGCCATCCTTCACCGCAAACTGGACGTTCATCAGGCCGACGACCTTGAGCGCATGCGCTAGCGCCACGGCCTGCCGTTCCATTTGCTCGACGATTGAGGCAGGCAGCGAATAGGGCGGCAGGGTGCAAGCGCTATCGCCCGAATGCACGCCGGCTTCCTCGATGTGTTGCATAACGCCCGCGACGCGCACTTCCTTGCCATCGCACAGCGCATCGACGTCGCATTCGATCGCATCGCGCAGATACTGGTCGACCAGCACCGGGCTGTCGCCCGAAACGTTGACGGCAGTCTTGATGTAATCATCGAGCTGCGCTTCGGAATCGACGATTTCCATCGCCCGCCCACCCAGCACATAGCTGGGGCGCAGCAGCACCGGATAGCCGATGCGCGAAGCGACCGCCGCCGCCTCGTCGCGGCTATAGGCAATGCCGTTGTCGGGCTGCTTGAGCTTTAACTTCTGGACCAGCTTGGCGAAACGCTCGCGGTCTTCCGAAAGGTCGATCGAATCGGGCGAAGTGCCCAGGATCGGGATGCCCGCATCCTCCAGCGCCTGCGCCAGCTTGAGCGGGGTCTGCCCGCCGAACTGCACGATCACGCCCACCAGCTTGCCATTCGACTGCTCGACCCGCAGGATTTCGAGCAAGTCCTCGGCGGTCAGCGGCTCGAAATACAGCCGGTCCGAGGTGTCGTAATCGGTCGAGACGGTTTCGGGGTTGCAGTTGACCATGACCGTCTCGAACCCGGCTTCGGCCAGCGCGAAACAGGCGTGGACGCAGCAATAGTCGAATTCGATCCCCTGCCCGATCCGATTCGGGCCGCCCCCGAGGATCACGATCTTCTTGCGATCCGAAGGGTCTGCCTCGCATTCAGGCTCGCCGAAGCTCGGGGCTTCATAGGTCGAATACATATATGGCGTGATCGCTTCGAATTCGGCGGCACAGCTGTCGATCCGCTTGAACACTGGATGCACGCCCAGCTTGTTGCGCAGCTCGCGCACCTCGTCTTCGCTGGTGGCGCCCGCCATCGCCTGCAAGGCATCGTGCAGCAGGCCCGAGCGCTTGGCCTGGGTCTCGCCCAGCCCGCCCGCAACGCCGACCGAGCGCACCGCCAGCGTGGCGAGCCGCTTGTCGGAAAAGCCCATCGCCTTGAGCTTGCGCAGCCCCGCCGCATCGCGCGGCAGGCCTTCGACGCCGATCTGCTTTTCGGCGGCAATGATTTTCTGGATCTGGCGCAGGAACCACGGATCGTAGGAAGTGACCGCGTGGATTTCTTCCACGCTCATTCCTGCGCGGAACGCCTGCCCGACATAGAGCAGCCGGTCCGGCGTACGTTTTGACAACGCGGCAGTGATGACCTCGCGCGAGACGCCTTCGAGCGAAGGCACGCGGTTGAACCCGTCGAGCCCGGTTTCGAGCCCGCGCAGCGCCTTTTGCACACTTTCCTGGAAGTTGCGGCCAAGTACATCGTTCCAGGCGCCATCCTTCTCGTTGCTTTCCAGATATATCCCGCCATTTACACTGGTTACATCGCCTTCACTAATTTTTCTGTTGGCCACGAGATGAACAAGCAATCTGCGATTGATTCCATCATCT
>JALRKY010000077.1 GCA_023260985.1 Altererythrobacter sp. | reverse complement strand
GGACGGACAATTCACGGGCATAGTAAAACGCATTTCGTGGGCAGTCTGGGTCTTCCTTGACCGACAATTCCAGCAAGTCCATATACTGACCCCTGCTCTTGGTCGGGTCAGGCAAGTGAACCGCTAAGAGCATATCAGTCTGCGCCCAGTCGCGGCAATCCTCGCCCAGCGGAACTTCCTCGGGCATCCAGTGGATTTGCTGCTGGCGTTTCCAGAACTCGTAGGCCCAGGGATATTCGAACGGCTTGTAGGTCTTGCGGGCTTCGAGCAACGACATCTGGTAGTCTCCGTGAATCAGCGCGAATTTCCAATATAGGGAACCATGGCGGCAATTCGAAGGCAAGCAAGGACGATTCGGCGGGGATAAGCCGTGCTTTTTTCGAGTCGGGCCGAAGCGTGGAATCGCCGCCGTGCGCGAACGCCATCCGGGCGAAGCACGCAAGCTGGCCGAGGAAATGCGCGCCGCGATCGCCGCCATGCTGGTTCCCGTGCGCGACGATGCGAAGCCGCTGATCACCACCAGCATCGGGCTCGCCCTTGCCCCGGCCAACCGCCGGCTTGACCTCGAAGACATGATCGAAATGGCCGATGTCGCGCTCTACAGCGCCAAGCGCGCCGGGCGCGACCGGGTCGAAGTGATCGAAGCCGACGAAAACCTCGGCATGGCGAGCGCACGCACGGGTGAACGCCGTCGCGCCTGACGCGCGATCCGTTCCAAGGCGCCAGCGCGATGCTAGTCGCGGCGCCGCTTCTTCGAGCTGAACCAGCTTCCCCCGCCCAGCACGGTGATGCCGAGGAAGAAGCCGAAATCGTACCAGCCGCCGGTGTTGGGCACGGCATAGACCGCGATACCCTCGTCGAACAGCGAGCCGATCCAGGACCAGGGGAAGACGAAGCCGTGCCACAGTCCCCACCAGAAACCGGGCACTTCTTCACCTGAAGCGACGCCGGCATCGATCTGCGCGGCGCAGGCTGAAAGGAACAGCGCCAGCGCGGCGCAGGCGAGAATGCGGGTGGCTTGTGGCTTCATGGCATGGCTCCTGCCGGCGCGCGGATCGACCGCGTCCGTCGCAGCCGATCCTATGCGCAGCATTTGCTCGGCGCAAGTTGCCGTACTTGCTGGCCTTTCAGACGGAAGCGGAAACCCGCGCCCGCCTCACTGGCAGGCGAGGCATTCCTCGTAATCGGTCTGCTCGCCGCCGGCGGTCAGTTCGATCTTCGGCGCGTCGGCAGTGTTGTCCGCTTCCACCCCGCCCGCGAAACCGGCGCGCTGCACGCTCTTCGAGCGCAGGTAATAGAGCGACTTGATGCCCTTCTCCCACGCCTGGAAGTGCAGCATCATCAGGTCCCACTTGTCGACGTCGGCCGGGATGAACAGGTTCAGCGACTGCGCCTGGTCGATGAAAGGCGCACGATCGGCAGCGAATTCGAGCAGCCAACGCTGGTCGATCTCGAAGCTGGTCTTGTAGACCGCCTTTTCTTCGGGCGTCAGGAAGTCGAGGTGCTGGACCGAACCGCCGCGCTCGAGGATCGTGTTCCAAACCGCGGTCGAGTCCTTCGATTTGTCGCGCAGCAGTTTCTCGAGATAGGGGTTCTTGACGATGAAGCTGCCCGACAGCGTCTTGTGGGTGTAGATATTGGCCGGGATCGGCTCGATGCAGGCGCTGGTACCGCCGCAGATGATCGAGATCGACGCGGTAGGCGCGATCGCCATCTTGCAGCTGAAGCGTTCCATCACGCCCATGTCTTCGGCATCGGGGCACGCACCGCGTTCCTGCGCCAGCAGCATCGAGGCTTCGGACGCCTTGGCCGCAATGTGCTTGAACATCCTGAGGTTCCACACCTTGGCCATCGGGCTTTCGAAGCCGATCTGCTTCATCTGCAAGAAGGAGTGGAAACCCATCACGCCCAGGCCGACCGAACGTTCGCGGCTGGCGGAATATTTGGCGCGGGCCATCTCGTCGGGCGCGCGGTCGATATAATCCTGCAGCACATTGTCGAGGAAGCGCATCACGTCCTCGATGAAGCGCTTGTCAGTGTTCCACTCGTCCCAGGTTTCGAGGTTGAGCGAGGAGAGGCAGCAGACAGCAGTGCGATCATTGCCCAGGTGGTCGATGCCGGTCGGCAGGGTGATTTCCGAGCACAGGTTCGAGGTCGAGACCTTGAGGCCGAGGTCGCGGTGATGCTTGGGCATCATCCGGTTCACCGTGTCGGAGAAGACGATATAGGGCTCGCCCGTGGCAAGGCGGGTTTCGACCAGCTTCTGGAACAGGCTGCGCGCATCGACCTTGCCGCGAACGCTGCCGTCACGCGGCGACTTGAGCTCGAACTCGTCGCCATTGCGCACCGCTTCCATAAACTCGTCGGTCAGCAGCACGCCGTGGTGCAGGTTGAGCGCCTTGCGGTTGAAGTCGCCCGACGGCTTGCGGATCTCGAGGAACTCCTCGATCTCGGGGTGGCTGATGTCGATGTAGCAGGCGGCCGAGCCGCGCCGCAGCGAGCCTTGCGAAATCGCCAGCGTGAGCGAATCCATCACCCGCACGAAGGGGATGATGCCGCTGGTCTTGCCATTGAGGCCAACCGGCTCGCCGATCCCGCGGACATTGCCCCAATAGGTGCCGATGCCGCCGCCCTTCGAAGCCAGCCAGACGTTCTCGTTCCATGTGCCGACGATGCCTTCGAGGCTGTCAGACACTGAATTGAGATAGCAGCTGATTGGCAGGCCGCGATTGGTGCCGCCGTTCGACAGCACCGGGGTTGCAGGCATGAACCACAGCTTCGAGATGTAGTCGTAGAGCCGCTGGGCGTGCTCTTCGTCATCGGCATAGGCATCGGCGACGCGAGCGAACAGGTCCTGATAGTCTTCGCCGGGCAGCAGGTAGCGGTCGGTCAGGGTTTCCTTGCCGAATTCGGTCAGCAGCGCGTCGCGGCTGGAATCGGTGACTATGGTGAAGCGGCGATCGTTGACCTTCTTGCTGTCGATTTCGGCAGCCGACTTCGCCACCGCCGCCATGGCGCCGGCAAGCGCTTCCCCGGCCTTTTCGGCCACCAGCGCCTCGGTTCCCTTGTCTTCGCTTTCCATTGCCACTGCCTTGTTCGCTTCCGGGGCATCCGGTGTCTGCGGGGACCGGCGCTTGTTCTTGGGCTGCCCGGTTACGGCTTCGAGAGTGCCTTCCGTCTCTTGTTCCAAACCCATTGCCGCCTCGTCGCCCGTCCTGAAATCCATTATTTGCCCCGCTTCTCGCTTTGCGTTTCCGTGTCCCTCGCGGCCATCGCTTTTGGCAGGCGATGTTCCGCATGTGTTCGATTCGGTGGGTCATCCCCGCCTAGCAATTCCGAAGGCCTTCTGGGGAATTAGTTTTCCCCTTTTTGCCCACAGAGAGGGCGCGGGATTGCCGTGAATCGACCGACTCTTCCCCTTAAGCGCAGAGATGGTGCCTGCGCTCGGAAAAACTAGGTCTTGTGGGTGCCCCCGCAACCTCAACCACTAGATACTGAATCAGAGGAGAGGCGGGTGCAAGAGGGTAAATTCATATTTACTGTGACAGGGTCGGCTCGCGCGGTGGTGTATTGCCATGCTGCAACGCCGCGACGCGCGGGGAATCCTTGGGTCGCGGCCAGCGCAACCCCAAAAATGAATCCGTGAAAAAATTTTTGCGGGCAAAAAGGAGTGTCGGGGGTTGTGAATCTTTCGAATCCAGAAGCGCAATTTTCGAATCCGGGAGTGCGCCAGAAAGCGATGCATGGCCGGTGGCGCATGTGCCTGACCGACGCCACATTGGCGCCACCACAGCTCACCCGCAGAATGAACGGTGGCGGCGCCCATGCGCCCTGGCTCAATTCATGAGTCAGGAAGGGGAATGCATCGCAATCGTCAATACCAGTACCGGAACGCCCGGCTTGCTTGCCGCTCCAGCGGTGCGGGCCGCCTCGGCTCGACTGAGCTGCTTTTTGAGGCTTTCCAATTGCGATGCGCTACGCGCCAAGATCACATTCGCCTGGATTACGTGGTCGTCCGGATAGCGACTGCCAGTTCGCCGATCGAATCGAGCCGCCCGACCGCCATGAGCGCGGCACGATCGACCTGCCGGTCGCCCGACCTGCGATAGAGCGTGACGTTTTCCGCCTTCCGTTCGGGGTCAACCTGGAAGCGGACCTGGGCAAAGCCGCCGTGGAACCGCCAGTTCGAAAGGTCGATCCTGTCCAGCTGGCGATCGAGGTCGTTCGACACGTCGGCGCCGATGCGTTGCGTGCCGTCGGCAGTGCGGATCCCCTTGATGTCCTGCGAGGCAAGCGGGGATACGAAAGCCACGCCTGCAAGGGCGGTGGCACTACCGAGAGAGAGAAGTCTGTTCATGGGATCATCCTTTCGAGTGAAAAAGATGATCGGCCACAGAGAGCACCGCACTAAGTGCGACTGTTATCATTCAGCGATGACGGTCGTTGGTCGATCGGGGCGCCGTAGCCTGCGGGCACATGCGTCGTCCTGCGAGCAAAATACGCTTGGTAGGTCTGCTATCAAACGGCTCTCGAGAACCTGTCGCGTCCCTACAAGCCTAACATCGGTCCTTCCCCGCACGGCTAACTTTCGAGAGGGCGCAAGCTCGGAGCTTGCCGAGTCACGCAACTATCGTTCGCGCGAAGTAAGGCGGCTCGGCATGGCCTTTGCGGGGCTAGGCCGGGTGCGCTGCTCTGGCGTGCTGTGCAATCGCATCGGCGAGCGTGTCGACCAGTTCCAACGGCAGGTCATGCCCCCAGCCGGGGATGGTCTTGAGCTTTGCACCAGGGATCGCCGCAGCAGTGGCGCGGCCGCCCTCGACCTTGACCAAAGGATCGGCCTCGCCATGCAGCACCAGCGTGGGTGCGTTGACCTGCTTGAGCCGCTCGGTCCGGTCACCATCGTCGATGATCGCCGCGATCTGGCGCTGGACCCCTTGCGGATAGACTGAGCGGCGAACGTTGTCGATCACCCGCTGTCGCTCGGCTTCAGGATCGGGGCGATAGCCGGGGCTGCCGATCGCCTGCGCAATGCGCATGCCATGCGCAACAAGGTCCTCCTCCCGCATCGAAGGCGGCGGCGAAGTAAGCGGCTTGATCGCCTCCTTGTCCGCTTGCGGCAGCTTGCGGCTGCCCGTGGTCGAGAAAATCGAAGTCAGGCTGTGCAGCCGTTGGCCATGCTCCACCGCCATAAGCTGCGCGATCATTCCGCCCATCGAAGCGCCCACCACATGCGCACGTTCGATCCCCAAGGCATCGAGCAGGCCTATCCCGTCGGCAGCCATATCCGACAGCGTGTAGGGCACCCGCGGCCGCAAGCCGAGCCGGGTGAGCAGCAGATGCCAAACCATGCCCGGAGCCTTCGCGCCTTCGAACTTGTGGCTGAGCCCGATGTCGCGATTGTCGTAGCGGATCACGTGGAAGCCGCGCCGGGCGAGGCCCTGCACCAGCTCGATCGGCCACAGCGTCATCTGCGCGCCGAGCCCCATAACCAGCAGCATCGGCGGGTTCGCCGGATCGCCGTGAGTATCATATTCTATCTCAATCGAATTGGCTGCGACCCTGGGCATTTTCTGCACATCTCCCGATGGTGAATGAGGCATTGGCGTTGCCCCATGCATATCGCGAAATGCGCAGTTGTCGAGCGCCGCAAAGGGAAACAGCGGGCTGGATGGCCCGCCGTCGCCCCTTCGCGGCCGCTTACCGCTAAAGGCCGAAGCTGACGACCTTGCTATCGCCGTCGTTGCGAGCGAGGCGTGCGTTTTCCATCTTGGCAAGCTTCGCTTCCAGGCTTCCATGCTCCCGGAAGTCCTGCGCGAAGATGATATTGGCCTTGAAGGTCTGGCCTTTGGCATTGGCGATCGGCGCATCGTCGAGATTGCCAAGCCAGCGCACTGCACGTTTCGCTACCATGTCGGTCGAGCGGTCGCCCG
>JALRKY010000063.1 GCA_023260985.1 Altererythrobacter sp. | reverse complement strand
GTCGAGGCAGGCCTGCATGATGCCGAGCTGGATGCCGGCGAGGACCGTGCGTTCATAATCGAGGCCCGACATGAGGATGCCGACGCCGCCGTTGACCGGGCCCATGACGTTCGCGTCCGGCACCTCGCAATCGTTGAAGACGAGCTCGGCCGTGGGCGAGCCGCGCATGCCCATCTTGTCGATCTTCTGCCCTATGCTGAAACCGGGCATGTCCTTCTCGATTAGGAAGGCAGTGATCCCGCGCGACCCGGCATGGCCATCAGTCTTGGCATAGACCACCAGCGTATCGGCATAGGTGGCGTTGGTGATCCATAACTTGGTGCCGTTGAGCACATAGCCGCCCTGCACTTGCTCCGCCTTGAGCTTCATCGAAACCACGTCCGAACCGGCGCTGGCTTCGGACATGGCGAGCGAGCCGACATGCTCGCCGCTGACCAGCTTAGGGAGATATTTGGCCTTCTGCTCATCATTGCCCCAACGGCGGATCTGGTTGACGCAGAGGTTCGAATGCGCGCCGTAGGAAAGCCCGACCGACGCGCTCGCCCGGCTCACTTCCTCAACCGCTATGACGTGTTCGAGATAGCCCAGGCCCAGCCCGCCCCATTCCTCTTCCACGGTGATGCCGTGCAGGCCCAACTCGCCCATGCCGGGCCAGAGTTCGCGCGGGAACCAGTCGTCACGGTCGGTCTTCTCGGCGAGCGGCGCGATCTGTTCGTCGGCAAATCGGCCAACGGCCTCGCGGATCATCTCGGCGCTTTCACCGAGCTGGAAATCGAAATCGGGGGTGGCGCGCATTTAACCTCCTGATCGGGCAGACTTCGCCCTTGGCCGCCAGCGCATAGCAAGGCAGGAAGGCGCCGCAAGCGGGAACTGGCAGGTTCTAGCCGATTCTGATCCGCCGGCAAGGAAGAGGAAGCCCTTAGGGCATCTTGCCGGGAATGCCCCGCAGCACTAGGCTCGCGATGATAGCGGAAGGATCATTGCACATAGGCCATGGTCGGCCGATCAGCAGGCAAGACACACACGAAGTCTTCAACCAGCCGCCGCCACTTGAAGGCGTCAATCTTTTTGCAGGCGGCCGCGCGTTGCGAGAGGCGCTCAACGGCGGCGCAGGCCATGCCGCCCGGCTCAACAGGCTTGGCGCGCTGTGCTGTTCGGCCGAAGCGATCGGCTGGGGCGAAGAGGCCAATCGCGTGCTGCCGATGCTCGAAAGTTTCGACCGCTTCGGCCATCGGATCGACGAAGTGCGTTTCCATCCCGCCTATCACGACCTGATGCGGCTGGGGCTCGACAACGGCTTCGCCTCCATAGCCAGGAATGGCGAAGCGGCGGGCCATGTCGGGCGCGCTGCGATCCGCTATCCCACCGCCAGGTCGACAGCGGCACAAGCTGTCCGATGACCATGACCTATGCCGCAGTTCCTGCGCAGGCCGCGGTCTTGCTGGCCTCAGACGTTCCGGTCGCAGACGCCTTCTGCACCTTGCGGCTGGGCGAACGCGGCATGGCCTATGGTACCTTCGATGCCGCAGTCGATGTCCGGGCGATCCTTGAACGTACCATGCCGGGAGCCGAATGATGCGCATCAATCCATTGCTTGCCTCGCTTGTCCCGCTTGTTGGCTGCGCCGCGCCGCAGGACGGGGCGGGGAATGAGGTGGCCATCACGAGCGGTGAGACGGACGAGGTTTCCGCCAACGGCGGTGAGGCAACGGTTGAGCCCGCCGAACAGGAGACGTCGGTCGCTACTGCAGGGTCAAGCGGCGTGGCGTTGGCTAACAGTGCCTGGCGAGTGAGCGGAGAGGATGGCGCGATCTACACGAGCTTCCTCGATGCCGATGGCGGTTAGCGAGATCTCAAGAATGGCGACCCCTGGCAGGATGGCACATGGGAACGGCTGGCCGACGGGCGGCTTTGCTTCATGCCATCGGACGAGGGCCGCGCGGGCGATTGCTGGACCTTGGGCAAGGGAAAGGCCGACGGTGCACTTCCCGCAACCAGCGATGCGGGCTGCAAAGTAAGGCTGCAGCGCCTCACCTATATCGCCGCCGAGGCCGAAACAGACCGGAAATGCCGAACGACTGGCACCGAGCGCCAGATCCCATGGGATTCGCAAGGGCCCGCTCGGGAAGTGTCGAAACCCTAGCTAAAAGCCGGGAGCTTCCGTTGGCCAGCCGGGCGTCGAAATTCCCATCACCTTGAACAGCAGGCCCATCTGGCTTTCGCCGGTCAGCCGATCCTGCTGGCGTTTGAGCTTGTCGGCCTGGTCGGGCAAGCGGCGACGCAGCGCTTCCATCCGCATGTCGATCCCAAGAGTGGAGAGCCATTCGCCCTGCATCGTGACCCCCAGCAATTGCGCGCCTTGCCGCTTCGCAACCTTGGCCAACGTTTCGAAATCGACATGCGCGGTGAGGTCCATCTCGCCCGGCGCGGAGAACACATCGACCTTCTTATGCGCCTTGATCGCCTGCAGCGTCGAACCGGCGCGGGTCTCGCGCGGGCCATAATCGATCACCAACGCCGCGCCGCCCTGCGCCACCAGCCGATCGGCCAGTTCGCTCATCACCGCTGCCGAAGCCGGGCTGATCTCGATCACCGTGCCCTCGCTCGCTTGCCGCCAGCTTTCGGGCACCGCCGCATCCATCGGCTTGCCGCCAGAAACGAATACCAGCCGGTCATCGTCGAGCCCGACCATGCGCTCGCGCCAGCCCTCTGCCGAGCGCACCAATTGGCGCACCGGCAGCGCGTCGAAGAATTCGTTGGCGACGATCAGCAGTGGCCCGTCATCGGGCAGGCTGGTGAGGTCGAGATGGTGCTGCACGCCGCGGATCGTGCCGCGCTGGAACTGGCGCAGCGCCTCAGACCCTTCGACGAAATGGACCTGCGGCGCCAGCCCATAGCGCGCGGCGGCGCGCAGCGCATCAGAAGCGAGCGTGCCACGGCCGGGCCCGAGTTCGACGTAATAGACTGGATCGGGCCGCCCGGCGCGCACCCAGATATCGGCCAGCCACAGCCCGATCAGCTCGCCGAAAACCTGGCTCACTTCGGGCGCGGTGATGAAATCCCCCTCTTCGCCCAGCGGGTCGCGCCTGGTGTAATAGCGCGCGTTGCTCTCGCCCATATACTGGGCTAAGCTGATCGGCCCGGTTTCGCGGATCAGCCGCCGGAACGTGTCCGCCAGGCTGGCTCGCGGGTTGTCGTTCATATCTGTGCCGGCTTGCTCCCGCTGCTCCCGATCGGCCCGCGACTTATCGCGTAAAGCGTTACAATCAATCCAAGCAGAATCAGCGGTATTGTGAGCCATTGCCCCATAGAAAGTCCGGTCGTTGCAGCGAATTGCGCGAGATGTGCATCGGGTTCGCGGAAGAATTCGTTAACGAAGCGGGCCGCACCGATCCCGATGGTGAAGACACCCACCATCAGGCCCGGGCGATAGCGCGCGCCGGTTTTCCAGAACAGCACCAGCAGGATTGCCAGCAGCATCAGCCCTTCGAGCCCGGCTTGGTATAGCTGGCTTGGATGACGCACGGTGAAGGTGGTCTGGCATTCTCCGGCCAGGCTGGGCAGGTCGCAAAACACCATGCCCCAAGGCACATCGGTGGCGCGACCCCACAGCTCGCCATTGTTGAAATTGGCAAGTCTCCCAAACAACATACCCATCGGCACGTTGACCGCGACATAGTCTGCAATGCGCAGGAAATTGAGCTTGCCGCGCAGGCTGACCCAGGCGATCGCAACCAGTACGCCGATCACCCCGCCGTGGAAGCTCATCCCTCCGTCCCACAGCCGCAGAAATTCCCAGGTGACGAAGCCTTCGCCGCTGAAGCTGGTGAACAGTTCGGGGCGGTAGAAAGCGGCATAGCCCAGCCTTCCGCCCAGGATCACGCCCAGCGTGCAATAGAAGAACAGGTCATCTACATGGCGCTGAGCCATCGGCGCGCCGGGCTCCCTGATCATCTTGGTCAGGTGCCAATAGGCGAACAGAATCCCTCCGAGATAGGCCAGCGAATAGAAGCGCAGCGTGAAGAAGCCGAGGTCGATTCCTTCGACCAACCCAAGGTCTTTCCAGTAGATCGGGTCGGCAGCGCCGCTGGCGGCGATCCCGGAGGCGGCGAGTAGTGACAGCACGATGCGAACCTCTATATAGATTGGGCCTGCCGGTCCGGCACAGCGTTCGGACGGGCTTTTGGCACAGCCGTGGATTGGGGGAAAGCCTGTTCGGCGGGAATGGGCCCGCCAGCAGGCCAAGGAAGCGGCCGGGAACACAACTCGGGACCAAGAAGAGAGGATTTTAATGCCGACAGAGCTCGACAAGACGCTTGATGCAATCATGAACACGCTGACTGCGCCCGGCGCCCCGGCCGAGGTTTTTTCGGTAGTGCGTGGCGGCGTCGAAATGCCCATGCTCAAGAATGCCCCGCCGAGTCTGGTGCATTATTTCGCGAATTACTGCAGCCAGCACGGCGAATTGCCGTTCCTGATCGATGGCGAGGCCCGTATCAGCTTCGCCGAAGCGTGGGACGCGGCGCAGCGTGTTGGCGCTGGCCTGATCGCCGATCACGGCGTCGCCAGAGGAGATCGCGTGGGCATTGCCGCGCGCAACTCCGCCAATTGGATCATCGCCTATATGGGCATATTGGTGGCCGGCGGCTGCGCAACCTTGCTTAACGGCTTTTCGAGCGGCGAGGAACTGGCCGAACAGATCGAACTGGTCGGCTGCCGCCTGCTGCTCGCCGACGCCCAGCGCGCCCAGCGGCTCGACGGGCAGCCGCATGGCGCGCGGATCGTGCTCTTCGGGCATGACAGCCCGCCATCGAACGGGCTGAGCGAATTGTGGGGCGATCCCGCCACTGCCCGCTTCCCCGACGTCGGCCCGGACGATTTCGCGACCATCCTCTACACTTCAGGTTCGACCGGCAAGTCGAAGGGCGCATGGTCCGACCATCGCGGCGTGGTCCATGGCGCGCTCAATTATGCCATGCAGTCCCTGATGGCCTTCACCTACCTCTCGACCGGCGGCAATGCTCCAACCGCCCAGGCCTGCGCGCTGGTGGCGGTGCCGCTGTTCCACGTAACGGGCGAAGTCCCGGTGTTCCTGCAGAGCTTCGCACTCGGTCGAAAGTTGGTGCTGATGCCGCGCTGGGATGCCAGTGAAGCGCTGCGCCTGATGGAGAAGGAAAAGGTCAGCTATTTCGCCGGGGTCCCGCTTATGAGCTATGAGATTGCGACCCATCCCGATCGCGCGAAATACGATATCAGTTCGTGCACCGCCTTTGCCGCGGGCGGCGCGCCGCGTCCGGTCGAGCATGTCGGCAAGATTCGGCACGCCTTTCCCAACGGCTTCCCGCTAATGGGCTACGGCCTCACCGAAACCAACGGCGTGGGCTGCGCCAATTTCAACGAGAACTATCTCGCCAAGCCTTCGAGCACGGGCAAGCCGAGCCGTCCGCTGGTCGATCTCGCGATCCTCGACGATGCCGGCAAGCAGCTGCCGAAGGGCCACGTGGGTGAAATCTCGATCCGATCGGTGTGCAATTTCATGGGCTATTGGAACAATGAGGAAGCTACGAAGGCGGCCTACACCAAGGATATGTATTTCCGCACTGGCGACCTCGGCAAGCTCGACGAGGACGGCTATGTCTATATCGTCGACCGCAAGAAGGACATCATCATCCGCGGCGGCGAGAACATCACCTGTCTCGAAGTCGAAGAAGCGATCTACGCGCATGACGCCATCGCCGAATGCTCGGTGTTCGGCCTGCCCGACGAACGGATGGGCGAAGTGCCCGCAGCGGTGTTCTACCTCAAGCCGGGCCACAGCCTGGGCGCGGGCGAGTTGCGCGAATTTCTGCTGTCGCATATCGCGCCGTTCAAGGTGCCGCTGCCCGAACATATCTGGGTGTCGGACAAATCCCTTCCGCGGCTCGGCACGCAGAAAATCGACAAGCGCACCGTGCGCAAGATGTTCGCCGGCGACCTGATGGCGGCATAGAGGCCCGCAATTGAACTCGCCCAATGTCCCTAACCAGCGCGCGGTGATCGACCGGCGCGTGCTCGCCGACGCAATCGACGCGCTGGTCGGGGAAAGGGGCAAGAAGGCGCGCGGGGCGATCGTGCAGCTTCTGCGCGACGCGCTTGACGCGAGCCGCGCCGAAATTGCCAGGCGGCTGGCCGAAAAGCCCTCTGCCGGGCATGAATGCACCGGTGCGCAGGCCTTCCTGATCGACCAACTGGTGCGCGTGGTGCACGATCATGTCATTGCGCATGTCTATCCGGTCGCCAATCGCAGCAGCGCCGAACGGCTCACGCTGATCGCGGTGGGCGGCTATGGCCGCGCCGAGATGGCACCGCATTCGGACGTCGATATCGCCTTCATTACCCCAACGCGCCACGCGCCATGGTGCGAACAGGTAATCGAAGCGATGCTCTATTACCTGTGGGACATGGGCCTGAAGGTCGGTCATTCGAGCCGCACAGTCGATGATACCATGCGCATGGCTCGAGAGGACCTGACGATCCGCACCGCGCTGCTCGAAGGGCGCTTTATCTGGGGCGACCGGGCGCTTTATGACGAGAGCAGCCGCCGCTTCTGGGCCGAAGTCGGCAACGGCAGCGAGCGGCAATTCCTCAGCCAGAAGCTGGAAGAGCGCAACCAGCGCCACAAAAGGATGGGCGACAGCCGCTATGTGGTCGAGCCCAACGTCAAGGACGGAAAGGGCGGATTGCGCGACCTGCAAACGCTGTACTGGATCGGCAAATATATGCACCGCGTGCGCAGCGCAGCCGAGCTGGTCGATGTCGGCCTGTTCACCAGAGCCGAATACCGCAGTTTTCGCCGTGCCGAGGGCTTTCTGCTGGCAGTGCGCTGCCACATGCACATCATTACCGGCAGGGCGGAAGACCGGCTGACCTTCGACCTCCAGCGCGAAGTTGCCGCGCGAATGAATTTCGCCGACCGGCCAGGCAAAAGCGCGGTCGAGCGCTTCATGCAGTTCTATTTCCTCCAGGCACGCCGGGTGGGAAGCCTGACCGGAATATTCCTGTCGCACCTCGACGACGAATTCGCCAGCAAGCGCACACGGACCGGTTTCTTTGCCGGCTGGAGCCAAAGGTCGCGCATGCTCAAGGGATATCGCGTGTTCGCGGGGAAGATCGCGGCACCTTCGGAAGACTGGTTCCGCAAGGACCCGGTACGGCTGATCGAGATCTTCCAGCTGGCCGAGGCCAACAGCCTCGAAATCCACCCCGAAACCATGCGCCTGGCCGACCGCGACAGCGCGCTGATCAAGGCCGATGTGCGGGACGACACGCGCGCCAATGCGCTGTTCCTTGAGTTGCTGGCGGGCCGCAACGATCCCGAGACGGTGCTGCGCTGGATGAACGATGCCGGCGTGTTCGGCCGCTTCGTGCCCGATTTCGGGCGCGTCAACGCCCAGATGCAGTTCGACATGTATCACCACTATACGGTGGACGAGCACACCATCCGCGCGATCGGCCTGCTCAACCGGATCGAGAAGGGTGAGCTGGTGTCCGACCACCCGCGCTCGACCGGGCTGATCCACCGCGTCAATTCGCGCCGCGCGATCTATGTCGCGGTGTTGCTGCACGACATCGCCAAGGGCCGCGGCGGCGACCATTCGGCGCTCGGCGCTGAGGTTGCGCACGAACTGTGCCCGCGCTTCGGCCTGACCGATAACGAGACCTACCTGGTCGCCTGGCTAGTGCGCCAGCACCTGCTGATGAGCGCGACCGCGTTCAAGCGCGATCTCACCGATCCCAAGACGATCGAGGATTTCGTCAGCCAAGTGCAGAGCCTCGAGCGGTTGCGCAATCTGATGATTCTGACCGCAGTCGATATCCGCGCGGTTGGCCCCGGCACATGGAACAGCTGGAAGGGGCAGTTACTGGGCGAGCTTTACGACGCCGCGCAAGAACGGCTGCGTCTTGGCCACATGCGCCATGGCCGCGAACAGCGCATCGCCGCCAAGCGCGAAGCAGTGGCGACAAGGCTGGGCGCAAAAGCCCCGCTGGTGGCGCAAGTCGGCGAACTGTTCGATGATTCCTACTGGATTGCCGAGCATGAAGACATGATAGCCCACAACCTCGTGCAATATGTGGCGGCGCGGGACAACGAACAGCATCTATCGATCTATTGCGAGTTCGACGAAGAGCGCGGGGCGACGCTGGTTAACGTGATCGCGGCCGACCATCCCGGCCTGTTCTATCGTATCGCAGGCGGGATAGCGCTGGCCGGTGCGAACATTATCGATGCGCGCATCCACACCGCTCGCAGCGGCTGGGCGGTCGACAATTTCCTGGTGCAGGACCCGCTGGGCAAGCCGTTTCGGGAAGGGCAACAGATTGAACGGCTCCAGAAGGCGATCGCCGACGCGCTGGCCAATCGGATCGAGCTCGTGCCTAGGCTGGCGGCGCGCCCACTGCCGCACACGCGGGCAGGCGCCTTCGATGTAGCGCCGCGCGTGACTTTCGACAACAATGCCTCGAACCGCTTCACCGTGATCGAAGTCAATGCGCGTGACCGCCCGGCGCTGCTCAACCGCCTCGCGCGGGCGCTGTTCGAGAGCAACCTAGTGGTCCAGTCCGCGCATATCACCGCCTATGGCGAACGCGCGGCCGATACCTTCTATGTAACCGACCTGACCGGCGACAAGGTGACCGCCGAAGCACGGCTTTCCGAAATCGAGGCGCGCCTGCTCGATGCAGGCAGCGACCAGAGGCAAAGGCAGCTCGAAGAAGCGTGAAGTCAACTTGCTGGGACGCCGGTTAGAACCCCTTCATCGGCAATGCCATCTGCAGGAATTTCCGCCTCGGCATCCGTACGAAGTTCTGATCCACGCGATCATCGCAAAAGGGAAAGGGCGCTCTTCGGGGCGCCCTTTTTCTTTGGTTTCTTGTGCGCTACCGCTTCGCTACTTGAGCGCGTCGTTTCTAAGCTACCGCTGCGCTACTTGAGCGCGGGTCGCTCCCCGAACAGCGCCGTGCCCACGCGCACATGGGTCGCGCCCAGCATCACTGCGGTTTCATAGTCCCCGCTCATCCCCATGCTCAGACTTGGCAAACCATTGTCGGCGGCCAGCTTGGCCAGCAGCGCGAAGAAGGGTGCAGGCTCGATATCGGCAGGCGGAATGCACATCAGCCCGGCGACCGGGATCCCCGCTTCGCGTGCCTGCGCCAGCAGCGCGGGCAGGTCCGCTATCGAACAGCCGCCCTTCTGCTCCTCCTCGCCAGCATTGACCTGTACGAAGCAAGGCACGCGCTTGCCAAGCTTGTTCATAGCGCTCGCTAGCGCCTTCACGAGGCTCGGCCGGTCGAGCGCGTGGATACAGTCGAACAGCGCCACTGCATCTTCGGCCTTGTTCGATTGGAGCTGGCCGATCAGGTGCAACTCGACATCGGGAAAGCGTGCGCGCAGCGCGGGCCATTTACCCTGCGCTTCCTGCACGCGGTTCTCACCGAAAAAGCGCTGCCCCTGCTCGAGCAGCGGCAGGATGGTTTCCGCCGAGTGGGTCTTGCTGACCGCGATCAGCGTGATCGCTACGGGCTCGCGGCGCGCAGGCTTGCAGGCGCGCGCGATCCTGCCAAGAACTTCCTCGAGCGGAGTATCTGCCTTTTCCATCGCGCCGCGCTATAGCGATTGCGTGACGAAGATACAGACCCTTCCCTCGCTCTGGCTAATGTCCGATGCGCGAAACGACGCAATGCTGGAAGATGCACTGCTGCGCCTGCCGCGCGGATCGGGCTTCGTCTATCGCCATTACCACCTTGGCGATCACGAACGCTGGGCGCGCTTTCGCGAGCTGCGTCGCCTCTGCCATGCGCACAGGCACCTGCTGATCCTGGCCGACAGTTCGCTCACCGCGCGCGAATGGGGCGCCGACGGCATCTATGGCTCGGCGCGCGCGCTCTGTCCGACTAGCGGCGACCTCATCACCATCGCCACAGCACACGATTTGCGCGAGATCGGTAAAGCCAACCGGGCTCGCGCCGATGCGGTGATGCTGTCGCCAGCCTTCCCCACGCGCACGCATCCAGGCGCGCGAAGCCTCGGCCCGCTGCGCTTTCGCCTGCTCGCGGCGCAGGCGCAAATGCCGGTCATCGCGCTTGGCGGGATGAACCAAGACACGGCCGATCGGCTGCGCTGGCCGCTCTGGGCCGCAATCGACGGCCTTTCCTAGCGGACTCACCTTGCCGCACTTTCCTTGACGCGGACTCGCGCAAGATTCATGGTGTGTTCCAGCAGGAGGAACAGCCATGGCAACCCGCGCTATGAGCAAGAAGGGTGGAACAGACTGGCGAGCGGCGTTTCGCCACTCGATGCGTCGTGCCGCGCAGATGGCGGGCGCGGGCGCGCTGTTCGCGCTGCTGCTGTTCCTCGGCCTCGCCATGGCGAGCTATACCCAGACTGACCCCTCGGGTTCGACGGCAGCCTCGGGCGAAGACGTGAGCAACTGGATGGGCGCGAGCGGCGCATGGGCGGCGGACAAGGTGCTGGGCTTTTTCGGCATCAGCGCGGTGCTGCTGCTGCCGTTGATCTATATCGGTGCGCGCAAATTGTGGCGCGATGTAGAGCAGGAAGAGGATGCCGAGCCCACCCGCTGGTGGCTGCCGCTGGCCATGCTGCTGCTCGCGATGGTGCTGCTTTCGAGCGTGCTCTCGCTGACGTTCGAAGGACCGCTCTCGACCCTGCCTGCGCAGATGGGCGGGATCGCGGGCCTGCTGGGCGCCGCAGCGATCGAGGCGGTGTCAGCACGTTTCGGCGACGAAGCCTCGGGCTGGGTCACGCTGGGCCTTGCGCTTGCCAGCCTTGCGGGCGGGATCGGGCTGCTGACGCGTGTATTCGCGATCGACTGGCGCAATTTGCTGACACTGCCCGACTTCGTGCAGGATCGCTTGCCCCAGCGCAGCCGCCGCTTGATCGCCTGTGAGGACAAGCTGCCCGAGCCAAGGCGCGAACGATCCACCAAGCGTAGCCGCAGCGAAGGCGATGTACGGCTCGAACCCACGCCGCGCCGCGCGCCTGAGATCAGCGACCCCTCCGCTCCACCCAAACCGGCGCTGATGCCCAAGGCCAAGCAACGCGACATGTTCGCGAGCTTCGAGCTGCCCAGCCTCGACCTGCTGGCCGATGCGCCTGCGAACAACGCGCCGAAGCTCGACAAGATGGCGCTCGAGCGAAATGCGCGCCTGCTCGAGAACGTGCTCGACGATTTCAACGTCAAGGGAGAGATCACCGCGGTTCGCACCGGGCCGGTGGTCACCATGTACGAACTCGAGCCCGCGCCGGGCATCAAGGCGAGCCGCGTGGTCGGCCTGGCCGAGGACATCGCCCGCAACATGAGTGCGATCAGCG
>JALRKY010000035.1 GCA_023260985.1 Altererythrobacter sp. | reverse complement strand
GAAATTGTTGATCGTGACGGCCCCCTGGCTCGAAAGTTCGGAAACTTCCGGACGAACGCGGATCGAGATGCGGCCATTGGCTAGCACTGTCGGTGTATATGCGAGGCTAACCCCATATTTACGATATTCGATCGAAGTTGCACCCAGCCCCTGGCTGGTTGGGATCGGGAATTCGCCCCCGGCCAGGAATTCGGCGGTTTCGCCTGACAGGGCTGTCAAGTTCGGCTGCGACAGCGTAGTCACCAGGCCGTCGCGTTCGCCAAGGTCGAGTACCCCCAGCAGGTCGAGGCCAAGGAAACGGCCAACCCCGCCGAGCGTGGCGCCACTGCCGACCTTGTCGATCGATGGGCCGGCAATCACGGTACCGTCTGGCAGGGTTACGGCTGAAGTGTTGCCCACTCCCAGTGGGCCATCCCAGCTGAACTCCTTACCACCGAGTTTGCGGCCAGTGCCGACGCCGAAGCGGAAGCCATTGGTATAGTCACCCGTGGTCAGGTTGCCGCCAATTTCACGCACCAGCGAGCGGCTGACTTCGGCAAAGCGGACTTGAAGGTTAACCTGCAGCGGCGTTGCCATTTTGAGGCGGCTGATGACATTGGTGCCGTCGCCGACGAATGCCTGAATCAGGCGTTCGGCTTCAGCTGCGTCTTCCGGGGCCGCCACGGTGCCGGTCAACAGAATGGTGTTGGTGCCCATGATCGCAACGCCGATCTTCGCTTCGGGCATCGCCAGCGCCAGCATCTGGTCGATGCTGTCGATGTTCGAACCGACGCGGACATTGGCGGACCAGATCACGTCGCCGCGCGAATTGCTGGCATAGATGGTGGTTTCTCCACCGGCCTTGCCGAACACGTAGAGCTGGCGCTGCGATTTGACCTGCACATCGGCCACAGCGTCATTTGCGATGAACACATCAGCCATGGCACCGGGGATGGTGACCAGTTCGCCGCGACCGATCGAGATCACGATATCGCTGGCAGGGCTGGATACCGACTGCGCGATTGCAGTGTTCATCGGCGCGGTCGCCAGCGGCGCAATGGCTAGGCTCGCAAGCAGCATTTTGGCGATCAGGCGTTTCATTATCTTGCCCCTCGGTTGGATGCAATTTGCCGGGACGGCGCTCGTGACTTCGTTCTTGCTCGTCATTTTACGCCCCCTCAGTTGATCAGCAGCGAGCCGGCGACCGGCCCGGTGCGGCCTGCGTCGTTCACGCCACGCGCTTGCTGGTTGAGCAGGGCGTTCGAGCCGCCGCTCACCGGAACTGCGGTGGTCTGCTTGCCGCGGGTCACGCGCACGACCGGGCCGGAATTGGTCGCAACATAGGTTGTCGAGCTGCCATCAGTCGGGGCCGAACGGGGCGCCGAACTGTTCATCGGCGGCATCGATCGACGCTGGAAGCGGGATACGTCGCCACCCGTGCTGTAGCTCGAGTTGCGGTCGTTCGGACGGCTCATCGCGTTGCGGATCAGCTCTTCTTCCTGCTCGGGCGTCGCATTGTCGGGGATCACCACGTCACCCGAAGCGATAGCGCGTTCGAGTTCGATCTGATTGTCCGCGATCGAACGCAGCGCCAGGCTGAGCGTGCCGATGGTCTGGGCCACGGCAACCTTTTCGGCGATTTTGGGCGTCACTTCGAGCGTCACCGTGCGGAAGGCGCGAACAATAGTCTTGCCGTCGTCGCCGGCGGTCTGCTCGGTCGACTGGTCAGTCGCGAGTACGCGCAGGTTGCGCATCACTGTCTCGGCTGCCTTGAGGTCTTGTCCTTCGTCACCCCGGACCGTTTGGGTCAGAACGAGGTCGACCCGGTCGCCCGGGAACACAAAGCCAGCCACACCCGTCTTGGCCGAAACCGGAACGGTCACTGCGCGCATGCCAGGGCCAAGCGCCGCAGCAAGGAAGCCGCGATCGCCCGGGCTCACCAAAGAACCCTGGGTCACCGGTTCGCCGGCCGTAATCGGGTGGCGCACGACAGTGCCGAGCAGCTTGTTGATGTCAGCTTCGCCATCGATGAAATAGGCATCCTTGACCAGCTCTTCAGGCCACTGCTGGAAGCTGACAGCATCCTCAGTGATGATCGTGCCGGTCGGCAGCGCGCGCTGCGCCACCAGGACCTTGGGTCCTTCAGGTACCGGTGCCGCCACCACGTCGGGTGCCGCGCTGCCGGCAAACATGCTCCTTGCTGCCAATGCGGTGCCGATCGCGATGACCAGCGCTCCAAGCAGCAAAACCAGCTTCTTCCTATCCATGGCTATTCTAGCCCTCTAGTTCGGCCCGATCGCTTGCGGGCGGGAATGGTTCATCCGTCTATTCTCAGACCGGTTAAAATCAGGTTCATCCCAATCCGGCCGCTTCGCCGGCCGTTGGAATATATTGCGTGCCGAGCACCCACAGGCCGCCCGCAGCTATCGCCACACCGTAAGGAACGGCGATGCGATCACGCTGGCGGCGTATGACATGCCAGGCACCGACGAGAATGGTCAGGATGCCGCCGGCAAGCGCCATCACGATCAACAATTTCAGGAACCAGCTCGGCTCGATCCACATCGCCAGGGCAGTGAGAAGTTTCACATCCCCACCGCCCATCATCTTTAGCGCGAACAATCCGGCGAGGACGGCGAAGGCGGCCAGTGCCACCCCAAGCTGCATCGTCACACCGGGCCATAGCGAAAGGCCGCTGGCCCACCAGAACAAAGGCGCCGCCAGCGCGATGCCGGCATTGAGCCAATTGTCGATCTGGCGACGACGCAGGTCGGTGAACGCCGCGAAAAGCAGCGCAATTGCCAATCCAACCAGCAATCCGTAGTGGAAATATTCGCCCAGCATGAAGCCCCCAGTGGTTCCCCTAGGAGGCCAGAGCTAAAGGGTATCACTTACCAAAAAGTAACCCAGCCCAGGGGGATGAAATTAGCCACATGGACGCAGCAGTCTCCAAAACGATCGATCGGCGAGCAATTCCTGCCGACGCGACCGAGAGCAAATGGGCCGCACCTGACGGCTTTCTGATACGCCGGATCGACTGGCCTGCCAGCGGCGAAGGTCGACCGGTGCGGGGCTCGATCCTGTTCTTCCCGGGGCGAGGCGACCATTACGAAAAATATCTCGAGACGCTGGAGCAATGGCATCGCGCGGGCTGGAGGGTCACAGCTTCGGACTGGCGCGGGCAGGCCGGCTCGGGGCGCTTGGGCAACGATCCGGTTACCGGACACATTCGCGATTTCGGCGACTGGGTGGCAGACCTCGCTGCCTTCTGGCCCCAATGGAAGGCTTCGACCCCGGGGCCGCATATCCTAGCCGGTCATTCGATGGGTGGGCATCTGGTGCTGCGCGCCGTGGCCGAAGGCAAGGTCAATCCCGATGCGCTGGTACTCTCCGCCCCCATGCTTGGCTTCGTGGGGTCGCTCCCGCCAACGGTGGGGCCACTTGCCGCGCGGCTGATGTGTGCGATTGGCGATCGCCGCCGCCCGGCATGGAAATGGAGCGAGAAGCCGGGCGAAGTGCCCGCTTCGCGCCAGGCACTACTGACGCATGACGACGAACGCTATGCCGATGAATTGTGGTGGCGCGAGCACAGGCCGGAGCTGGTGATGGGGCCGGGCAGCTGGGGCTGGGTCGCGCGGGCCTATGATTCGATGCGCGGCCTGTTCGCGCCCGGCAAGCTGGAAAGCGTGACCACGCCAGTGTTTTTGCTGGGTACGTCGAACGACAAGCTCATTTCTATGAAGGCGATCAAGGCGGCGGCGCAACGCCTCCCCAATGCTACGCTGGTGCGTTTTGGCGACGAGGCGGATCACGAGATCCTGCGCGAGGTAGATCCGGTGCGCGACAGGGCGATGGCCGCCATTGCTGAATTTCTTGACCGGGTGGCGCCGTAGAAGTGAACGAACATTTCGATATTGCGATTGTCGGCGGAGGGATGGCGGGCGCCAGCACTGCCGCCGAAATCGGTGACGCCGCAAATGTGCTCCTGCTCGAAGCCGAGGACATGCCCGGTTATCACGCCACCGGCAGATCGGCGGCCTTCTGGGAAGAATGCTATGGCGGGCCGGCGATCGTTCCGCTCACGCTCGCTTCTGGGACTTACCTGCACGAGCACGGCTTTCTGAGTGACCGCGGGGCGCTCTATCTCGCGCGCGAGCAAGACGAGGCGCTGATCGAAAAATTCTTCGCTGATTTCTCATGCAGCGGCGCGTTTTTCGAGCGGATCGGACGCAGCGAACTGGGTCGGATAGTGCCGGGGCTGCAGCCAGAATGGGACCGCGCGATCTGGCAGCCGCGCTGCGCAGATATCGATGTGGCCGGGCTCCATGCGCATTACCTTGCAATGGCCAAGGCCGCAGGAATCGTTCCGCAATGCCGGGCTCGGGTGGAGGCTATCTCGCGGGAGCAGGACAAATGGACGCTGACGCTGGCCGACGGCCGCGAGTTCTCGGCTGGCACTCTGGTGAATGCGGCGGGAGCCTGGGCTGACGAGATCGCGCAAATGGCGGGCGTTCAGCCGCTGGGGATCACACCCTATCGCCGCACCGTGGTGCAATTGCGGGTCGATCCGCCGCCGCTCGACGATCTGCCACTGTGCCTCGACATTGCGGGGGAGTTCTATTTCAAGCCCGAGAGCGGGCGCCTGTGGCTGAGCCCGCATGATGAAACGCCGTCGCCTGCAGTCGATGCCGTGCCCGAGGAGCTGGATGTCGCAATCGCGATCGACCGGCTTGAACACAACACCAATTGGCAGGTACGCGGGCTTGAGCGCAAATGGGCGGGGCTGCGCAGCTTCGCACCCGATCGCCTGCCCGTCTATGGCCGCGATCCATCCTGTCCAGAATTCTTCTGGTTTGCCGGACAGGGCGGCTATGGCATCCAGACAGCTCCCGCGGCTGCGCGGCTGGGGGCACAGCTATTGCTGGGGCGCGAGCGCGATGCGATGACGCAGGCGCTCGATGCCGGCGCATACTCGCCAGCAAGATTTCGATAGGGCGAAGGCAGATCACGCCGCTCGATTGTGACGGCTGACCGGGGGTACTGGCTTTTTGCTTCGGGGCCATTAGGCTGGGCCCATCCACAACATCCGTTGGAGGAGATATTGCATGGCTCACCGCTTCGAAATTCGTAAGAACAAGAAGGGCGAATTCGTGTCCTATTTCGTCTACAATTCGGAAACGATCTGGTGGACTGAAGGCTACAGCTCGAAGGCGAGCGCGAAGAACGCCATCGGATCGGTGCTTAAGAAGGGGCCGAAATCGGAAATCGTCGATACAACCACCGGCTGAGCCAGCCTCACCATTCAGAATCGGCGGTCCGGCCTGGCGTGTCGCGCCGGCTATTCGCTCTTGCCGTTGCGCTTGTCGGCCTCATCGCTGGCGAGTTGGTCGACGCGTTCGTTCTCGATATGGCCGTTATGAGCCTTGACCCAATGCCAGGTGATCTTGTGGCGTGATGCCGCGTCGATAAGCGCGCGCCAGAGGTCTTCATTAAGCACCGGCTGCTTTGCAGCAGTTTTCCAGCCGCGCCTTTGCCAGCCCTCGACCCATTTCGTGATTCCATCGACGACATATTTACTGTCGGAGTAGAGATCGATCCTGCACGGCTCGGTCAGCGTGCCCAGCGCCTTGATCACAGCGGTCAGTTCCATGCGGTTGTTTGTTGTCACCGCTTCGCCGCCGGACAGTTCCTTCTCGTGGCGCCCCATCCGCAGCAAGGCGCCCCAGCCTCCGGGGCCGGGATTGCCCTTGCAAGCCCCGTCGGTGAAGATTTCGACCTGTTTCATGCAGCGCCTGCAGCCTCAAGCGCCCTGCGCAAACAGTTCTTCGCCATGAGCGGCGTACAATTGCAGTCGGTGCGCGAAATCCATCGGGTCTTTGCGCGTGACCAGTGCGTCGGGTGGCGTGTTGAGCCAGTCGTCAGCACGGCTCGAGATGAAGCGCATGCAAGCGCCGCGCGCGAGTGTTGGCAGGGCATCGCGCTCGACTGCACTCAGCGGACGCTCCGCCTGATAGCCTGCTAGCAGGGCCTCGGAGACATCTTCGCGGAAGGTTTCTCCGCCACGCTCGAAGCACCATGCCGCATGGGTCACCGCCAGATCGTAAGCGAAGAAATCGCTCGCAGCGAAATAGAAATCGATCAGGCCGCTTACCTCGTCGCCCAGCATCAGCACATTGTCCGGGAACAGGTCGCAATGCACCACGCCATGCGGCAATCCGCCCGGCCAATGCCCGGCAAGCCATGACAACTCGCCAAAAGCGAGATTGGGCAGCGCGGGGTCGATCGTGGCCAATGCTTCAGCCCCGCAATCGTTGATGGTTCGGTACCAGCCTGCGAGCCCGAGCATCTGCGTGCGCGACTGCTGGAAATCCGCCACGGCATGGTGGATGCGCGCCAGCGCACGACCCACCGAGCGGGCCTGTGCCGGAGTTGGATGATCGATGGAAACGCCGGGCAAATATTCGATCAGAGCCAAGGCCTTGCCATCGATGGTCCGCCACAGTGCCCCATTCCGATCGTGGATCGTGCGCGGGACCGGGCAGTCGCGCGCGGCGAGGTGATCGAGTAGACCGAGAAAGAAGGGCAGGTCGGAGGTCTCGATCCGCCGTTCGTACATGGTCAGGATGAAGCGCGCACCGAGCCCGTCGCGTCCGCTTGTTTCGATCAGCCAGTTGCTGTTCGACACGCCTTCGGCGATGCCCTTGGCTGAGACCAGCGAGCCTACGTCAAAGGCTTCGATCAGTTCGGCCAGCCGCTCGGCAGCAAGATGCGTATAGACCGCCATCGGTGCCCGGCCGCTAATCCACCAGCTGGCGCGGCAGCTTAAACACCGTCTTCTCTTCAACCGCGGTGAATGTCTCTTCTTGGACGGTGCGCCATTCCGAAAGCTTGGCGACCACTTCGCGCACCAGCGTTTCCGGCGCGGACGCGCCAGCGGTGAGGCCAATCGTGCCGACCCCCTCGAGCCAGACCGGGTCGACCTCGTCGGCCCGCTGGATAAGGTATGCGGTGGTGCCCAGTCGTTCGGCCACTTCGACCAAGCGCAGCGAGTTCGAGCTGTTGGGTGCGCCGATAACTAGCACAAGGTCGCTCGCCGGCGCGATCTGCTTGACCGCTGCCTGCCGGTTTGAAGTTGCGTAGCAAATGTCTTCCGCCTTGGGTCCCACGATGTCGGGAAAGCGCGTTTCGACGGCCGCAATGACTTCGGCCGTGTCGTCCACCGAAAGGGTGGTCTGCGTCAGGTAAGAGAGCTCGCAGTCCTGCGATAGCTCCAGCTTTGCAACATCCTCTACCGTCTCAACCAACGTAATCTGGCCCGGTTCGACCTGGCCCATGGTGCCGATCACTTCGGGGTGCCCGGCATGGCCGATGAAAATGATGTGGCGGCCTTTCTCTATCTGGCGTTCTGCCTGGCGGTGCACCTTGCTGACCAGCGGGCAGGTAGCGTCGAGATAAAGCAATTTACGGCGTTCCGCTTCGGCAGGAACCGATTTGGGCACGCCATGCGCACTGAACACCACCGGTACGTCGCCGGGCACTTCATCGAGTTCCTCGACGAAGATCGCGCCCTTGGCCTTCAATCCATCGACCACATATTTGTTATGGACGATCTCATGCCGGACGTAGACCGGCGCGCCATAGCGTTCGAGCGCCCGCTCCACGATCTCGATCGCGCGATCGACCCCCGCACAAAAACCGCGCGGCGCGGCAACCAGCAATTTGAGCGCGGGAAGCTTGTCCCCGGTTTCCGATGCGTGAAAGGGAGCGTTCATGTCTCGCCCTCTAGCGCTTTCCAGCGCGCGCCGCTAGGGCGTGACAACGCAATTGCCGCGAGGGTCGTTTGACCCCGCGAAAAGGACCATGGCCCGCAAGGGCCGCAGTGAGGATTGCCATTTGATGACCCGTCGCAGCCGTATCGTTTCCACTGTCGCTCTTGCCATTGCCCTCGCAGGTTGTGCCAAAGAAGGCGATTTGGTTTTCGAACAGGGCGTTGGTATTACTGCGGTGCTGTCCTCCTGCCCGGCGGTCGGGATTCCCGACCACACGGGTGAAGTGACCTTGTTCCGCAACGCGGGGGAACGCACTGCCGACAATATCGATGTGGTCGCCGCGATCACGAATCTGCGTCATGCCTGCGATGAAACGGGGGAGCGGGTTTATACCAACGCTACTTTCGACGTGCTTGCCCGCCGCACCGATGTGCGCGGCGCACGCACTGTGCAGCTGCCTTACTTCTCTTCGGTGCTGCGCGGCGGCAGCGCAGTTGTGACCAAGCGCGTGGGTACTGTCACGCTGACCTTTGCCGATGGCGAGGAGCGCGCAAGCGCTTCGGCGCAGGCAGGTGCCTTCGTCGACCGCGCCGAAGCGACGCTTCCGGCCGATGTGCGCGAGCGGATCACCCGGAAGCGGCGCGCCGGGGACCCCGATGCGGCGCTTGATCCGCTAGCCGATCCTCAAGTGAGGGCTGCTATACAGCGCGCGACTTTCGAACTCCTGATCGGCTTCCAGCTGACTCAGGACCAGCTCGCCTACAACGCTACGCGCTGACGGCCGGGGGGCAGGCCCCGCCACTCTTGCGATTCTGCGCAATTCGGCTAGGCGCACGAGCCATGTCCGATAGCCCAACTATCTATAAGCTTTTTTTCGCCAAGATCGACGCGGCACTGTCCGCGCTCGAAGCCGAAGGCACGCTGCCTGCCGGTACCTCTCGCCAGAACGTCGCGGTTGAGCCGCCGCGCCATTCCAGCCATGGCGATCTTGCCACCAATGCCGCCATGGTCCTCGCCAAGCCCGCCGGGCTGAATCCGCGCGCATTGGCCGAAGCCATCGTTTCGAAGCTGGCTGCCGATCCTTCGGTTGCAAGCGCAAAAATTGCAGGCCCCGGCTTCATCAATCTCCGGCTAGACCTCGCCATGTGGCTGGCCGAGCTTTCCGCCATCGCCACTCTGGGCGGCGATTTCGGCCGTTCGCAGGTGGGGGCGGGCCGCCGGGTCAATGTCGAATATGTCTCAGCCAACCCGACCGGTCCGATGCATATGGGCCATTGCCGCGGCGCGGTGGTTGGCGATGCGCTGGCCGCTTTGCTCGAATTCGCCGGCAATGAAGTCACCCGAGAATATTACATCAACGATGCCGGCGGTCAGGTGGATCAACTAGCAAAGTCAGTTTTCCTTAGATATGCTCAGGCATGCGGACATACTGGCGATTTCACGGTTGAGCAGTTCCCATGGCTGAATTCACTCTTCATCGATTGGGAGAACCAAGGTGAAAACGCGCTTTATCCTGGGGATTATCTAAGACCGGTCGGTCGGGCGGCTAAGGATGAATTCGGCGATCGCTACCTAGCAGAACCGATTTCCGAATGGCTGCCGATATTCCGCGCCTTCGCAGTCGAGCAGATGATGGAGCTGATCAAGCGCGATCTGGGCCTGCTCGGAATCCATCACGACCTGTTCTCTTCAGAGGCTGCGTTGCACGCTGCGGGCAAGCCCGATGCCGCCGAAGCCTGGCTGCGCGAGCACGACCTTGTCTATGACGGCATCCTCGAAGCTCCCAAGGGCAAGACGCCCGAGGATTGGGAGCCGGTCGAGCTGCCGCTGTTCCGTTCGACCAAGTTCGGCGACGACCAGGATCGCCCGATCAAGAAGTCCGACGGAAGCTGGACCTATTTCGGCGCCGACCTCGCCTATCACATGGAAAAGGCCAATGCGGCGGACGAATTGATCGATATCTGGGGCGCCGACCATGCCGGCACGGTCAAGCGGATCAAGGCAGCGGTCGCCGCGCTTAGCGAAGGCGAAGGCAAGCCGATCCCGTTCGATGTGAAGCTGGTACAGATGGTTCAGCTGATGAAGGGCGGCCAGCCGTTCAAGATGTCGAAGCGCGCGGGCAATTTCGTGACGCTGGCGGACGTCGTCGACATGGTCGGCAAGGACGTGGTGCGTTTCACCATGCTGACCCGCAAGCCCGAAGCCCAGATGGACTTCGATTTCGACAAGGTCGTCGAAGCATCGAGGGAAAACCCGGTGTTCTACGTGCAATATGCTCATGCGCGGATCCGCTCGACCTTGCGCAGGGCGGCATCGGAAGGTTTCGCGCCTTCCGGCAATGCGCTTGACCTGTTGGGCGGGGACGAGCTGGAGCTTATCAAGCAGGCCGCGCAATTCCCGCGCGAAGTGGAGACCGCCGCCAAGGCACGCGAGCCGCACCGTATTGCCTTCTATCTCTATGATCTCGCCGGGGCCTTCCATGCCTATTGGAATCTTGGCAACGATCGGCCGGACAAGCGCTTTATCGTCGCGGAAAATGCGGCATTGACCAGCGCAAGGCTTTTCCTCGCCGAACAGTTAGGGCAAGTTGTCCGCAATGGCTTACGCATTTTGGGGGTCGAAGCCGTCGAGGAGATGTGACCATGGTCTCGCCGGGCGAGGGATATCGGGACAGTAGCGAGAACGCTGAGCTGGCATTGAGCGGCGACGACAGCCTGCCTTGGCTCGAATCGGACGAATACGATCCTGACGAAGGCGCGGTCGACACCGCCCGAATCATTGGTTTTGCCGCCATATTGCTGGTTATCCTCGCCACCGCGATCGGCGGGATATGGTGGTATTCCAACAATGTTTTAGGCGGACAGATCCTGGCCGATGGCAGCACGATCGAGGCACTGGCCGGTCCCTATAAGGAACGGCCCGAAGATGCCGGTGGCAAGGAGTTCGCGGGAACGGGCAATGTCGCGCCCGCCGTTGGCGAAGGCATCATGCGCGAGGGCCAGCTCGCCGAGCGGCCCATGCCGCAGCCTGTGCCGGCGACGGCACCGACTTCGGGAGGCCCTCCGCGTCCTTCAATCGAAACGCGTAGCAGCGAGGAAGCCCCGGTCGAACAAGCGGGCGTCGGCGTGCAGGTTGGCGCCTATGGCACGCGCGCTGCAGCCGAAGCGGGCTGGTCAACGCTGCTTCGGCAGACAGACGTGCTCTCCGGAGTGGGTCATCGCGTGGTGAAGGGGCAGGCCGATATTGGCACCGTCTATCGCCTTCAGGCGGTCGCTGCCGATGCCAGTACCGCGCGCGCGCTTTGCGAGGCGCTCAAGGCGGATGGCGTGGCCTGCCAGGTCAAACGCTGAAACACGGGGCATAAATGCGCCGGAATTGCGCGGAAACGCGCCGTTTTCCCCCGCGCTAACCATGTCCGAACTTGCCGTTTTTGGGCTTTGCTGCGACTCTTTTTGCCATGACGCCTGCCATTTTCGGGATTGCCGGGGCTGAGCTGACCGCCGACGAGCGCGCCTATTTCAAGGAGGCCGATCCGGCGGGCTATATCCTGTTCGCGCGCAATTGCGTCGATCCGGTGCAGCTGCGTCGCCTCACAGACGATCTCCGGTCAATCCATGGGCGTGAGCGCCTGCTCGTCTCAATCGACCAGGAAGGCGGGCGCGTGGCTCGGCTGAAGCCGCCGCATTGGGCCGCCTATCCAGCCGGGGAAGCGTTTGACCGGCTTTACCGGATCGCCCCTGCCAGCGCGATCGAGGCTGCCCGAGCGAATGCCCATGCGATGGCACTTGAGCTTGCGGCGATGGGCATCAGCGTCGATTTCGGCGCACCGCTCGACGTGCGCCGTCCCGAGACCGACAATGTGATCGGCGACCGCGCGCTGGGTAGCGACCCGATGCAAGTGGCCGCGCTCGGCCGCGCCGTTCTCGACGGGCTGGCTCGAGGCGGTGTCGCCGGATGCCTCAAGCACATGCCCGGCCACGGACGGGCGACCTGTGACAGCCATCACGAATTGCCGGTGGTCGACGCGGACGAAGAAGAGCTCAGGGCTGACATCGCGCCTTTCCGTGCGCTCAATCATGCACCAATCGGGATGACTGCGCATATCCGCTTCACGGCCTGGGATGCGGATCGCCCGGCTACGCTTTCGCCCTTCGTCATTCGCGAGATCATTCGCGGCAGGATCGGTTTCGACGGTCTGTTGCTGACCGACGATATCGACATGGAAGCGCTTGAGGACAGCGTTCCCGAGCGCGCGGCGCAGGCGCATGCCGCCGGTTGCGATATCGTGCTCAACTGCTGGGCGAAGCTGCCAGATATGGCTGCGATCGCCGAAATCCTGCCTGCGATGGACGCGACCACTGCAGCCCGGCTCGATCGTGCGCTGGCGCCCACCATGCTGCGCGACGAGTATGCAGAGGCGGCAGAACTGCTCGCCAAGCGCGATGCGCTGCTCGAACTTGCAGGGGCGGCGGCATGAACGAGGACGGCCTGCTGTTCGATGCGCCGGTGGCCCACGGTACGGGCGATGAGTGGGGAGGCCTTGCCTCCGCGCCTGCACAGGGCGAGTCGGCGCTCTACCTCGAACTCGACGGCTGGGAAGGCCCGCTCAATCTCCTGCTCGACCTAGCGCGGCGGCAGAAGGTCGATTTGCGGCAGATCTCGATCCTGGCGCTGGTCGACCAATATCTCGGCTACATACAACGGGCCGAGGCCCTGCGGCTTGAACTGGCCGCCGATTACCTCGTGATGGCGGCGTGGCTGGCCTATCTTAAATCGGCGCTGCTCCTGCCCAAGGAAGAGCAGGAAGACCCGAGCCCCGAGGAGCTCGCGCTGCGCCTGCAATTGCGGCTTCAGCGGCTTGGCGCAATGCGCGAGGCGGCGGCACGGCTGATGGCGCGCGACCGGCTGGGGCGCGACATCTTCCTGCGCGGTGCGCCCGAAGGCCTGCGGATCGACCGCAAGACACACTGGACATGCGACAGCTTCGCGCTGATCCAGGCCTATGGACAGGTCAAGGCGCGCACAGCGCCGCGCATCTATCATGTGATGGATCGCCCGGTGATGACGCTCGATAGCGCGCTCGACCGGGTTTCGGCGATGCTGGGCGTAACGCTCGACTGGATGGACTTGCGCGACTTCCTGCCGCCGCATGCCGAGCCACGGCTGCGCAAATCGGCGCTGGCTTCGAGTTTCGTGGCGGCGCTTGAACTGGCGCGGCTGGGCAAGGCGGAGATCGCGCAGGAGGAAATTTTCGGCTCGATGCGTATCCGGAGGATCGTGCAGTGACGGGGGAGGCGCCCGACGAAACCGTGCGCGCGGTGGAAGCGACCCTGTTCGCCGCCGAGGAACCGATGAGCGTGGAAGCGCTCGCCGGGCTTCTAGGCGGGTTGGAAAGCGCGTTAGTGCGGCAGGCGCTCGACGAATTGCAGGGGCACTACTCCCGGCGCGGCACCCGGCTGGTCGAACGCAGCAAGCGTTGGCATTTCGAAACCGCGCCCGATTTGGCGCATTTGTTGCGGCGCGAACGCGAACAGGTTCGTCGCTTGAGCCGCGCAGCGACCGAAGTGCTCGCGATCATCGCCTATCACGAACCCGTCAGCCGGGCGGAAATCGAATCGATCCGCGGTGTGCAGACTGCCAAGGGAACGCTCGACGTGCTGATGGAGGCGGGGTGGATCAAACTCGCCGGGCGGCGCGAAGTGCCCGGCCGACCAGTTATCTATGCCACTACGCCGGAGTTCCTCGACCATTTCGGCCTGTCGAGTAGGCGCGACCTGCCGGGTATCGACGAATTGCGCGCCGCTGGTCTGCTTGATCCGGTCGACGAGGCCTTCGAAGCCTTCCAGGGCGAGGACGACGAGGGCGACGAAGCTTCTGAGGCCGATGGCGATGAGGAAAAGGACGATTTTTCGGCCGAAGAGCCAGCCTGACTGGCGCTGTCTGGCTGTGCAACCTATATTGGGTGCAGTTCCTAACTTGAGAGATAACCCATGAGTCTTGGTCCCTGGCAACTTATCATTATCGCGCTCGTCATCCTCGTGTTGTTCGGGCGGGGGCGTATTTCCGAGATGATGGGAGATTTCGGCAAAGGAATCAAAAGCTTCAAGCAAGGCATGAATGACGAGGCCGAAAGTGCTTCAAAGCCTGCCGGACGGATTGAAGCACCCGCTCGCGATGCACGCCCTGCTGCTGATACGGAGCAGGATCGGGCGAATGCCGAGCGGAGCGACGGCTCCAACTGACTGACGCGAGAGGCGGCGCCGCACACCAATGTTCGATATCGGCGCAAGCGAACTGCTGGTCATACTGATCGTGGCGATCCTTGTGATCGGCCCGAAAGACATGCCACTTGCGATGCGCACTGCGGGCAAGTGGATCGGCAAGATCCGCCGCGTCTCGACCCATTTCCGTTCCGGGATCGACGCGATGATCCGAGAGGCTGAACTCGAGGAAATGGAACAGAAGTGGAAGGCCCAGAACGAAGCGATAATGGCGCGTTCGGGCGCGGGCGATGCCGCGGATGAAATGACCGGGCCGCCTGCTGTATCGGCCGAAGCCGCTGTCCCGTCGTTCCCGACCGAGGACGATCCGCCGCAACCATCGGCCGAGCCGCAATTGCCGCTCGGCGGTCCGGACAAGCGTGACTAAGGTCAGGCGATGGCAATGAAGATTCGCGACATCGACGAGACTGAAGCCCCTTTGCTCCATCACCTAATCGAGTTGCGAGCGCGTTTGGTGCGCTGCGTCTTGGCTCTGGCAGTCGGTTTCGCGATTTGTTTTTACTATGCCGACCCGATCCTGGGGTTCCTTGTGCAGCCGCTCAAGGACGCATTTCCTGAGGGAGAGGGGCAACTGATCTTCACCAAGCTCTACGAAGTTTTCTTCGTCGAGTTAAAGGTGGCGCTATTCGCAGGATTTTTCGTCAGTTTCCCTGTCATCGCGAACCAGCTCTGGGCATTCATCGCGCCGGGGCTCTACGCGAATGAGAAGAAGACTTTCCTGCCGTTTCTGATCGCGACCCCGATCCTGTTCATCGCAGGCGCGGCATTGGCCTATTACGTGGTGATGCCGACTGCCTTCGAATGGTTCCTCGGTTTTGGTGGGGAAGCTGGCGGATTGCAGATCGAAGCGCTGCCTTCGGCGGGCGACTATCTCGGGTTGGTGATGCAGTTCATCCTGGCCTTCGGCATAAGCTTCCTGCTTCCGGTATTGCTGTTGCTGCTCAATCGCGCAGGGATCGTGACCCGTGCGCAACTTGCCGGCGCGCGCCGCTATGTGATCGTCGGCATTGTGGCTCTGGCCGCTGTCGTCACCCCGCCCGATCCCGGTTCACAGGTGATTTTGGCTATCCCGTTGCTCCTATTGTTCGAGGGCTCGCTGCTGCTGATGCGACTGCAGGAAAATAGGGAGGGCAGCGACGACGCAATTGACGTGGCCTCTGGAGGCGCAGATGCCGTCACGCCCCCGCCAGCGGAATCTCAAGCCGAACGTTAGTGGCTTCTTCTTGACAGTCGGGCAACGCGCCTTCCTGAGGACAAAAGCGTCCAGCGCAGCTTCGCGGAATCCAAAAAAACGGGGCCCGAATGGACCCCGTTCTCTAGTTCGGATGTGAACCCTCATACGGGCTGACCGGCTTGTTATCGCCATCGGCGAGGATCACAATGCCGCCGATGATCGCTGCAAGCGCAAGCGCACCGAGCAGTGCGCCACTGCCGAGTTCGCTTTCACCTTCGACAGGAGCCGAAGTGCGTGCAAGCGATACTTCGGCGATTGCCGGGGAGGTAGCGAGCAAGAGGATCGCAGCAGCTGCTGCGAGAGTACGAATCTTCATAAAGGGTTTCCTAGTCGACGATATGTCTTGACGTGGTATGAAACTTCGGAAGCTTCCTCGCATTGACAAGTCCAAATCCCCTAGGGGACGCGCCAGACTGGTCCAAAACCTTGCTGAACTGATATTCCAATCCGATGCTGTTGCAATAATGCCGCGCATTCAGTCGCATATCGAAGACTTGATCCGAACGCACACTGCCTGATGCCGAATCAGACCTTAATTTGAAATAAAAGGATCATTATGGGCAAGGACATTGCAAGCAATAATCCGATTACTTGGCGACATGAAGTCGCTCGCCGTTGGTCCATGTCTCAAGAATTACTGTCGTGCGAATATCTTGGGGGGAAGACAGAAAAGGATCGCGATCGACCAGGATGAAATCCGCGCGTTCGCCCGGCAGCAATCGACCGAACCGGCCCTCGGCAAATCCTGCAAAGGCTCCGCCTGATGTAAAGCCAGTAAAGGCTGCCTCGCGGGTCACGCTTTCCTGCGGCAGCCACCCACCGAATGGCTCGCCATTCGAATCTGTCCGGCTGATTGCCGCTGCAAATCCGGCAAAGGCATCCGCAGGTTCGACCGGGGCGTCCGATCCGAATGCCAGCGGCGCCCCAACGTTGGCGATACTGTGCCAGGCATACGCACCGTCCAGCCTTTCGGGGCCAAGCCGGGCTTCCGCCATCAGCCGGTCGCTAGTCTGGTGGAGCGGCTGCATTGACGCAATGATGCCGTGATGGCCGAACAGCGCGATATCGGCCGGATCGACGATCTGGGCATGTTCGATCCGCCAGCGCCGGTCGCCCGAATAGGACAAACTCAGTTCCTCGACCGCGTTCAACACTTCCGCGTTGGCAGCATCACCAATCGCGTGGATCGCGACCTGGAAGTTGTCCATCGCCGCCCGGCTCATCAAATTGCGCAGCTGCGTCGGGGAGAGAAGCGGGAGGCCCTTGTGGATCGGCTCGTCGTGATAAGGTTGCTTCAGCGTCGCGCCGCGTGAGCCCAGCGCGCCATCGAGATAGAGCTTGATCCCGTTCAGCCGCAGGCGATCTTCATAAAGCCAGGGCGTTGGTCCCGGCCCGCCGATAATCTCCATCGATTGCGCGCTGTCGGCATAGGCCATGATCCGCAGCTTTAGAGTGCCGTTGTCACCGGCACGGCGGAATGTCTGCCAGTCCTCGATCGAAGTGCCCATGTCGGCGACCGCGGTGATTCCGTTCGCCAGCAGTAAATCCTGTGCCTTGCGCAAGGCGGCGTCGCGATCTGCCGGGCGCGGGGCCGGTACCACCGTATTGACGAGCGTTTCGGCGGCATCGACGAACACGCCGGCCGGCTCGCGAGAGCCGGCCTTGCGGATGATGCGGCCGCCCGACGGGTCCTGCGTTGCCGCTGTGATCCCCGCGCGCTCCATCGCCAGGCTGTTGGCCCAGCTTGCATGTCCGTCGACGCGGCTCAGCCACACCGGCCGGTCAGCAACGATGGCGTCGAGTTCGGCCGCGGTCGGAAAACGCCCGAGGCCCCATTTCTCCTGGTTCCAGCCGCGCCCGAGGATCCAGGGGCGGCCCGGATTTTCCTCGGCAAAGCGCGCGATCGCCGCCAGCGCCTCTTCCAGCGAATTGGTGTTCGAGAGATCGAGCGTGAGCTGGCCGAAGCCGATGCCCATCACATGCACATGCGAATCGATCATGCCGGGCAACATCACGCGGCCTTTGCCGTCGACGCGATATTCGATGCCTTCGGGCCGTTCGTCGCCTTGGCGGAGCAGTGCACGGACGCGGCCATCGTCAGCAATGACCAGCGCATCGAACCGCGCCACCCTGCCGGCTTCATCGATCGTGACGCCCTGGACATTGTCGACCAGCGTGTCCGCCGATGCGGGCACGGCCAGCATGCTTGCCGTCAAGACTGCGGCCATGGAAGCCAGGCTACGGATCATATGTCATCTCCCTTGGGCAGGCGGGAGATTAGCGCGCTCGTGTCGAGCCTGCCGCCGCCGTTCGCCTGCACTTCTGCATAGAATTGATCGACCAGCGCGGTGATGGGCGAAGACAGGCCCAGTCGCCGCGCTTCTGCAAGCGCATAGTCTAGGTCCTTGCGCATCCAGTCGATCGCGAAGCCGAAATCGAACTTGTCCTGCACCATGGTGTGCCAGCGGTTGTCCATCTGCCAACTGCGTGCCGCGCCGCCTGAGATCGCTTCGAAAGTCTTGTCCATGTCCAGCCCGGCGGCGCTGGCCAGCCGAATGGCTTCGGAAAGCCCGCCCAGGACCCCGGCGATGCACATCTGGTTCGCCATTTTCGCGGTTTGTCCGGCACCCGCCGCACCGACATGCACGATCCGCGCGGCATAGCAGTCCATCACCGGGGTGGCGCGGGCCATCGCTTCGGCGGTGCCGCCGCACATGATCGCGAGCGCGCCGTTCTCGGCACCGGCCTGCCCGCCCGAGACAGGGGCGTCGATCGCGGCGATCCCGCGCCCTTTGGCTGCCGCATCGATCCGGCGTGCCATGTCGGCCGATACGGTGGTGTGATCGACCAGCAGCGAGCCCGGCGCCATCGCATTGAGCGTGCCCAGCGATCCCAGCACAACTTCGGCCAGGTCCTCGTCATTGCCGACGCAGGTGAACACGATCTCCGCATCGCGCGATGCTTCTGCCGGGCTGGGCGCGGTCGCCACTTCTAGCCCCAAATCGGCGCAGGCCTGCTGCCATGCTTTCGCGCGCACCGGGGTGCGGTTGTATGCAGTTACCGAATGACCGGCGGCGGCGAGGTGGCGCGCCATCGGTGCGCCGATCACGCCGAGGCCGATAAAGGCGATTTTGGTTTGGCTGCTCATGAGAATGGCGGGGTAATGCCAATTGGGCCGACTGCAACCGCTTTTATCGGCGCATCAAGATTCATTGGCGTTGCCCTTTCCACCCCAACTGCCTATGCCCCGCGCCATGACGTCCAAGCAGGCCTTTGCCAGTGACGATGCAGCGCGCGATGCGCTGACGATCGAAGACGTTCGCGCCGCCGCCGCGCGGATCAAGGGTGCCGTGGTGCGCACTCCGATGATGCGTTCGCTCACCCTGTCGCAGATCGCCGGTTGCGAGATCTGGCTCAAGTTCGAGAATTTGCAGTTCACTGCCGCCTATAAGGAACGCGGTGCGCTCAATGCGCTGCTGCACTTGAGCGAGGAGCAGAAGCGGCGCGGCGTCATCGCGGCTTCTGCCGGCAATCACAGCCAGGGGCTGAGCTATCACGGAACGCGGCTGGGTGTGCCCGTCACTATCGTGATGCCGCGGACGACCCCCACGGTCAAAGTGATGCAGACCGAAAGCGTGGGCGGCAATGTCGTGCTCGAAGGCGAAACCTATGACGATGCTTACGCCTATGCGCGGCGGCTCGAAAAGGAGCGCGGGCTCACTTTCATCCATCCGTTCGACGATCCGCTGGTCGCGGCCGGGCAAGGAACCGTCGGGCGCGAAATGCTCGAGGACGTGCCCGATCTCGACTGTATCGTCGTACCGATCGGTGGCGGCGGCCTGATTTCCGGCATCGCCACCGTTGCCGATGCGATCAATCCCGCGATCGAGATGGTCGGCGTGCAGGCCGAGCTGTTCCCGTCGATGTATGCCCGGATCAAGGGCAAGGAGATGGATTGCGGCGGCGACACTCTGGCCGAAGGCATTGCGGTGAAGGCTCCGGGCGAATTCACTTCGCGCATCATCGCCAGCCTGGTCGACGATATCCTGCTGGTGGATGAGAAGGCGCTGGAAACGGCCGTCTCGCTGCTGTTGCAGATCGAAAAAACCGTGGTCGAAGGGGCGGGTGCGGCCGGGCTTGCGGCGGTGCTTGAGAATCCGGAGCGTTTCGCGGGCAAGAAAGTCGGGCTGGTTCTGTGCGGCGGCAATATCGACACGCGCCTGCTCGCCAATGTCCTGCTGCGCGACCTTGCGCGCCAGGGGCGCCTAGCACGCCTGCGGATTACCTTGCAGGATCGTCCCGGTGCGCTGTTCAAGGTGATGCGCGAGTTCAACGAGCACAACGTCAACATTATCGAGATCTACCACCAGCGGATCTTCACTTCGCTGCCGGCCAAGGGCCTGATCACGGACATCGAATGCGAAGCGCGCGACCGTGCGCAAGTCGATGCACTGGTTAAGGCGCTGCGCAAAAAGGGCTATTCGGTCGACCTGGTCGAACTCAACTGATCTAAAAAACCTCGCTCTCTGGCGATTTTAGCGCCTGAAATGGAGATATTAACCATGCTGCATGGTTAAAGCCCTTTTACCGGCGGCCCTGAACAGGCATAACAAGGCCTTAACGCGCTCGAAGCGCGATTCCGTTGGTTGGACAAGGACTTTGGTAGACCCGTGACGGCGCCGATTCACTTTCCCCGATTCTTCGTGACGAGTGCGGCGCCGTGCCCGTACCTGCCGGGGCGCAGCGAGCGGAAGGTATTCACGGAGCTGAAGGGCCCGCATGCCGAGCAGCTCAACGAAGCGCTCGGTCGGATCGGATTCCGCCGCAGCCAGACGGTTGCCTATCGCCCCAGCTGCCTCGATTGCCAGTCCTGTGTTTCGGTGCGCGTCGCCGCGCTCGACTTCGAACCTTCGAACACCCAGCGCCGCAACCTGCGCCGCAATGGCGATCTGATCGCGATCGAATGCCGCCCCTGGGCGACGGACGAGCAATTCGCGCTGCTGCAGCAATATCTAGGTGAGCGCCATCCCGATGGCGGCATGGCGGCAATGGACGAGATGGATTTTGCCGACATGGTCGAGCACACCCCCGTCTCCAGCACCATGATCGAATATCGCGAGCGGACCCCTTCCGGCGAACCGGGCCGTCTCGTCGGCGCTTGCCTGACCGACCCGCAGAGCGACGGCCTGTCGATGATCTACAGCTTCTATGACGCGCACCATCCGATGCGCTCGGGGCTGGGCAATTACATCATCCTCGATCACATCCGCCGCGCGGCGGCCGAAGGCCGGCACTATGTCTATCTCGGCTATTGGGTCGAGGGATCGCCGCGGATGCAATACAAGGTGCGCTATCGCCCGCTCGAGAAGCTGACCCGCGACGGATGGGAACGAATTTCGCGCGAAGAGCAGGATGCGTTGATCGTCTCTGCCACCAAGCGCCGGAATCCGGTGCCTATTGCGAGCGGAAAGGATGGCCGGCAACCCCGCATCGGCACGAGCTGATACAATCCTTTCGCGTCGAGCCGTTCCTATATTTGCAGTGTGCCTGCTGGCGCAGCCCTTGGGGCTGGCCGCGCAGGAGCCGCCTGCATCGCAGCAGCTTGAAGATTTGATCCTGGAGACAGCGGTCGAGCAGCCCGAGCAATGGGCGAACCAAGGGACTGACGCATCCACGACTGAAGCGGGCCAGCAGGATGAGGCGCCGCCCGAAGTTCCCTTCGCTGAGCTCGACATTCCCGAGCCCGGATCCCCGGAGCTCGATTTTGACGCTACGGCTGAGACTGAAGTGGTTGACGCTGCAGGCGGGCCGCCTCCTTTTGCCGGGATCGCGGAATTGCAGCTGCCTCCCGCTCCCGAGCTCGAGAATGTCCGCATCGACGCCGGACTGGAACTCGCTTTCCCGGTCGACCGCGAGGCCTTTCCGGATCGCAATGCGTTCATTTCGCGCTTCCGCCAGCTGCGCGACGCCGAACAGATCGGCAATGGCGCGGACAATGTTGCGCTCCGTGCCGCGCGGATCAGGGCGGATCGCGAACTGCTCGAGCGCCAGCTGCGGGCCTATGGCTATTACGATGCGCGGGTCACGCGCAATCTCGACGAACAGGCCGCTGCAGCAGAGGCGGCGGGCGAGAACCCGGTTGTTCGTTTCGCGATACTGCCAGGCCTGCGTTATCGCTTTGGAGCGATCGACCTGGGGCAGCTCGATACTGAGCCCGATTACCCGGATTTGCGCTCTACCTTCGCAATCTCCGGCGGCGACCCCTTGCTGGCTGACCGGATCATGGAACGCCGCAATGCCCTGGCCACCGCGCTTGGCGAAACCGGCTATCCCTTCTCGCGCCTGAGCGAACCCCAATTGCTGATCGACCACGAACGCAGCGAAGGCGACCTGACTCTCGTGGTCGAGCCGGGCGGCAAATATGTATTCGGCGAAGTAACCAGCAGCCAGCCTGACTTCCTGTCGAGCCGGCATCTCGCACGAATTGCCCGGTTCGAGCCCGGCGATCTCTACCAGCGCAGTCTTGAACAGGACCTGCGGCAGGCGATCCAGGCCACCGGCGTGGTCTCTTCGGTCACGATCACCCCGCGCGAGATTTCGCCGCCGGTCGATGGCCAGCCGGGCGAGCTCGCGATGGATGTCGCAGTCGAGAAGGGCAAGCTGCGCACTATCGCCGGGGCAATCGGCTATGGCTCGGAAGACGGGGTGAAGGTCGAAGCGAGCTGGGAGCATCGCAATCTGTTCCCGCCCGAGGGCGCGTTGCGCGTTCGGGGAATATTGGGGACGCGTGAACGGCTGGCCGGCGTCGGCTTCCGGCGGAACAATTTCCGCGGTCGCGACCAGCTGCTCACGCTCGACGCCTATACCAGCGACATCAGGACAGAAGCGGTTGAAGCGCGAACAGTGGGCCTGCGCGGGGCATTCGAACGATACTCAAACCTGCTCTTCCAGAAGCCTTTCAGCTGGCAGGTCGGTGTGGAAACGATTTTCACAGACGAACGCAACCGGGTGATCGGCGGGATCGAGCGCCCACGGCAGGAATATCTCGTCGGCTCGCTATTCGGCCGCGCAACGATCGACCAGAGCGACTCGTTGCTTGATCCAACCCATGGCTTCAGGCTCACCGCATTCCTTGCTCCCGAGATCTCGCGCACGCTAGGCCAAGAGACGACCTATTTGCGAACCCAACTCGACGCGGGCGTCTACCAGCCGGTCGGCAAGGGGCTGACGCTCGCTGCGCGCGGGCGATTTGCGACGATCCAGAGGGCGAAGACCTATCAGGTTGCACCTTCGCGGCGTCTGTATTCGGGCGGCGGTTCCTCCGTGCGCGGCTATGCCTATCAGGCGGTCGGCCCGCGCAACGATTTCGGCGAACCGACCGGCGGGCGCTCGCAAGTCGAGTTTTCCGCTGAAGCGCGGATCGACACTGGCCTGTTGGGCGGTGCGGTGCAGGTGGTCCCGTTCTTCGACCTGGGCTCGGTCTCGATCGACCCCACGCCCGACTTCCGCTTCGTCAATTACGGCGTCGGGCTCGGGGTTCGGTACAAGACCGGATTCGGACCGATCCGCGTGGACCTGGGCTTTCCGCTCAACCGCAACCCGATGTTCGACAGCTCGTTCGCGGTTTATGTTTCGCTGGGGCAGGCCTTCTGATGGTGGAGGAGACCTTGCCCGACGATGGACCCGACACGCCCGAAATTTCGCGGCGCCGGCGCTGGGCGAAACGGCTTGGCTGGGCGCTCGCGGCAGTTTTTGCGCCTCTGGTGCTGGCTTTCCTGGTGCTCAATTCGCCGATCGGCAAGCGCTTCATTGCAGACCAGATCGCTTCCTATGCGCCCGTCTCGGGTCTAAAGGTCGAGATCGGCCGAATACAGGGCGACATCTATCGCGAGGCGATCCTGCACGATGTTGTGCTGTCCGATCCCAAGGGACGATTCTTGACCATCCCCGTGGTCGAGCTCGACTGGCGACCGCTAAGCTGGGTCACCCGCGGGCTCGACATCCGCCATCTTGTGGCACGCCGGGGGCGGCTCGATCGCCTGCCCGAACTCTTGCCGGGCGATCCGGACAAGCCGATACTGCCCGATTTCGATATCCGCATTGATCGCTTTGAAATCGACAATCTCACGCTGGGGCATGGCCTTGCCACGCCCGAAGCGCAGCGAGTGGACCTGAGCGCGCATGCTAATATTCGCGACGGGCTGGTCACGCTGGAGGTCGACGGCACTTTCGGCAAGACCGACAAGCTCGAATTGGCGCTGCATGCCGAGCCGGATGGCGACCGTTTCGATCTCGATCTCGACTATCGCGCCCCTGCGGGCGGCGTGATTGCGGGGCTGGTCGGCGCAGAAGAGGGCTATACTGCGCGCATCCTGGGCGACGGGACCTGGCGCAACTGGCTGGGGCATGCGCTGGTGAAGCGCGCCGACGCGCGCCTTGCCGCCTTCCGGCTGACGCATCGTGCGGGTGATTTTGGCCTGATTGGCGAAGCCTATGCCGCCGATGTCACGAGCGGCCTTCTGCGACGCGCTCTGGGCAGCCGTACCGGCTTGATCGTCTCGGGCACGTTCGAGGACAGCGAATTCGATGGAAAGGCCTGGCTGGGCAGCGATGGATTGACGGTCAAGGGCGAAGGCGGGGTCGACCTCGCCGACAACCGTTTCGGCGAATTCAACCTTGAAGCGGCGCTGCTCGATCCGGTAGTGTTCGGCGAAGGAGTTGCGCTCAGCAGCGCGAGCCTGCGCGCGACCCTCGATGGCGAGTTCCGCGAGTTCACCATCGTGCATGACATCACAGCGTCGGAACTCCTGCTGGGCGAGATCCGCACCGTCGGCTTGCGGCAGGAAGGCACCGGGCGGCTAGAGGACGGCATCCTGCGCATTCCGCTCAAGCTGGCACTCGGCCAGATCGAGACCGGCAGCGAAATCGCCGACAAGGAACTTACTTCGGGGCGCATCGGCGGCGAATTGACCTATGGTGGCGGGCGGATACGCGCCAACCCCTTACAGGTCGCGTTCCCACGCCTCTCCGGCCAGCTGACGCTCGATGCCGATCCAATTGCAGGCAGCCTGCGCCTGGCCGGGCCTGCGCGTCTTGGCCCGACCGCGATCGATAGCATGGGCACTGCTCAGGCCGATGCGCGCCTCGACTTCGCGCTGGCAAGCGGCAAGCCATGGACGCTGAGCGGCGAAATCGACGGGATGCTGTCCGAACTTGGCAACCCGACCGTCGCAGGGGTCTTGGGCGATCCGATTGCGATCAGGACCGGCTTTGCGGCGGAGGCGGGCGAGCTTGTGCGTTGTGACGAGTTCACGCTCGCTTCCGGCCAGCTGGAGATGGCGGGCGCGGCGCAATGGGGCGTGGCGGGCTTTGCCATCGATGCACGCGGTACGCATGCGACCTATGGCGACTTCACGCTCGACGCCGCAATCGAGGAAAGCGGGCCGCGTGCGGTGCTGGCACTGGCAAGTCCTCTGCCCGCGGCAGGTCTCGAAGATGTGCGGCTGACGCTTGCCCCGGTCGGTGACGATTACCGCATCGACGCTTCGGGCAATTCGCTGCTGGGAGAATTCGTCGGAATATTGCGGCTGGCTGTCCCGGAAAGCAGGCCCGCGACCATCGACATCGAGCGGCTGCGCATCTGGCAGACGCTGGTCGAAGGCAGGCTGGCGCTGGAGCAAGGTGGAGCGCGAGGCAGGCTGGTGCTGGATGGTGGCGGCCTGTCTGGCAATGTCGCCTTTGCCCCCAATTCGGCCGGCCAGGGTATATCCGCTGAGATTGAGGCGAACCGGGCCACTTTCGGCGGCGGGACGCCGATCGACCTCGGGCAAGCCCGGCTTTCGCTCTATGGCACTTTTGGCAGGGGTGCGAGCCGCCTCCGCGGCGATTTGAGCGGCAGGGGTCTGCGTTATGGCCAGCTGTTCCTCGGCAGGATTGCGGCCCATGCCGAACTCGCCGATGGAACGGGTAAGGTCAGCGCATCGATCATCGGTCGTCAGGTCGAACGTTTCAGCCTGCAGCTCGACAGCGATATCGCGCCCGGCCGGATCGCGGCGATCGCTCGCGGCAATTATGCGGGCACTTCGATCTCGATGCCGCGACGGGCGGTCTTCACGCGTATTGGCGATACCGGCTGGCTGCTTGCCCCTGCACAATTGCGCGTGGGCGAGGGGCAGGCAGGCGTTTCAGGCGAATTCGGTGGCGCGCGGACCGCGCTGGAGCTGAAACTGTCGAAGATTCCGCTCAGCCTCGGCGACCTGATTGTGCGCGACCTGGGACTGGGCGGAACCGCTTCGGGCATCGTCGCCTATGAGGACCAGTCGGGCAGGGCGCCGACGGCCGATGTCCGGGTCAAGTTCGAGGGGCTGACGCGGTCGGGCCTGCTGCTCGCGTCGCGCCCGGTCGACTTGTCGCTGGTCGGCAGGCTTGGTCAGAGCGAACTTGAGGCGAAGGCTGCGTTTGCAACACGCGAGCAGCGCCTGGGATGGATGCAGGCGCGCATAAGCGGCATGGCCCCGTCGGGCGAGCTTTACGAACGGCTCCAGCGCGGTGCTCTTTCTGCAGACATGCGCTTCGACGGCCCGGCGGAGGCAATCTGGCGGCTCGCGGCGCTCGACGCGCTCGACATCTCAGGCCCCGTCGCGATCAGCGCGAGGGCGAGTGGGACGCTGGCGGAGCCAAGGGTGCGTGGCACTGTGACGAGCAGCGATTTGCGTGTGCGCAGCGTGCTTTCGGGAACCGATTTGCACAATGCCAGCGTGTCCGGCGATTCGGAAGGTTCGCGGCTGTTCCTGCGGCGTTTCACCGGGAAAGCAGCCGGCGGCGGCTCGATCACCGGTAGCGGGACGATCGACTTCGCCGATATGGAGCCGGGGCGCGGGCCGAAGCTCGATGTGCGCGCGGCGGCCGACAACGCGCGGCTGGTCGATGCGCGTGGCCTGCGCGCCACCGTGACCGGGCCGCTGCGGATCATCTCTTCCGGCAATGGCGGCACCATCGCAGGGCGGCTCGAAGTCAATCGGGCCAGCTGGCAGCTTGGCAAGGCCGACGAGACGGTTGCCTTGCCCGAGATTGCCACGCGCGAAGTCAATCTTTCGCCGGAGGTCGCCCCGATCAGCAAGCCTGCATCGCCTTGGCGCTATCTGATCGACGCGCGGGCCCGCAACGGCATCGCGGTCGACGGCATGGGTCTCGACAGCGAATGGCGCGGAGACATCGTCCTGCGCGGGACGACCGCCGATCCGCGCATCGGGGGCGAGGCGCAGGTGGTGCGCGGGACCTACACTTTCGCAGGCACCAATTTCGAGCTTACTCGCGGGCGGATCGACTTCGACGTAAACGCACCGATCGATCCGCAACTCGACATTGTCGCCGAAACTGAACGCGATGGTCTCAACGTCACCGTAAACGTACGCGGCAAGGCGCTGACGCCCGAGATAACCTTCGCCTCGGATCCTGCGCTGCCCGAAGAGGAGATCCTCGCGCGACTGCTGTTCGGCGGATCTATCACCACGCTTTCTCCTACCGATGCCCTCCAGCTCGGCGCTGCGCTGGCGAGCTTGCGCGGCGGCGGCGGGATGGACCCGATCAACAAGCTGCGCAGCGCGATCGGGCTCGACCGCTTGCGCATCGTGGGCGCCGATCCGGTGCTGGGCCGCGAAACCGGGGTTGCCCTTGGCGAAAACCTCGGGCGCGATTTCTATGTCGAACTGATCACCGACGGGCGCGGCTACAGCGCGACCCAGCTTGAATTCCGCGTCACCTCCTGGCTCTCGCTGCTTGGTTCGGTCTCGACGCTGGGCCGCAACAGCGCGGTGGTGGAAGTCAGCCGCGACTACTGATCCGGCGCTCCATCAGCCCCGGGCATAGAGCCTCGCTTTGGCTTGGCGGCGGCGCACCAGCCCCTTGAGCACGCGACCCCCCGCGCAGTTCCAGCGCGCGAATTCTTCCATCGCGGCAACATGGTCACCTGCACGATGCCGCTCGGTCAGCGTCGCACGGGCGATCGCGCCTTTGTTGTAGTGGAAGCTGACGAGCGCATCGAACTGCGCCTGCGTAGTCGCGGCCTTACCCAGCGCCTTCGCCACTTCGGCGGCGTGGCGTTTGACGTCTCGCACCAGCCGCGCGTCGCATTGTTCCTGCGTGCAGACGGTGCCGGGGCCGATGTCCGGCCCGGTCGTGCCCCAGCCGATTGTCCAAGGCGCACCGCCGGTGCCGGGATCGGGATAGGCCTCGATCAGCCCGTCCGGGCGCAGCGAGGCGCAGCCTTCGAAACGTTTGATCAGTTCGAATGCCTTTGACCCCGGTTTGAGCTCTGCTGCTGGCCGAAGCGCGCCGCAAGCCGCGTCGATCGCGCGGTCGATCCGTTCGACTTTGGGCTGGCGGAAACCGCGGCCGAGCAGCTCGCGGACGGTGTCGAAAACGGGTTTGCGTGTCATGCCTGATGCCTCGGTTCGGGGATTGGAGGCGCAGTTATTAGGCACAATCGGGGGGAGTAGGAAAATGGTTTTGCGCGAACCGACGGGCCCGCGGTTTAGGAAGCCGCTGCCCGTTACGTGGCGGCCCAGCCGGCCTGCAGCACCATCACGCACATGGCGATCAGGATGACCGAGCCAATCGTCCAGAAGGTGGCGCGGATGTCGTAACCTGCGCGCTGGCATAGGCCAGGAAATGCAGCACGCGCGAGATGACATAGCCGTAGAACAGCCATTGCGCGAGCGCGAGCGAAGGACCGGTCATCACGAACAGCAGCCCGATGATCCCGAAGAATGGCAGGTTCTCGAGGTGGTTCTGCATGATCCGGCGATAGCGCTCGACCTGCTCGTTCGGCGCGGTCTGGTCCGCTTTGGGAGCGGGGTTGATCGGCGTCTTCTTCATGTCTTTGGGTGCGCGGAAGCCGCCTTTGACCCGGAGCATTTGGATAACCGTGATCCACGCGGTTGCGATCCCCAGCAGGATCATCAGCGAAACGGAGACGGTATAGGTCGCGAAGACCGGATTGTTCAGGCTGAGCATCTCCATTTCACGTCTCCCCACAGCTACCCAAAGGATGCGCCCGTTTAATGGGCGAGGCAAGGGCGCGCCCTGCCGGGCAGCGAACGCAAGCAAAAGGGGCGCCCGGATCGCTCCGGACGCCCCCTGCATCGCTTGATCGCTGGAGGATGGTTCAGGCGCTGTAGTACATGTCGAACTCGACCGGGCTCGGAGTCGTTTCCCAACGGCTCACTTCGTCCCACTTGAGTTCGATATAGGCTGCGATCTGGTCGTTCGAGAACACGTCGCCCTTGAGCAGGAATTCGTGGTCGGCCGATAGCGCCTCGAGCGCTTCGCGCAGCGAACCGCAAACCGTCGGCACTTCGGTGAGTTCTGCCGGCGGCAGGTCGTAAAGGTTCTTGTCCATGGCTTCGCCCGGGTGGATCTTGTTCTGGATCCCGTCGAGGCCTGCCATCAGCAGCGCCGCATAGGCGAGGTATGGGTTGGCCATCGCATCGGGGAAGCGGAACTCGACGCGCTTCGCCTTGTCGCCCGCACCGTATGGGATACGGCACGAAGCCGAGCGGTTGCGCGCCGAATAGGCGAGCAGCACTGGAGCTTCGAAGCCCGGCACCAGCCGCTTGTAGCTGTTGGTGGTCGGGTTGGTGAAGGCGTTGAGCGCCTTGGCGTGCTTGATCACGCCGCCGATGTAATAGAGGCAGTTTTCCGACAGGCCGGCATAGCCATTGCCCGCGAAGGTCGGCTTGCCGTCCTTCCACAGCGACATGTGGGTGTGCATGCCGCTGCCGTTATCTTCCTTGATCGGCTTGGGCATGAAGGTCGCGGTCTTGCCATAGGCCTGGGCGACCATGTGAACTACATACTTGTAGATCTGCATGCGATCGGCGGTTTGCACCAGCGTGCCGTAGGTCAGGCCCAGCTCGTGCTGCGCCGCGGCCACTTCGTGGTGGTGCTTGTCGCAGGGCAAGCCCATTTCGAGCATGGTCGAAACCATCTCACCGCGGATGTCCATGCAGCTGTCGACCGGCGCGACCGGGAAGTAACCGCCCTTCGCGCGCGGCCGGTGGGCAAGGTTGCCCGCCTCATATTCCTTGCCGGTGTTGGTCGGCAGTTCGATGTCGTCGATCGCGAAGCCCGAACCGGCATAGCCGTCTTCGAAGCGCACGTCGTCGAACATGAAGAATTCGGCTTCGGGGCCGACGAACACGGTGTCGCCTGCGCCGGTGGTCTTGAGATAGGCTTCGGCGCGCTTGGCGGTCGAGCGCGGATCGCGCGTATAGAGCTCGCCGGTCGAAGGCTCGACGATGTCGCAGAAGATGATCATCATCGGCGTGGCGCTGAACGGATCGATATAGACGCTATCGAGGTCCGGCTTCAGGATCATGTCGGATTCGTTGATGACCTTCCAGCCGGCGATCGACGAACCGTCGAACATCAGCCCGTCTTCAAGCTCATCCTCGCCCATGACGCCGGCCACCATCGTGAGATGCTGCCACTTGCCTTTGGGGTCGGTGAAGCGGAGGTCGACCCATTCGATCTCATTTTCCTTGATCGTCTTGAGGACGTCTTTCGCCTTGCTCATTGTAAAACCTCTTTGCTGTTTCGTTACGTTCGCCCTGAGCCTGTCGAAGGGCGGATTGAGCCGCGTTCGTGGTTCGACAGGCTCACCACGAACGGAAATTTGTCAGATTGCGTCGTCGTCGCGCTCCCCGGTGCGGATGCGCAGCGCGCTTTCGATGGTCGAGACGAAGATCTTGCCGTCGCCGATGCGCCCGGTCTGCGCCGCAGCGGCGATCGCCTCCACCACGCGTTCGGCCACGGCGTCGCTTACCACCACCTCAAGCTTCACCTTGGGCAGGAAGTCGACGACATATTCGGCGCCGCGATAGAGCTCGGTATGGCCCTTCTGGCGGCCGAAGCCCTTGACCTCGGTGACCGTAATGCCCTGCACCCCGATCGCCGACAGCGCTTCGCGCACTTCATCGAGCTTGAAGGGCTTGATGATGGCACAATTGCAAATATAGATGATGAAAAT
>JALRKY010000032.1 GCA_023260985.1 Altererythrobacter sp. | reverse complement strand
CGTACCAGCGGCTGTCCCAGGTTCGGTTGATCTGGAGGCGAAGGCCGATCGGATTGCTCTTCTGACCCATGGCTTATGCTTCCTCTTGCACTTCGCGGACAACCACGCGCAGGCGGCTGAACGGCTTGACGATGCGCGTCGAACGGCCGCGGGCGCGGGTCGCAAAACGCTTCATGGCCAGTGACTTACCAACGCTCGCTTCGCTGACGACCAAAGCGTCAACGTCGAGATTGTGGTTGTTTTCGGCATTGGCGATGGCGGACGCGAGGACCTTGCGGACATCGACAGCCATAGCCTTGGTGGAGAACTGAAGAATGTTCAGCGCGTCACCAGCCTTTTTGCCACGGATCAGGCCCGCAACGAGGTTCAGCTTATAGGCCGAACCGCGGATCATGGTGCCAACAGCCAAGGCTTCCTTGTCGCCAACGCGACGGGGAGATGCGGGTTTCGACATCAGCGCTTGCCCTTCTTGTCAGCGGCGTGGCCCGGGAAGGTGCGCGTCGGCGCAAATTCACCAAGCTTCATGCCAACCATGTCCTCGTTCACGAGCACGGGGATGAACTTGCGGCCATTATAGACGTTGAACGTCAGGCCAACGAACTGCGGGAGAATGGTCGAACGGCGCGACCAGGTCTTGATCGGCTTGTTACTGTTCGATTCCTGCGCGTCCTCCGCCTTCTTGAGAAGGCTGAGTTCGACAAACGGACCTTTCCAGACGGAACGTGCCATTAGTCCTTACCTCTTCTTCTTGGCGTGGCGCGAACGGATGATCATCTTGTCCGTCTGCTTGTTGTGGCGGGTGCGGGCACCCTTGGTCGGCTTGCCCCACGGGGTCACCGGATGGCGACCGCCGCTGGTGCGGCCTTCACCACCACCATGCGGGTGGTCGACCGGGTTCTTAGCGACACCGCGGGTAAGCGGCTTCACGCCCATCCACCGTTTGCGGCCGGCCTTGGCGAAGTTCTGGTTCTGGTTGTCGGGGTTCGACACTGCACCAACCGTACCCATGCAATCGGCCCGCAGGTAGCGCTGCTCGCCCGAGTTCAGGCGTGCGATCACCATGCCGCGGTCACGGCCGACGATCTGCACATAGGTGCCTGCGCTGCGAGCGATCTGGCCGCCCTTGCCCGGCTTCATCTCCACATTGTGGCAAATGGTGCCGACCGGCATCTGGCCCAGCAGCATCGCATTGCCCGGCTTGGTGTCGGTCTTTTCACCGGCCATAACCTGGTCGCCGACAGCAAGGCGCTGCGGAGCGATGATATAGGCCTGCTCACCGTCTTCATACTTGATGAGCGCGATGAAAGCCGTGCGGTTGGGATCGTATTCCAGGCGCTCGACCGTCGCAGGCATATCCCACTTGCGGCGCTTGAAATCGATGAAGCGGTACTTCTGCTTATGACCGCCCGCCATGCCACGCGAAGTGACATGACCCTTGTTGTTGCGTCCACCGGTCTTGCGCTTGCCTTCCGTGAGCGACTTGACCGGCTTGCCCTTCCAGAGCTGGGTCTTGTCGACAAGGATGAGGCCGCGGCGTGCGGGGCTCGTCGGATTGTAGTTCTTGAGTGCCATCGTTCCTGCCCTCAGATCCCGCTAGTGATGTCGATCATTTCGCCCTCAGCGAGGGTAACGATCGCTTTTTTCACGTCGGTGCGCTTGTAGGCCTTGCCCTTCCAGCGCTTGGTCTTGCCCTTCACGACGATCGTGTTCACAGCCACGACTTTCTTGTCGTAGATCTCTTCCACCGCTTTCTTGATCTGCGGCTTCGTCGCGTCGCCAGCCACCTTGAACACAACAGCGTTCTGTTCCGAAGCCATGGTCGACTTCTCGGTGATGTGCGGGGCGATGATCACGTCGTAGTGACGCGCGTCGATTTCCTGCTTCTTAGCCATTGAAGCGCGCCTCCAGCTTGGCGACCGCGTCCTTGGTCAGGACCAGCGTGTCGTGGTTGAGGATGTCGTAGACATTGGCGCCGATGGCGGGGAGCACGTTCACGCCCGGCAGGTTGCCGGCGGCCTTCTTGAAGCCTTCGTTCACGCTTTCGCCGTCGATCACCAGGACCTTGCCGGTCAGGCCGGCCTTGTCGAGGTGACCCTTGAGCGCCTTGGTCTTGGCGTCCTTGAGCTCGAGGCTGTCGACAACCACGAGTCCGTCCTTCGCCTTGCTCGAAAGTGCCATCTTCAGGCCAAGCGCACGCAGCTTCTTGTTCAGCGACTGCTGGAAGTCACGCTTGCGCGCACCGTGAGCCTTGCCGCCGCCGATGAAGATCGGGGCCGCGCGGTCGCCGTGACGGGCGGTACCACCACCCTTTTGGCGGCCGAACTTCTTGCCGGTGCGGGCAACGTCCGAGCGTTCACGCGTCGGACGAGCAGTGCCACGGCGGTTTTCAAGCTGCCAGGTGACAATGCGGTGCAGGATGTCGGCACGCGGCTCGACACCGAACACGGCATCGTTGAGCTCGATATCGCCCGACGCCTTGCCGTCGATTTTCTGGACCTTCACCTTCACGGATCAGCCCTCCTTGTTTTCGTCGCTTGCCGGAGCATCAGCTGCGGGAGCTTCTGCTTCGGGAGCGGGAGTTTCGGCTGCGGCTTCGACTGCGGTTTCTTCAACCGGAGCTTCAACCACGGTCTCTTCGACCAGCGGAGCTGCGTTGAGATCGATCACTGCGCCGGGGAACGGCAGCTCTTCGGGAAGCGGCAGCTTCACAGCGTCGCGAACGAGCAGCCAGCCGTTCTTCGAGCCAGGGACCGAGCCCTTGACGAAGATCAGGCCGCGCTCTGCGTCGGTGCGAACGACTTCCAGGTTCTGCTGGGTGCGCTGACGGTCGCCCATGTGGCCGGCCATCTTCTTGCCCTTGAACACGCGGCCCGGATCCTGGCGGTTACCGGTCGAACCATGTGCGCGGTGCGAGATCGAGACACCGTGCGTTGCACGCATGCCCCCGAAGCCCCAACGCTTCATCGCGCCGGCAAAGCCCTTACCCTGAGTGTGACCGGTGATGTCGACCTTCTGGCCAGCCACGAAGTGATCGGCGCTGATGGTCGAACCAACCGGCACGAGGGCATCTTCGCTCTCGACGCGGAATTCAGCCACGCGCTTCTTCAGCCCGACCTGGGCCTTGGCGAAGTGCTCGCGCTGCGGCTTGTTGACATTCTTCTGCTTGGCTTCGCCCGCACCCAGCTGGACCGCGAAGTAACCATCGCGATCGGCAGTCCGGTGCGAGACAACCTGGCAGTCTTCCAGCGACAGAACGGTCACGGGAACGTGACGTCCATCCTCCTGGAACAGGCGGGTCATCCCGACTTTCTTTGCGATAACGCCAGTGCGCATCGTCTAACTCCTAAACAGAGGCACACGAGGCCCATCCCCGCGTGCTTGCCAGCCCGAATTTTGATGCATCGCCCCGTCCGGGCTGAGTGCTAACCATGCCCGAAGGCCTGGAGAGCGAGACGGGGGACGCAGCCCGGATGAACTCCGGCGGTATCCCAATGTCTTGCCGATCCCGAGAGATCGACGGGGCCGTTGGAGCCCCTTAATTTCGCGGCCGGTTTAAGGTCGGGCCGGAAGACCTGAGAAAAAGCGGTTTAGGCCAGCTTGATCTCGACGTTCACGCCTGCAGCGAGGTCGAGCTTCATCAGCGCGTCGACTGTCTGGGCGTTGGGCTGCACGATGTCGAGCAACCGCTTGTAGGTGCGCACCTCGAACTGCTCGCGCGACTTCTTGTCGATGTGCGGGCCGCGGTTCACGGTGAACTTCTCGATACGCGTCGGCAGAGGAATGGGGCCACGAATAAGAGCACCCGTGCGACGCGCGGTGTCTGCAATCTCACCAGTAGCCTGGTCGAGAACTCGATGGTCGAACGCCTTGAGGCGAATGCGGATATTCTGAGCTTCCATTACCTACACCAATGCGAAAGAGCCTAAGGAGCCCCTCGACCCCTCAAAAAAACAAAGGCCCGCCCCGCTTGCGCCCGGTCTCCCGGAAAGGGCGGCCCTTCAAAATTCGTCATACGAGGACGAATCCCCGCGTTCGGGCGCGCCTATACGGTGGTAGCGGGATTCTGGCAACCCCGTTTCCATCGAAATCTGGCCCAAAAACTGGCCACGCGCCATATGATTGCCCTGCCCCTGAAAATCAGGACCGGGCTCTCATAAAAAGGGGCCCGGCACCCTCTCGGGAACCGGGCCTCCTCTTTTCGCTGCAGGCCATGGCCTGCGCGCGATTACTTGGTGATCTTCGAGACCACGCCCGAACCGACGGTGCGGCCGCCTTCGCGGATTGCGAAGCGCAGGCCTTCGTCCATGGCGATCGGAGCAATCAGCTTGACGCTGATGGTCACGTTGTCGCCCGGCATGACCATTTCAGTGCCCTCGGGGAGGATCACTTCACCGGTCACGTCGGTGGTGCGGAAGTAGAACTGCGGGCGGTAGTTGGCGAAGAACGGCGTGTGACGGCCGCCTTCGTCCTTCGACAGCACGTAGACTTCGGCGCTGAATTCGGTGTGCGGGGTAACCGAGCCCGGCTTCGCCAGGACCTGACCACGCTCAACTTCTTCACGGCCGATGCCACGGATCAGGGCGCCGATGTTGTCGCCGGCTTCACCACGATCGAGCAGCTTGCGGAACATTTCCACGCCGGTGACGGTGGTCTTCTGCGTGTCCTTGATGCCGACGATTTCAACTTCGTCGCCAACATTGACAACACCGGTTTCCACGCGACCGGTAACCACGGTGCCGCGACCCGAGATCGAGAACACGTCTTCGATCGGCATCAGGAAGGGCTTGTCAACCGGACGGTCGGGCTGCGGGATGAATTCGTCCACGGCCTTCATCAGCTCGAGGATCGAGTTTTCGCCGATTTCCGGGTCACGGCCTTCGAGAGCGGCCAGAGCCGAACCCTTGACGATCGGAATATCGTCGCCCGGGAAGTCGTAGCTCGAAAGCAGTTCGCGAACTTCGAGTTCGACGAGCTCGAGGATTTCCTCGTCGTCAACCTGGTCGACCTTGTTCATGTACACGACCAGAGCCGGCACGCCGACCTGGCGAGCAAGCAGGATGTGCTCGCGGGTCTGCGGCATCGGGCCGTCAGCAGCGTTCACAACCAGGATCGCGCCGTCCATCTGCGCCGCGCCGGTGATCATGTTCTTCACATAGTCGGCGTGGCCGGGGCAGTCGACGTGAGCGTAGTGACGCGCATCGGTTTCATATTCGACGTGGGCGGTCGAAATGGTGATGCCGCGCTCGCGCTCTTCCGGAGCCTTGTCGATGTTCGCGAAATCAACCGGGGCGCCGAGCACCTTGGTGATCGCTGCGGTCAGCGTGGTCTTGCCGTGGTCGACGTGACCGATGGTGCCGATGTTGCAGTGCGGCTTGGTCCGCTGGAATTTTTCCTTAGCCATTTCTCAAATAACCTCTGGTTTGAATTGAATCGTTGCGGGAGAAAAGGCGGCACCCGCTGAATCAGGCGCCGCCCCTAAACGGTGTCGCTCGCTTAAGCAAGCTTCTCCTTGACTTCCTGCGCGACATTCGCCGGCACTTCGTCATAGTGGCTGAACTGCATCGTGTACTGGGCGCGGCCCTGAGTGAACGAACGCAGCTCGTTGACGTATCCGAACATGTTGGCCAGCGGCACGTTGGCCTCGACCACCTGAGCGTTACCGCGGGTGTCGGTGCCCTGGATCTGGCCACGGCGGCTGTTGAGGTCGCCGATCACGTCGCCCATGAATTCTTCAGGGGTGACGACTTCGACCTTCATGATCGGCTCAAGCAGCTTGATGCCGGCCTTGCTGGCCACTTCGCGCATCGCGCCACGTCCGGCGATTTCGAACGCGATCGCCGACGAGTCGACGTCGTGATACGCGCCGTCCACCAGGCGGATGCTGAAGTCGATGATCGGGAAGCCGACGAGGTGGCCGCTTTCGGCCTGCTCGCGGAAGCCCTTTTCGATAGCCGGGATATATTCACGCGGAATGTTGCCGCCCTTGATCTCGTCTTCGAAAATGACGCCCTGGCCGCGCTCACCCGGAGTGACGACAACCTTGACGCGGCCGAACTGGCCCGAGCCGCCCGACTGCTTCTTGTGGGTGTAGTCGACTTCGACTTCACGTGCGAGCGACTCGCGGTAAGCCACCTGCGGCGCACCGACGTTCGCTTCGACCTTGAATTCACGACGCATGCGATCGACGAGAATGTCGAGGTGGAGCTCGCCCATACCCTTGATGATCGTCTGGCCCGATTCGTGATCGGTCGCGACGCGGAACGAAGGATCCTCAGCGGCCAGGCGGTTGAGGGCGACGCCCATCTTTTCCTGGTCGGCCTTGGTCTGGGGTTCCACCGACAGTTCGATCACCGGCTCGGGATTTCGCTGAGCGAGGCGGGCGATCCGCTGGTTGCGCAGCTCGAGGTACGCGTTCTGATGTCGCACC
>JALRKY010000064.1 GCA_023260985.1 Altererythrobacter sp. | reverse complement strand
AACCGACCCCGCGCGGAGGACTCCGTGCGACACGACGAAGGAGCCCCTACGTGATCTCAGAGACCATGTCCGAAGCGAAGACCAAGATGGGCAAAGCCGTGGAGGGCGCCAAGGAGGACTTCGCCGCGATTCGCACCGGCCGGGAGCTGACCTGGGCGGATTCGCTCGCTGCCAATTTCACTGACGCGATTGTGGTCATGCATAAGGGGAGCATCGTTTACGAACGCTACTTCGGCGTCACCCGGCAGGACACGCCGCATATCGCGTTTTCTGTAACGAAGAGCTTCGTTGGCACCCTGGCGGAAATGCTGGTTGCCGAGGGGCGGCTCGATCCCGCAGCCTTGATGGGAGACCTGATCCCGGAATTGCGGGGCAGTGGCTTTGCGGATGCGACGCTGCGGCAAGTCATGGACATGACAACCGCGCTCGACTTTTCCGAAGAATATACTGATCCATCTTCGGGCATCGGCGCGATGAGCAATGCTTTGGGGCTGACCCCGCGCGCTCCGGGCTATTCCGGTGCGACCGACGTTTACGCCTTTCTGCCGACTATTGCCAAAGCAGGCGAGCATGGTGAGCGCTTTACCTATCGCACCTGCAATACCGAAGTGCTCGGCTGGCTCGTGGCGCGCACCGAAGGCAAGAGAATCGACAAGGTGCTGAGCGAGCGAATCTGGCAGCCGTTGGGGATGGAGCAGGATGCCGATTTCCTGATCGACTCGACCGGAATGCCCTTTGCTGGGGGTGGGCTCAATCCAGTCATCCGGGACATGGCCCGGTTCGGCGAAATGATGCGCTGTGACGGGTCCGCAAACGGCCAACAGATCGTCCACGGCGCAGCACTCGATTCGATCCGCGCCGGGGCGAGCAAAGCGGCCTTTGCCAAGGCTGGATATGTCTATCTCCCGGACAGTTCCTATCGCAGCCAGTGGTGGATAATGCCAGGGAATCATGGCGCTTTTTCGGCGCGCGGCATTCACGGCCAGGTGATCTATGTCGACCCGGCGGCGGAGATGACCATTGCCCGCTTTGCCTCGCATCCGGTGGCCGCGAACAGTGCGCTCGACCCCACTTCGTTGCCCGCCTACCGAGCGGTGGCCGAGCACCTGATGCGGGGGTGATTTTCACTTGCAGTTCACCCGCGAATCTCTATAGCGACCCCCCGCTGCCCCAAGGGGACTTCCAATAACCGCAAGGCAGCCTCGTCTTCGTGTTACCTGGCCGTTAGGCCTATTGGGGGTCCCTTGAGTTGCACAGTTATCCTGACGCACCGGCTGTAGTTCGCGCCCTTTCGCCCGACGAACCCGTTATTCTCAATCGCCCGCATGCCGCAGCACGCGCCGCCCGCTTCTTTTCCGAGAAGTTCCCGGGCAAGTCGCTCTATGCGGTGAAGGCAAATCCGTCGCCGGACCTGCTCAAGGTGCTGTGGGCGTCGGGGGTCACGCATTACGACGTCGCTTCGATTTCCGAAGTGCGGCTGGTTCGCGAAACCCTGCCCGATGCCGTGCTGTGCTTCATGCACCCGGTAAAGCCTGCCGGTGCCATTGCCGAGGCTTACCGCGAGCATGGCGTTCGGACTTTCAGCCTCGATAGCCACGAAGAGCTGGAAAAGATCGTCAAGGCGACTGCCGCCGAAGATGGTACACCGGCCAGCGATCTGCGCCTCTGCGTGCGGCTGCGCGTTTCCTCGGACTATTCCGAGCTGAGCCTGGCTTCCAAGTTCGGGATCGATCTGGTCGATGCGGCTGCCCTGTTGCAGGCGACGCGCCAGGTAGCGGATTGGCTAGGCGTGTGCTTCCACGTCGGTTCGCAAGCCATGACCCCGTTCGCCTATGTCCAGGCGATGGAGCGGGTCCGTGCGGCGATTGTCGATGCTTCGGTCACGGTCGATATCGTCGATGTCGGTGGTGGTTTCCCGTCGATCTATCCCGGCATGGAACCGCCGCCGCTGGAAGATTACTTTGGCGTGATCCACCGCGCGTTCGAATCGCTGCCGGTGTCCTATTCGTCGGAACTGTGGTGCGAACCGGGCCGGGCCCTTTGCGCAGAATACAATTCGATGATTGTCCGCGTCGAAAAGCGGCGTGGCGAGGAACTGTATATCAACGACGGTGCCTATGGCGCGCTTTATGATGCGGCCCATGTTGGCTGGCGCTTCCCGGTGAAGTGCCTGGCTGATGACCGTGTCGATGCGCTGGGTACTTATTCGTTCTATGGTCCAACCTGCGATGACGCCGACTATATGGAAGGTCCGTTCCTGCTTCCGGCGGACGTTCAGCCCGGCGACTATATCGAAGTGGGGATGCTGGGTGCCTATGGCGCGGCCATGAAGACCCGCTTCAACGGGTTCGGAACCGGCAGCGTCGTCACCGTCGATGATGAGCCAATGCACAGCCAGTATCGCGGAGATCGCCGCGACCCGCGCCAGAGCGACAACGTCGTTTCGCTGCGCTGATCATCAGCAATCGGTATAAAGAAAGGGCGGCACCGCAGGGTGCCGCCCTTTTCGTTGTCGGGTGACGCAAATCAGGCGGCGCCGCGACCGAACAGCCAATAGGCCAGGAACGCCAGCAGGGCAGCGCCCAAGGCCCACCAGACCCAACCCAGCGTCGCGTTCTGCTCTTCGGCCTGGCTGACCGCCGGCTTTGCTGGAGCAGCCTTTGCAGCCGTCCCCGCAGCCGGCGCGCTTGCTACAGCCTGCGGTGCCGCAGCAGCAGCGGCTGCCGGTGCAGTTTTCGCCTTGGGTGTGGTCTTCTTGGCTGGAGCGGCCTTCTTTGCGCTGGCAGCGCGCTTGGCCGGAGTGGCTGCGGTCACAGCCTTTTTGGCAGGTGCAGTGGCTTTTTTAGGAGCGGCTTTGGCTGCCGGCTTCGCTGCGGTCTTGGCGACAGGCTTTTTCGCTGCAGGCTTCTTGGCCGCGGGCTTCTTTGCCGTTGCGCTCTTGGCTGGAGCCTTGGCCGGTGCCTTGGTTGCAGCCTTGGCCGGAGCCTTGGCCGCCGGCTTCTTGGTGGCCGCGGCCTTTGCTTTCGCTGCAGCCGGCTTTGCCGGAGCCTTGGCGACGGGCTTTTTCACCGCCTGCTTCTTATCCGCAACTGCCTTTGATGTCTTGGCGGCCTTGTCCGCTGCACTCTTGGCCGGTGCAGTCTTTTTCGCAGCAGGCTTACCAGCCTTGGCTGGAGCCTTTCCTTTGCTTGCCATTAACCCAATCTCCCCTTCGATCGGCAATCCATTGCCCCCGTCTCGCCCAACGGAGACGCCGAACGAAACTAACCGATTTTAGATTCGGGTCTAGGCCGAAATAAAGATGTCCTCAGGCCGCGCGTCTGAGTTCAAGACGGCTCCAGATTTCGATAAGCGCATCAGTCAGTTCGCGCATCATTGCTTCGGTGTGCGCCGGTCCCGGTGTAAACCGCAAACGTTCCGTGCCACGCGGAACCGTCGGATAATTGATCGGCTGAACGTAGACGCCGTATTCGGCCAGCAGGATGTCCGAGATCTTCTTGGCCTTCACCGGATCGCCGACCATCAAGGGAACGATGTGGGTGGTGGAATCCATCACCGGCAACCCGGCATCGCGGAACAGTTGCTTGAGCAGGGCGGCGGCGGCCTGCTGGCCTTCACGCTCGACCGAGCTTGATTTCAGATGACGGACCGAAGCCAACACGCCCGCGACCAGCACCGGCGAAAGCGAAGTGGTAAAGATGAAGCCCGGAGCATAAGAGCGGATTACGTCGATGATGCGGGCATCCGCAGCAATGTAACCGCCCATAACGCCAAATGCCTTGCCCAGCGTTCCTTCGATGATGTCAATCCGGTGTGCCGCCTCATCACGATCCGTGATGCCGCCACCGCGCGGGCCGTACATCCCGACCGCATGGACTTCGTCGATGTAGGTCAGCGCGTTGTATTTTTCGGCAAGGTCGCAAATCTCGTGAATCGGCGCCACGTCTCCGTCCATCGAATAGACGCTTTCGAAAGCGATCACCTTGGGGGTGGCCGGATCCTGAGCAGCAAGAAGTTCCTCGAGATACACGACATCATTGTGCCGGAACACGCGCTTGTCGCAGCCCGAATTGCGGATGCCCGCGATCATGCTGGCGTGGTTCAGCTCGTCCGAAAAGATCACGCACCCCGGCAGCAGCTTTCCAAGCGTCGATAGGGTGGCGTCGTTCGAAACATAGCCGCTGGTGAACAGCAGCGCTGATTCCTTGCCGTGCAGCTCGGCCAGTTCCTGCTCAAGCTCGATATGAAGGTGCGTGTTGCCGCCGATGTTGCGCGTGCCGCCGCTTCCCGCGCCGACATCGTGCAGCGCATCTTCCATCGCGCCGATTACCTTGGGGTGCTGGCCCATCGCAAGATAGTCGTTCGAGCACCACACCGTGATCGGCTTGGGCCCGTTATGGCCATGGAAACAGCGCGCATTGGGAAACGCGCCCTTGTTACGCATGATATCGATGAAGACGCGATAGCGCCCTTCCTCGTGCAAGCGATCAATCGCCTTGTCGAAGATCTGGTCGTAGTTCACGCACAAGTTCCGCTGCTTCGCACCGCTTTTGCGGCTGCCATCAGGGCGCAGGATTTAGGGGCAAAAGTATCTTTTTGCCACCCATGATCTTTGAGAACGACTCGCAGTTCGACGAACGCCCGATCAGGCCGGTTTCGTCTGCCGCGGGTCGAATGCCGGGAGCGGCCCATCATTGTCCTTGCGGAAGAATTCCCCGCGCATCTGCTCGACGAATTGGGCAATCTCGCCGTGCGCCGTTATCCGCATTTCGCGCTCGTCCAGTTTCGCCAACGGGACAGTTTCGAGAAGGACTGCCAGAACCGTGTCGATCAGGCCCATGTAGCATTTCGGTCCAACCTGCAGGGTATCGTGGTGGTGCGGGATGGTGGTTCCCTGCTCGATCAGCGTGGAAGCGCGATTTTCGATCCATTGGAGCAGGAAAAATGCGGTCGTATTTACCATCCGGCCTTTGAGCTCTTCGCGATAGCCGCAGCCGTGATGCTCGAACGAGGCGCGCGCTTCGGGAAAGCGGGCGTAGTAGTGCGTGATCACCTCGCCGATCATGTCACCCTTCTGTTCGACCAACCGCTCCATGCTTGCCATGGCGAATTCGCTCGCGCCTTCCATTTAAAATGCCTCCAGCCGAGTGATACCGTGTCTCGCGAATGCCGGAGCCAGCGCTTCGAAAGCGGCGAGATCGCCGGTCGTGATCGCGCGACTTTCGAACCCTTGGCCGAATTCCTGGCCTTTGGTCAGGGACTGAATCCGCCGCGCGATCCCTTCGGCGCCATCGATGAAGCGAACGTCTGGGCCGAAGGCTAGCGCGAGCTCGTCCTTCAACAGCGGGAAATGGGTGCAGGCGAGCACCACAGTGTCGATCGCTTCGCCACCCTCCGTGCAGCGCAATGCGTTCGCTGCGGCTTCGATCACCGCCATGTCGACTGGCTCGCCGCGCAGCTTGGCTTCGGCCGCCTCGACTAGCCCGGGCGCAGCATGGCGCAACAGGCGCTTGCCGTTGGCGAATTCGGCCTCGAGCTTGTCGACATAGGCCTGCCGCACGGTGGCGGCGGTGCCGAGCAGGCCGATCACGCCGTTCTTGGTTATGACGGCGGCAGGCTTAATTGCGGGCACAGTGCCGACGACAGGAATTTCGAGCACTTCGCGCACCATACCCAGCGCGATCGTGCTCGCGGTGTTGCAGGCGATGCAGGCGAGGCGCGGGTGGTATCGTTCGCACATGCGGCCCAGCAAACCGGCGACCCGCGCCGCGATCTGCGCTTCGGTTTTCTCGCCATAGGGTAGGCCGGCCAGATCGGCAGCATAGATCACCGGAGCTTGCGGCAGCACGCGGTGCAGTTCCTTGAACACGGTGAGCCCGCCAACACCGGAATCGAACAGCAGGATTGGGGAAGTTGCTTCCAAAATGAATGTTTCCGTTCGCCCTGAGCTTGTCGAAGGGCCGTACTTACTTTTACAACAAGATCAAACAAGAAGGACGGGGCTTCGACAGGCTCAGCCCGAACGGAGTTGCTTATGGAAGCGATTTACGCGGCATTGCTGGGATACTTGCTCGGTTCGATCCCGTTCGGCCTCTTGCTGACCAAGGCGGCTGGCATGGGCGACGTTCGCCAGATCGGCAGCGGCAATATCGGCGCGACCAACGTCCTGCGCACCGGCAAGAAGGGGCTGGCCGCGGCAACGCTGCTGCTCGATCTGGTCAAGGGATTCGCAGCGGTCTGGATCGCGGGCCAGCTGTGGGGCGGGCCCGCCATAGCCTTTGGCGCGGGTGCTGCCGTAATTGGGCATTGCTTCCCCGTGTGGCTCGGCTTCAAGGGCGGCAAGGGCGTGGCCACCAATGCGGGCGTATGCTTCGGCCTCGCCCTGCCGATCGGGCTTTCCTACGCTCTTTTATGGCTCAGCATCCTCTCGATCTTCCGTATCTCCTCCCTCGCGGGGATGAGCGCAGTGGTGGCCACCGCAGCGGCTGCGCCGCTGTTCGGCTATCCCGAATATTTCCCCGTGCTGGCTGCAATTGCGGGCCTGATCATCTATCTCCACCGCGCCAATATTGCGCGGCTGATGAAGGGTGAAGAGCCCAGGATAGGCGGCAAAAAGACCTGATAACGGCCACCGGATGATGGAGAGCAAGGGGTCGCAACCGGTGCTCTCGCAGATCGAAGCATTCTCGCGCATCCGCCTGTCGCGCTCGCCCAATATCGGGCCGGTCAGCTATCGCCAGTTGCTGGCGCGTTTCGGCAGTGCGCAGGTAGCGCTCGAGGCGCTGCCCAATCTCGGCAAGCGTGGTGGGCGCACCTATCGCGCGGCACCGGCAGGAGCAATCGAGTGCGAAGTGGAGGCGGTGCGCCGCGCCGGGGTGAAATATCTGTTCCATGACCAGCCGGACTACCCCTCGCTGCTTGGCCAGATCGACAGCGCTCCGCCGATCCTAACCTAGCGCGGCGATTTGTCGCTGGCGGAGCGGCCCTGTGTGGCGATGGTCGGCGCGCGCAATGTCAGCGCGGCGGCGGTCAAGCTGGCGCGCGAGTTCGCAAGCGCGCTCGCAAGCGGTGGCTTCACAATCGTGTCTGGCCTTGCGCGCGGGATCGACGGCGCGGCGCATCTGGGCGCCCTCCCTGCCACCGTGGGCGTGATTGCCAGCGATCCGCAGCGGTTCATGCCGCTGATGCAGGTCTGCATCTGGGAGAAACTGTGTTTCGGCATACCCGCGCTGGCGTTCTTCGCACGCGGGCAGGCCGACGCAGTCCGCGCAGCCTTCGGTGCGGTCGACCTTTTCCTAGGTGCGCTGTTCTTCCTCGCTTGGCGAAGGATGCGCGCGGCCACTTGACTTGGCCCGAAACCCGCCGCCACCCTCGCGCGTACGTACACGTATACGCGTAGGGGCTCTGAAACACCGTAATGCAGCTAGTCATCGTTGAATCGCCGGCCAAGGCGAAAACTATCGAGAAATACCTCGGCAAGGACTTCAAGGTTCTCGCCAGCTACGGCCACGTCCGCGACCTGCCGCCAAAGGATGGCAGCGTGCGCCCGGACGAAGATTTCGCGATGGATTGGGAGCTCTATCGCGACAAGCAGAGCCGCTTCAAGGAAATCGTCGACGCTGCGAAGAAGGCCGACCGGCTGGTACTCGCGACCGACCCCGACCGCGAAGGCGAAGCGATCAGCTGGCATGTCCAGGAACTGCTGGCGAAGCGCAAGGCGCTGCCCAAGAGCGTCGACCGCGTCACGTTCAACGCGATCACCAAGAGCGCCGTCACCGAAGCGATGGCGCATCCGCGTGCGCTCGATACCGATCTGATCGACGCCTATCTGGCGCGCCGCGCGCTCGACTATCTGTTCGGCTTCACGCTCAGCCCGGTGCTGTGGCGCAAGCTGCCCGGCGCCAAGAGCGCGGGCCGCGTCCAGTCGGTCGCACTGCGGCTGATTGTGGACCGAGAGCGCGTGATCGAGGCATTCCGTGCCGACGAATACTGGTCGGTCGTCGCCAAGCTCGAACATGACGGCACGCAGTTTGATGCGCGGCTGGTGCGCTTCAAGGGCGAGAAGCTCGACAAGCTTACCCTCGGTAACGAGGGCAGCGCGATGGAGGCGAAGGCTGCAGTCGAAGGCGCACGCTTCACGGTAGAGTATATCGAGACCAAGCCATTGAAGCGCAGCCCCGCGCCGCCGTTCACCACTTCGACGTTGCAGCAGGAGGCCGCGCGCAAGCTCGGCTTCTCCGCCAGCCATACGATGCGTTGCGCGCAGTCACTCTATGAAGCGGGTGCGATTACCTACATGCGTACCGACGGCGTTCAGATGGATCCGGGTGCGATCATGACTCTGCGCGATGCCATCGCCGAGCGTTACGACTCCTCATACCTGCCGGAAAAGCCGCGCTTCTATTCCACCAAGGCCAAGAACGCGCAGGAAGCGCACGAAGCGATCCGGCCGACCGATTTCCGCCGCGAACATGCCGGTTCGAGCGATGAGGCCAAGCTCTATGCGCTGATCTTCAAGCGCGCGATGGCGAGCCAGATGTCCGCCGCGCAGCTTGAGCGCAGCACGGTCACTTTGCGCGACCCGACCGGCGCACATGAATTGCGCGCCACCGGGCAGGTCGTGAAATTCCCCGGCTTCTTCGCCGTCTACCAGGAAGGGATCGACGATTCGGAGGATAACGAAGACGGCCTGCTCCCGATTATCCGCAAGGGCGATTGCCCGCTCAAGAAAGCGGTCGAAGCGAACCAGCACTTCACTCAGCCGCCGCCGCGCTTTTCCGAGGCTTCGCTGATCAAGCGGCTGGAGGAGCTAGGCATCGGGCGCCCTTCGACCTATGCTTCTACCATCCAGACTTTGCGCGACCGCGACTATGTGCGGATGGAGAAGAACCGCTTCTTCGCCGAGGAATCGGGGCGTCTGCTGACGGCCTTCCTCGAGCGCTTTTTCTCGAACTACGTCGCCTATGATTTCACCGCTGAGATGGAAGATGAGCTCGACGAGGTTTCGGGCGGCCGCGAGGCGTGGAAGGCACTGCTCGCCAAGTTCTGGCAGGACTTCAAGTCCAAGGCCGATGAGGTGATGGACAAGCTGCCTTCGGAAGTGACCGAAGCGCTCGACGATTATCTTTCGAACTATCTTTTCCCGCCGCGCAAGGACGAGGGCGATTCGCGCGCCTGCCCGATGTGCCAGATGGAAGGCCGCAGCGGCGGCCGACTGTCGCTGCGCGGCGGGCGCTTCGGGGCGTTCGTAGCCTGCGCCAACTATCCCGAATGCAAATACACACGCCGTTTCGCCCAGCCGGGCGGCAATGGCGAAGTATCGGGTGAGGACCGGGTGATGGGCACCCATCCCGAGACTGACTTGCCGATCCACCGCAAGATTGGCCGATTCGGACCCTATATCGAGATGGGCGAAGGCAAGGAGGCGAAGCGCGCTTCGATCCCCAAGGACCTCGACGACTTCGATCTCGATTGGGCGGTTAAGCTGCTCGGCCTGCCGCGCATTGTCGGTGAGCATCCTGACACGGGACTAGAAATCGAAGCGAATATAGGTCGTTACGGCCCATATCTCAGGTATGACGGCAAATACGGCAAGCTGTCCAACACGCTCGAAGTTTTCGAAGTGGGGATGAACCGCGCGGTCGATATCCTGGCGCAGGCCGCCAATCGCGGCGCAAGGGGCGGGCGCGGCAAGGCAGAGCCGATCAAGACATTGGGCGTTCACCCCACCAGCGGCGGCGGGATCAAGGTCATGTCGGGGCGCTATGGCCCCTATGTTACCGACGGCACCACCAATGCGACCATTCCCAAGGATGTGACGCCCGAGGAGATCACCGAGGCACAGGCGATAGAATTGATCGATTCGCGCGCTGCAAAGGGCCCGGCGAAGAAGAAGGGACGTAAGAAGGCCGCCCCAAAGAAAAAGGCGGTAAGCTTACGGTAACCCTCTTTGGCGGAGGCATTTTCATTCCGCTCCGTTCGTAAATCATCAAGACTTACACGCTAGTAAGCAGCCTGAATGGGGGTGTCGCCAGCGGTGATTTGGTAGGCAGAGGGTATGGAAGGATTATCTCATAATTGTCCGGTCAACGCACCCAGTCGAGCCCGATTTCCTCGAAGATCTCACGGTCTTCGGCCCAGTTCTCACTGACCTTCACGTGCAGGAACAGGTGCACCTTGGCGCCGAGCATTTCGCTCAGCTCCTTGCGTGCCGCTTCGCCGATCACCTTGATCTTTGCGCCGCCCTTGCCGAGCACGATCGGGCGCTGGCTTTCGCGGCCCACTACGATCTGCTGGTGGATCTCGATGCTGCCATCGGGCCGGTGCTGGTAGCTTTCGGGCCGAACCACGCTGTCATAGGGCAGTTCCTCGTGCAGCTGGCGATATAGCTGCTCGCGAGTGACTTCCGCTGCGAGCAGGCGCTCGCTCGCGTCCGACACCTGATCCTCGGGATAGTGCCACGGCCCCTCGGGCATCATCGCCGCGAGCGCTTCCGCCATTTCGGGCACTCCGTCGTCGGTCAGCGCGGATATGAAGAACACTTCGGCGAAATCGACCTTGCCGGTCAGTTCCTGCGCCAGCGTGAGCAGCGCTTCCTTCTTCGCGGCATCGACCTTGTTGATCACCAGTATTTTGCGCTCGGGCTGGTTCGCCAGCGCTTCGAGCAGCGGCTCGAGCTCGTGCCGGCGCTGCTTGATCGGATCGACCAGCAGCAGCACCGCGTCGGCCGCTTCGGCGCCTTCCCAAGCCGCGCTCACCATCGCGCGGTCCAGCTTGCGCTTGGGCGCAAAAATGCCGGGCGTATCGACCAGGATCATCTGCACATGCCCCTGCAGCGCGATGCCCAACATACGCGCGCGGGTGGTCTGCGCCTTGGGGCTGGTGATGGCGACTTTCTGCCCGACCAACTGGTTGACCAGCGTACTCTTGCCCGCATTGGGCGCACCGATCACGGCGACGACGCCGCAGCGGGTTGCCTCATTCTCACTCATCCGAATTGTTCCATGAAGGCTGCGGCCGCCAGCCGCTCCGCGTCTTGCTTGCTCTGGGCGGTGGCTTGCGCCTCGCCGACATTCCTGACGCTAACACGCACGGTGAAGCGCGCGGCATGATCGGGTCCTTCGCGCGCGACCAGTTCGTACTCGGGCGGTTTCCGACGATTGCCCGCGGCCCATTCCTGCAGCGCGCTCTTGGGATGCTTCGTCTTGCCCGCGCCGCCTGCAAATTCGCGCTCCCAGACAGTGCGGATCAGGTCGCGCGTGGGCCCGAAGCCGAAATCGAGGAAATGCGCGCCAAGGAGGGCTTCCATCACATCACCGAGGATGTTGGTGCTTTCGCGCGCGCCGTCGTCATGCGCCTGCTTGCCCAGCCTGATGTGCTGTGGCAGGCCAACTTGCATAGCCACGCGGGCGCAAGTCTGGCGGCTGACCAGTGCGTTGAGCTGTTGCGACAGCTTGCCTTCGGCGGCCTCGCTCGCTTCGAACAGCCATTCGGCGATGGCAAGGCCCAGCACGCGATCGCCGAGGAATTCGAGCCGCTCGTAATTTGTTTCAGTACCAAGGCTGCCATGCGTTAGCGCGGCGAGCCAGCGGGTTTCGTCCGCCGGCACGATGCCAAGCCCTGCCAGCCATTCAACCGTTTCGGGGGCAAGCACGCTCACAGTGTGTCCCCGATGCGGCTCCAGCGTGCAGCGCTGATCCATGTCCAGGGCTTGATCCATTCGGCGCTGCCATCGGTAGACCACATGATCACCGTAGCGCGGCCGACTAGTAGCCCTTGCGGCACCAGCCCCACGCCGCCGCCGGGCGTCGCCAAGAAGCGGCTGTCCTGCGAATTGTCGCGATTGTCGCCTATGACGAGCAGTCGTCCTTCGGGCACGATCACCGGGCGGGTGGTGTCGATCGGGCGGTCGCCGAAATCGAGCACTTCGTAGCTCTTCCCCGAAGGCAGGGTCTCACGATAGTGGGCATAGCGGCACACGACGGTGCCATCGGCTTCGGTTTCCTTTGCGGTGGGCAGGGCGCAGCGCGTGTTGGCGGTGACGGGGATGATGAAATCGTCGAGCCGCTCCTTTGGAACCGGAGTGCCGTTGAGCACCAGTTGGCCGTCTTCCATCGCCACTGTGTCACCCGGCAGGCCGATCACGCGCTTGATATAATCGCTGCCGTCGATCGGATGCTTGAAGATCACGATGTCGCCGCGTTCGGGCTGGCTGGCGAGCATTCTTCCCGGAACCACCGGCAGTTCGAACGGCAGCGAGTATTTCGAGATGCCATAGGGCCATTTGGCGGCGAGCAGGTAGTCCCCGTTCCACAGTCGCGGCAGCATGCTTTCGGACGGAATCGAGAAGGGCGAGAACACGAAGCTGCGGAACACCAGCACCACCAGCACCAGCTTGAGCAGGAAAGCGAGGAAACTTCCCCAGCTTTCACCCTCGCGGCCTGTTCCTGCAGCCGGCGCATTCGTATCTACGGGGTTCCCATCCATCGTTCCCGTCCCTAATCGCGTGAGCCCAAGTTGTGAAAGGCTTTTCGCATGTCAGACCAGATCGCCACCGCATGGAATCGCCTGGAGGCGCTGCCGCAGCACAGCCTGCAGCAATTGTTCGCCGCCGATGGCGATCGCGTCGCCGCGCTTTCGGGCCGGATCGAGTGGCCGGGTGAAGGCGGTGAGACCGGGATTCTGTTCGACTGGTCTAAGACCCATCTCGATGGCGAACTGCTCGCAGCCTTCGAAGCCCTGGCGCAGGCCTGCGATTTCGAGAGGCATCGGGCGAAGTTGCTCGGCGGTGAGATCGTCAATGTCACTGAAGGGCGCGCCGCGACGCACACCGCCATGCGCGGCGTGGGGGATGAGGCCGATGTCGAGGAAGGCGAGGCGCTGCTCGCGCGCATGGGGATGCTGGTCGAGGCGATCCACGGCGGCGCGTTCGGCGAGATCAACCATCTGATCCATATCGGCATTGGCGGCAGTGCGCTGGGCCCCGCGCTGGCGGTCGATGCGCTTACCCGCGACCTCGCGCTGGTCGACGTGTGTGTGGTGTCGAATATCGACGGAGTGGCGCTCGAAGCGGCCTTCGCCGCCTGCGATCCGGCTACGACGATGATCGCGGTGGCGAGCAAGACCTTCACCACGATCGAGACCATGACCAATGCCGCATCGGCGCTTAAGTGGCTGGCGGAGAACGGCGTGCCTGACCCTTCGGGGCGGGTCGTGGCGCTCACTGCCTCGCCCGAGAAGGCGGTCGAATGGGGCGTCGACGAAACGCGCGTGCTGCCATTCCCCGAAAGCGTCGGCGGGCGCTATTCGCTCTGGTCCTCGATCGGTTTCCCCGTCGCGCTGGCGGTGGGGATGGAGGATTTCATCGCCATGCTCGCCGGAGCGCGCGCGGTGGACGAGCATTTCCGCGACAATGACGGCGCGGCGAACCTTTGCCTGCGCGCTGCCTTTGCCGACCAGTACTACGCGCGGCTGCGCGGCTGCCAGACGCGCGCCTGCTTCGCCTATGACGAGCGACTGGGCCTGCTTCCCGACTATCTGCAGCAGCTGGAGATGGAGAGCAATGGCAAGCGGGTGAAGGCGGACGGTTCAGCGGTGGACGGGCTGACCGCGCCGATCACCTGGGGCGGGGTGGGCACCGACGCGCAGCACGCGGTTTTCCAGCTGCTCCATCAGGGCACGCATCTGGTGCCAGTTGACTTCATTGCCAGCATCGCGCCCGGCGACGGGCTGGACTTGGCGCATCACGCGATCCTGCTCACCAATTGCTTCGCGCAGGGGGCGGCTCTGATGGCGGGCGGAAACATGGCGAAAGATGGCAAGGATCTGGCGCGCGCCTTTCCAGGCGACCGCCCCAGCGCGACCATGCTGTGCGACGATCTCGACGCTGCGACACTGGGCGCGCTGATCGCTTTCCACGAGCACCGCACTTTCGCTAATGCGGTCCTGATGCAGATCAATCCGTTCGACCAGTTCGGCGTGGAACTGGGCAAGAAGATGGCGAAGGATATCGAGGCTGGCGGCGACGAATTCGACCCGAGCACTCAGGCACTGCTGGCTAGAGCCAGGCTGTCTTGAGGAAGAGGCGCCTCAGCGCAAAATTGAGCTACCGCGGGCCATGCGCTATGCCTCTTCCACCTGGAGGCGGGCGCTCTCCCAGACGAATTCGCTCCACATTTCAGTATCTTTCACCTACCAGCGCGCTGCTCGAGGCGGTGCTGCGCACATACTCTTCTCTGCAGCGGTAACACGCTTTTCCATTTCCTTCTTGCCGGCCGAAGTAGTAAGATCGAGGTCTTCGATATCGACCACTTTTTCGATAGGCTCGTAACCTGTAGGCATCTTCAACTTGCCTGTGACAACAATTCCCTGCTCCTGAGCAGTGGCTGGACTTGCCAACAGAAGGAACCCTGCGGCGCCGATGATCGGTAATGCAAGTTCACGAAGTATCGTCATGATCATTCCTTTGCTTGTCACGATCGCTCCGGAACCTCATGCGGTCTTTGGTGCCTGCTAAAGAGTGACCACATGAACTAGCTATCCAGAAGACGTGAAGGGATGGGAGGGCAATAATGCGGCAGGCACCTCCTCCGAGGGATACGTAATGCTACTCAGCCGTAAGTCGTGACAGATCAGCCAGGGCGCTGTGCGGCGCGTTGGCAGCAAGGCATAGGCTCTGTTCGCCTCCCTTGCGCTTCAATACCTTCGATGCGACAGTTCTATTGGAGAAATCAGGATCATCCGGGAGCCATGCCCATTAGCAATTACTTGTCAGCAATCGTTTTTTCACTGCCATAATGGCTGGCATCGTCGCCAATCCGGCCATGGCGCAGACGCGCACGCAAACCACGCAGCCGCGCACTACACCGACGGTACAGGCACCCACGCTCGACCCGGTGATGGTGCGACCCAACGCGCTGCAACTGGAGATCGACGCGCTAAGGCGGAGTGTAGGGAAGCAGGTCGTGGTGCTGCATTTCACGCCAACCGAGCTGGCGCCTTGGGAGAACGGCAAATACAAAATAAGCCAGGATCGCAGCAATTTTCTCCACCAGAAGGCGCTGGGCGATCGCTTTGGCCGGGTGCTTTCCTATCGGCCCCAGCCGAGCGGCGACCGCACCTTCTTCAGCCACGTGGTTTGCGAGACCAAGCTCTTATCGGTTTAGACAGGCGCCAGGCAAGATGAGCATCCTTTCCGAAGTCCGGTTCAGCCATGTCGAGACGCAACCGGGCGTGACCCTGCGCTATGCCGAGATGGGTTCCGGCCCGCTCGTGATCCTCGTGCATGGCTTTCCCGAGAGCTGGTACAGTTGGCGGCACCAGATCCCCGCGCTTGTGGCTGCGGGCTGGCGAGCGGTTGCGCCCGATGTGCGCGGCTATGGCGGATCGTCCGCGCCTGAAGCGATCGAAGCCTATTCGCTCGAAGTTCTGGCGGGCGACTGCGCCCGACTAGCGGAAATCCTCTCACCCGATGAGCCTGCGGTCATCGTCGGGCACGATTGGGGGGCGCCGATCGCCTGGACTTCGGCAATGCTGCATCCCGACCGGTTCCGCGCCGTGGCGGGAATGTCTGTGCCGCATGCGGCGCCGGGGGCGGAATCCGCCGATGTGCTGCAAGACCGGTTCTTCACCCAGCGCGGCAGATACTTCTACGTGGTCGATTTCCAGCGAGAGGGCGAAGCGGAGGCCGAGCTGGAGGCCGATCCGCCGGCGACGATACGCCGCTTCTATTACGCGCTGTCGGGCGATGCTCCCGAAGGCACATGGCCGACCGACAAGACGCCGGGCGATGGCCTGCTCAAGGGCCTACCAGAGCCGCAGATGCCGCTGCCCTGGCTGTGCCATGAGGATGTCGCCTATCTGGCAGGGGAATTCGCGCGCTCGGGCTTCCTGGGGCCTCTCAACCGCTATCGCAACCGGCGGCGCGATTGGGAGATGCTATCGCGGCTCGACAGCCATGTGATCGCGCAGCCCAGCCTGTTTATCGGCGGCACGCGCGATCTCGCGACGCGGCTTGCGGGGAAAGAGCCGCTCCAAGCCATGGCAAGGCTACTTCCCGGCCTGCACGGGGCGCATGTGCTTGAAGGCTGCGGACACTGGATCCAGCAGGAACGGCCAGACGAGTGCAACCGCCTGCTGCTCGGCTTTCTCGCTTCGTTGGCCTAATCGTCGCGCATGCTCAAGTGGATCAGCACCATCATCGACATAGCGCCGAACACACAAGATCCGTGCTCGGGCCCGATCCCGCCGGGCATCTGCCACAGCCGCCATGTGCCGATCGGCAGCAGGCCGCCCTGCAGCAAGCTCGAGCCCGAACACCAGTGCCATCGCCGCCACGACGAGCGGCCCGGACGGCACCGGCAGCAAAGTAACCGGATAGGATTCCTGCCCCTGATGGCAGGTGACGTAGATGAAGAATCCGTGCGCGGCGCCGAGATTCGCGAAATTGTGCGCGACATAGGTAAGCGCCATCGCGCCAATAATCGTGCAGGTCAGCACCTTGAGATAGCGGTCGATCATCGGTTCATCCCCCAAACTGATGTGCGACCTTGCTACGCAGCACTTTTCCCCGCGCCTGTGCTCATGCATAGCGTATGGCATGGGAATCGAGCAAATTTCGGACAAGTCGCCTGCGGAAATGAGCGAGGCCGAGGCTGCCAATGAGTTGATGCGGCTGGCGCGGATAATAGGGCGTCACGACCGGCTCTATTACGCCGAAGACGCGCCCGAAGTGACTGACCAGGAATATGACGCGCTGGTCAGGCGCAACGCCGCGCTTGAAGCCGCATTCCCGCATTTAGTGCGTCCGGACAGTCCGTCTAAGCATGTTGGCTTTGCGGTGACGTCGTCTCCGCTCGGAAAGGTGACGCACGAGGTTCGCATGATGAGCCTCGGCAATGCTTTCGACGCCGAGGAAGTGCGAGAATGGGTGGCGCGAATGCGGCGGTTCTTGTCGCTGGCCGAGGATGAGCCGATCGCGATAACGGCGGAAGACAAGATCGACGGGCTGTCCTGCTCGCTGCGATATGAGCAGTGCAGGCTGGTGCGCGCTTCGACCCGCGGCGACGGGCAAGTGGGTGAAGACGTCACCGCCAATGTCGCCAACATCGTCGATATTCCGCAGCAATTGGCCGATGGTGTGGCGCCCGATGTGTTCGAGGTACGCGGCGAAGTCTACATGGAAAAACAGGCTTTTGCTGCGCTCAATGCTGCGCAGCAAGAGGCTGGCGGCAAGTTGTTCGCCAATCCGCGCAACGCGGCGGCGGGCTCGCTTAGGCAGAAGGATCCATCCGTGACCGCGCGGCGCCCGCTGCGCTTCTGGGCTTATGCCTGGGGTGGGGCGAGTGAAGTCCCGGGCAAGACGCAGCATGAAGTGATGCAGCAGCTCGCACGTTGGGGTTTCCGCGTTTCGCCGCATTTCCGGCGGTGCGAGAGCGTGGCTGAAATGCTGGCCGCCTATGCCGCGATCGGCTGGGTGCGTGCGGAACTGCCCTATGAGATCGACGGCGTCGTCTACAAGGTCGACCGGCTCGATTTGCAGCAGCGGCTGGGCTTCGTCGCCAAGTCGCCGCGCTGGGCGCTGGCGCACAAATTCCCTGCCGAACAGGCCGAAACCACGCTGGAAACGATCGACATACAGGTCGGGCGCACCGGCAAGCTGACCCCGGTCGGTCGCCTCGCCCCGGTGATGGCGGGTGGGGTGACGGTGACCAATGTCACGCTGCACAATCGCGACGAGATTGCGCGGCTGGGCGTACGCTCGGGCGACCGTGTGGTAGTGCAACGCGCGGGTGACGTGATCCCGCAGCTCGTCAGAAACCTTACTCCCGATGCGGATCGCGCGCCCTTCGTCTTCCCCGACCATTGCCCCGAATGCGGCAGCGAAGCTGTGGCGGAGGACGATGAAGTCGATGTGCGTTGCCAGGGAGGGCTGATCTGCCCCGCGCAGCGCACCGAGCGGCTCAAGCATTTCGTCAGCCGGAAGGCGCTCGATATCGAGGGGCTCGGCGAAAAGACGATCGACCAGTTCTTCGCGCTTGGATGGCTCGAAAGCCCCGCCGATATCTTCCGCCTGAAGGATCGCCGCGGCGAGATTCTCGCGCTCGAAGGGTGGCAGGACAAGTCTGTGGATAATTTGTTGGCTTCTGTGGAAAACAAACGTTCTCCCGACGCCGCGAGGCTGCTTTTCGGGCTTGGAATCCGGCACATAGGCGAAGTCACCGCGCGCGATTTAATGAAGAACTTCCATGAGCTGCCTGCCTTGCGCATGGCGGCGGAAAAAGCGGCGCAGGGCGATGCCGAGGCGCTGGCCGAGATCATCTCGATCGACGGCGTCGGCCCTACTGTCGTCGAAGCCTTGGGCGACTTCTTTCACGAACCGCACAATGTGGAAGTATGGGAAGACCTGCTGCGCGAACTCTCGCCGCCGCCCTATGTCGTCGAGACAATCGACAGCCCAGTTGCGGGCAAGACCGTCGTGTTTACGGGCAAGCTGGAAACGATGAGCCGCGACGAGGCGAAAGCGCAGGCCGAACGGCTTGGTGCGAAGGCGGCGGGCTCGGTTTCGGCCAAGACCGATCTGGTTGTTGCCGGGTCGGGCGCAGGGAGCAAGCTCAAGAAAGCGGCCGAACTGGGCATCGAAGTGATCGACGAAGCGGGCTGGGCTGCTGTCGTCGCAGCTGCGGGTTAGCAATCGCGGGGGAGGTGGATGCGAAAGCCAGTGAAGATTTCTGGAGGGCTGTTGGCAGTGCTCGCGCTACTGCTGGCCATCGCATGGGCGACATCGCCGGATCCGCGCGGTAATCCGGCCAGTTTAGAGGACACCCCGCTCAATCCGGCCATCGCGCCGCTGGGCGAAGCGATAACGCTGGCGAGTTACAGGGACGCCAAGGGCGATGTCGTGACCATGCTGGTGACAGGTTTCAGCGATGAGAAGGTTACGGGCATTGACCTTGCTGCGCTGGGCGCTGCGCGCACGGGCAATCCATTGCGGGATGTTGCAAGCGTCGATCGCAAACTGATCGATGAAGCACGGGTACGGGAATTGCCGAAGAGTACCGTCGTCATCGCGAACCTGCTCCCATCCGCGCCAGGCGGCAAGCAGCATATCGGCACGGGCACCAATTTCCCCGAACATGCTGCCGAGGCGAGCAGCAATTCGGTTTTCAACTTCCCCAAATTCGGTGGCGCCACCCCGGCGCGCACAACGGTGAAGGCAGAGCCCGGTATCCTGCTCGATTACGAGGTGGAACTGTGCATGCGGTTCGATCGCGATATTGCGACGCTTGCCGATTTCGATGCGGCAGTGAAGGGCCTGTTCCTGTGTGGCGATTTTACCAACCGCAACGCATTGGTCGAACTGGCAGACCCTGACAATCTCGATTCCGGCTTCGGCTTTTCCGATGCCAAGAGCGGCCCGGATTTCTATCCTTCCGGCCCGTTCATCGTCGTTCCTGACGACTGGAAGCGCTTCATCGATCGGGTGCGGATGACCACAAGCGTCAACGGCGATCCGCGGCAGGATGCCCGCGGGGCCGAGATGACGCTCGATTTTCGTCAGCTCGCCGAGCACGCGCTGCAAGATATGGATCGAGGCCGCTTCTATTATGGGGGCGATTTCATACGGCTCGCGCAAGATCGGCGGATCGGGGAAGACATGACACTGATGTCGGGGACGTCAGAAGGGGTGATCTTCACGCCGCCTTCGCGCGCCGACTATATCGATGGCGTATTGGCCTATGTCCTGGCGGGCGGGCCGCTTTGCGGTAGGGGTATCGTCGACACCGTGAAACGCGAATTCATTCGAAAAGAGCTGAAGACACGGCATTTCCTGCAACCGGGCGATACGGTGGCGCATGATTCAAACTTGCTCGGAAACATCGAGGTACGGGTGATCCAATAGGTGACGCAGCCATTGGCCGGGTCGCAAGAAGGGGGGATGGGGATGACCGGTTGTGGCGGAGCGATTGCCGGGCTTTTCCCGTATCGCTCGATGCCCGACCCCAAGGCGAGCAGCCCACCGTAAAGCACCGCTGCCCCGGCCACGATCAGGCCGCCCCGGCCAAGCCACTTCCTGACGCCCATGCTCTCCCCTCCCGCCCTACCGGGGCTTTGGCACCCACTTCATGACCCCTCCGGCGAGCGGCGTCCACCATCCCGTCTTGATGCCCGCTTCGGCCAGGACGTCGCTGGTCCACTGGTTGCAGGTATTGCCGAGGTTGTAGGCGCCTGGCGCGTCGTAGAACGCGTCGTAAGTGGCGTAGCCCCGATAGCTCGTGCGATTGCCCGCCGGCATCAGCTGGCGTTCGATCGCGCGCACCAGCCGCGCATATTCCTCTGGGCGCACGATCAGCACGCGGTGATCGGGCGAGAGTGCAGGGCGCACGTAATAACTGACGTGGAGCAGCGCCTCGCTGTCCCATGCCGCGTGCACCGCCGTGGAGAGTCTCAGGTCTCCCCAGGTGGGCGTGTTGAGGAACACTTCCTTCTCGCCCCAGCTGACGGAAACATGGGTGTAGAGCGCGTCGGGCGCAGCGAGATCGGCGGTGGGAAAGTCGGCGCGCCAGTCCTTCTGTGCGGTTACCAGCGGCATCACTATGGCGGTGTGGACGCCATTGGTCTCGACCATGATCGCGACGCCCTGTTCGGGCTCGATCCAGCGGGTGTTGCGCGGGATCGACGAGCCGATCCAGGCGCTCAGGAAGAAGGTAATGACGAGCGCGATCAGCGCCGCCGAAGGCCAGACGACCCACCGCCGCGCGCGCTTTAGCCTCGGCGCTTGCGCAGCCACAGGATCGACCAGTCGCCATTGACGATGTGGCGGGCGAGGCGGAAACCCGCTCGGCGATAGGCGCGACGCACGCGCGCCTCCTGCGTCTCGAGCAATCCGGCGAGCAGCAAATTCCCGCCCGGGGTAACCGCCTTGCCGAAGTCAGCCGCGAGTTCGACCAGCGGCCCGGCGAGGATGTTGGCGATCAGCAAGTCATATGGCCCGCGCGCCTGCAGCAACGGGTCGTCCATCCCGTCGGCCACCACCATGGTCAGCTGCCCTGCGGCAGCTCCCATCGACATAGAATTGAGCGCGGTATTGTCTTCCACCACGCCAGTGCAGGCCGGGTCGATATCCGATGCGGTCGCCAGCGCGCGCGGCCACAGCGCGAGCGCGGCAAAAGCGAGCAGGCCAGTGCCGGTGCCGATATCGGCGATGTTGCGCGTCACCACCCCACTGCGCTTCATCGCGTCGAGCATGTCGAGGCAACCCGCCGTGGTTTCGTGCTGGCCGGTGCCGAAGGCTTGGCTGGCTGGGATTGCGAAGCTGGTCGCGTCCGGATCGGGCTCAAACTCCGGGGTATGGACGTAAAATCGCCCGGCGCGGATCGGTTCGACGCCTTGCTGGCTCAGCACCAGCCAGTCCTGCTCGGGCAGCTTATCGACGTCGATTTCGGGAGCCTTGCCAGCAAAGAGCGCGGCGATCGTTCCGACCTCCGCCTTGCTGGGCTTGTGCGAGTACCAGGCCTCAAGCACCCAGTCGTTGGGGCGATCTTCCGCCACTTCGCGGCCTGACAGGACCACTTCGAAGTCCCAATCCTCGATCTCGTCATGCGCCAGCAGTGCGTCCTGCACCAGTGGCTTGGGGGCAAAGGCGGAGAGTTTCCAGCTGCTCACTTGGCGGAGGTCTTACCTGACATAGCTTGCCCCATTTGCGTCGATCACCGCGCCGGTCATGCTTTCAGGCGCGTCGAGTGCGCAGAATTCGATGATCCGCGCAATTTCGTCAGGAGTTGCGACCCGGCCCAGTGGGATATCGCGCAGCAGGTCGGGTCCGCCGCGGCTGGCGAGATAGTCGCCCGCCATCGCGGTATAGGTGAAGCCCGGTGTGATCGCAAAGCTGACGATCCGCTGAGCTGCATAGCCGCGCGCGATCGTCTTGTGCATCGCCAGCATCCCCCCCTTCGCTGCGGCATAGTGCCAGTGCTGGGGCGAATCGCCGCGGTATCCGGCGCGGCTGGCGACATGGACGAGACGGCCGGGAACGCCGCACGCCTGCCAGTGGCGCACAGCCAGTCGGCTGAGTTGCGCGGCCGAGGTCAAATTGATTCGCAAGGTTTCCTCCCAGCCGTCGAGCCATGCTATGTCGGAGCTATCGAGCGGGTTTGCCTTGAACAGCCCGGCATTGTTCACCAGCACGTCGATCGTGCCACCCGCGCGTTCGAGCGCCGCCTCCCACAGCGCCTGCGGGGCGGAAGGATCGGCAAAGTCGGCCGCGATCAGGCGGCCATCGCCTGTTCCGGTGGCCTGGCCTATCACGGTCGCGCCGCGCGATTCGAGTGCCTTCCGCGCCGCGGCGCCGATTCCCCGGCTCGATCCGGTAAGGAGTATGTGCGTCATGCCACGCTCTATCCGAAACTTTGCAGGCCGAGTCGAGCCACACTGCTCCAAACCGACCTTGCACCTCGCGACGAGAGCGCTAAGGGGAGGGCTCACAAGAGCAAACGGACAAGTTCGCATGGCAAACCGACCGCTTTCACCGCACCTGCAGATCTGGAAATGGGGCCCGGCAATGCTGGTCTCGATCCTCCACCGCATCACTGGCGACGGAATGGCGCTGGTCGGCCTGTTCGTGCTGGTGTGGTGGCTGGGCGCGCTGGCGAGCGGTCCTGAGTATTACGCCACCTTCAGCGAATTCATGGTCACGCCTATGGGTTATGTCGTGTTGGTGGGCCTGAGCTGGGCCTTCTTCACCCATTTGATGAGCGGCCTCAGGCACTTTGTGCTCGATATCGGCGCGGGATACGAGCTCAATTCCAACCGTTTCTGGTCGGTCGCGTCGCCGCTGATCGCCATTGTCCTGACTGCGGGCTTCTGGGCCTTCATTCTCCAGCGCTGAGGATATTTCGCAATGGGTAACGGAACCTCCATCGGGAAGGTGCGCGGGCTCGGCTCGGCACATGAAGGCGCGCACCACTGGCTGCTGCAGCGCTTCACCGCGATCGGCAATCTGGTGCTGATGATGTGGCTGGTGGGCAGCATCGTCTGGCTGCCCGACCTTGGCTATGCCACCGTCAGCGAATGGCTGGCCGGGCCTGTCCCCGCCACCGCCATGGTACTGCTGATCGTCAGCAGCTTCTGGCACGCACGGCTGGGGCTGCAGGTGCTTGTGGAAGACTATGTCCATAACGCAGGCACCAAATTTGGCGTGATCGCACTGCTCAACCTCGCCACGATCGGCGGCGGCGCCTTCGCCGTATTCTCCGTCGTGCGTCTAGCCCTGTCCTCTGGCACCCTTGGAGGAGCCGCGTAATGGCCGACTTTTCAGCCTACAAGATCATCGACCACACCTATGACGTCGTGGTTGTGGGCGCGGGCGGCAGCGGCCTGCGCGCGACCATGGGCGCCGCCGAAGCGGGCCTCAAGACCGCCAACATCACCAAGGTATTCCCGACCCGCAGCCACACCGTGGCGGCGCAGGGCGGCATCGCCGCTTCGCTGGGCAACAACACGCCCGATCACTGGACCTGGCACATGTACGACACCGTCAAGGGGTCGGACTGGCTGGGCGACCAGGACGCGATCGAATATCTCGCGCGCGAAGCCCCGGCGGCGGTGTACGAACTTGAACATGCCGGCGTGCCTTTCAGCCGCAACGAAGACGGCACGATCTACCAACGCCCCTTTGGCGGGCACATGCAGAATATGGGCGAAGGCCCGCCGGTGCAGCGCACATGCGCCGCCGCCGACCGCACCGGCCACGCCATGCTTCACGCGCTCTACCAGCAGAGCCTGAAGTATGACGCGGACTTCTTCATCGAATATTTCGCGCTCGACCTGATCATGGCGGGCGAGGGCGCCAATCGCCGCTGTGTGGGCGTGATCGCCATGTGCCTCGATGACGGGACAATCCATCGCTTCCGCGCGCAGGCCGTAGTGCTGGCGACTGGCGGCTATGGCCGCTGCTATTACACCGCCACTTCGGCGCATACCTGCACCGGCGACGGTGGCGGGATGGTGTTGCGCGCGGGCCTACCGCTGCAGGACATGGAATTCGTGCAGTTCCACCCAACCGGCATATACGGCGCGGGTGTGCTCATAACCGAGGGCGCGCGCGGCGAGGGCGGCTATCTCACCAATAGCGAAGGCGAGCGCTTCATGGAGCGTTACGCGCCTTCCGCGAAGGATCTTGCCAGCCGTGACGTAGTATCGCGCTCGATGGCGCTCGAAATGCGCGAAGGGCGCGGTGTGGGGCCGGACAAGGACCACATCTACCTTCACCTCGACCACATCGATCCCAAGGTGCTGGCCGAGCGCCTGCCGGGTATTACCGAAAGCGGGAAGATCTTCGCTGGCGTCGACCTGACGCGCGAACCGCTGCCGGTGACGCCGACCGTGCATTACAACATGGGCGGCATCCCCTGTAACTATCACGGCCAGGTCGTAACGACCGGCCCCGATGGCGCTCCCGACCATGTCGTGCCGGGCCTATATGCCGTGGGTGAAGCGGCCTGCGTCTCGGTGCATGGCGCGAACCGCCTTGGTTCGAACTCGCTGATCGACCTCGTGGTGTTCGGCCGCGCGACCGGCCTGCACCTCAAGGCCAATCTCTCGCCGATGGCGAAGCAGGAAGAACTGCCGGCGGGCAGCGCCGATTTTGCGCTTGGGCGGCTCGACCACTTCCGCAAGGCGGATGGCGGCTCGCCCACCGCGAAGGTGCGCGAGGAAATGCAGAAGACCATGCAGAAGCACGCCGCGGTGTTCCGCGACAGCGCGCTGATGTCCGAAGGCGTCAAGTTGCTGACCGAGACCAACAAGCGGATGCAGGACATCAAGGTGTTCGACCGCTCGCTGATCTGGAACAGCGACCTGATCGAAACGCTCGAGCTCGACAATCTGATGGCGCAGGCCTGCGTCACTATGGCTTCGGCTGAAAACCGCAAGGAAAGCCGCGGTGCGCATGCGCATGAGGACTTCCCTGACCGCGACGACGCCAACTGGATGAAGCACACCGTGGCGTGGTTCGACGGTTGGGGCGGAAACGACGGCACGGTGAAAATCGATTACCGTCCGGTGCATGAATACACGCTCACCGACGATATCGAATACATCAAGCCGAAGAAGCGGGTGTATTGATGCGGCTATCGTGTTTGCGGTTGTTCGCCCTGGCTGCGGCGGCACTCGCCACCACTCCCGCCACCGCCCAGCTAACCGAAACCGAACGGGCGATGGCCGCATGCGTCGAAGCGGGGTTCGAACAGGACGTCGCGCTGCTTGAGCGGATCGTGGTGCAGAACAGCGGCACGCACAATCACGATGGCGTGCGCAAGGTCGCACACATGCTGGCGCCCGAATTCGAGGCGCTCGGGTTCAAGGTCGAATGGATCGACCAGTCGGCTGCGGGCAGGACGGGGCATTTGTTCGCCCGGCATGAAGGCAAACCCGGCACCACAAGGATGTTGCTGATCGCGCATATGGACACTGTGTTCGAGCCCGATTCCGGCTTCGAAGGCTTCGTGCGCGAAGGCGACATCGCGATCGGCCCCGGCGTGGGTGATGATAAGGGCGGGATCGTGATCATTTTGGCTGCACTTCGCGCAATTAAGGCAGCAGGCACGCTGGATGATGCGAATATAGTTGTGGCGCTGACGGGCGACGAGGAAGAGGCGGGTGACCCCGTGGATATCGCTCGTGCCGACCTCGTCAAGGCGGCCGAATGGGCCGATGTCGCGCTCGATTTCGAAGGGCTTTCGCTCATGGACGGACGCGACATGGCGGTTATCGCGCGCCGCTCGGCCAATAACTGGACGCTGCGCGTTACCGCCGGCTCGGGCCACAGCTCGGGCATCTTCGGCGAAGGGGCTAGCTATGGCGCGATCTACGAGCTGGCGCGCATCCTTGACCGGTTCCGGCAGGAACTGCCTGAGGAGAACCTGACCCTAAACGTTGGGTCCACAGCGGGCGGGACGCCTGCCGAGATTTCCGAAGACGGGCTTTCTGTCAGTGCAGTGGGCAAGACTAACATCATCCCCTCATCGGCAGTGGCGCGCGGTGATTTGCGCACCATCTCGATCGAGCAGACCGATCGGATCGCCGCCGCGATGCAGGCGATCGTCGATGACAATCTGCCCGGCACCGATGCGACGATCGAATTCGCCTTCCGCTATCCGCCGATGCCGCCGACGGAAGGCAATCTTGCACTGTTCGGCAAGCTCAATGCGGTGAGCGTCGACATGGGGCTGAGCGAGATGGGCGTCTATCCGCCTGCTGGGCGCGGCGCGGGCGACATCAATTTCGTCGCGCATCTGGTTGACGGGATTGCCGGGCTCGGCCCGGGCGGGACGCGTTCGCATGCACCGGGCGAAACGATCAACCTGCAGACGCTCACGCGCCAGGCGCAGCGCGCCGCAGTGTTGATGAGTCGGCTGGCGACGGAGCAGGGCGCGGGCGACTAGGCACTATTCGGGCGCGGTTGCAGCTTCTGCGCGCCGCGCGCCGATAATCTTTACCGGTTCCGCCAGCATCTGGCCCTTGAGAAACCCTTCACCCTTGGCCGGGTCGATTCGCGTGGCGTGGATCTCATGGATCACGTCCATTCCGCCGATCACATAGCCGAACACAGCGAAGCCTGGGCGCTGCTCCGGGTCATCGGCGCTGGGCTGTGCGTCAAGCCCGTGCTGGTTGCGGATCATGATCGAGAAGTCGCCCGTCGCCGTTCCCGGCGCGAAGCGCGCCATCGACAGTGCGCCATCGGTGTGGGTCAACCCGGTTTCGCTGGTGGGCTCATGCGCGATCGGCGGCAGGATGCGGTCGGGCTGGTTCTGTGCGCCGCATTGCACGAAGCCTGAGGGCTGTTCGCCGCCCGTCACCCGCATGGAGCGATAGCAGGCGGCGCCTGCAAACCGGCCTTCGTTGACATAGCGCAGGAAATTAGCCGCGGTGATCGGCGCACGTTCCGTTTCGAGTGCGATAGTGATGTCGCCCATCGTGGTTTGCAGGACCACATTGGTGGTAGCGAACACCTTTTCGGGAACGCCGGGCGTGGCGGCGGCGGGCGCGCTCACTTCGAACTTCATCACCAGCGTGCGCTGGGCGCTTGAGAAATTGTTATCCGAAACGAGGTAGAGATAAGTGCGCTTGCCTTCCTCGCGTACGGCTAGGCCTTCGAAATTGTCGATGGTCAGCGGCGGGGTCCAGCTGGCTAGCGTTTCGCGATTGCCATTGGGCCCTATAGCGACGATCGCCACGCCATTGCCTGCTTCGCGGGAATAGCTGCGGAACAGCACGTAGCACACGCCATTGCTGGCGCAGTCGGCATCGGTCGGCGCGCCGCCCAGCGCATCGAGCGGTGCGGGCGCCGCGATGTCGAGGCTCTCAAGTCCGGATCCTGTTTCACGCAGGCAATTCGGCTTCTGCCCGCCCGCCCATTCGCCGCAAGCGAACAGCAGGCCGTCCTTAGTGGTGGCGAGCGTTTCCAGCCCGCCATTGGACTCGGTGCCCGCGGTGAGACCGATGACGGGAGTATCGACCGGCTGCGCTGGCTGGTCGAGCGAGGTGTAGCGCCAGATGCGGTGATCGCGCTCGAAGGCGACCAGCCATTCGCTCGAGGGGGTGCGCGCGATAGCTTCGACATCGGCGCTGTCCTTGCGCCTTGGCCGCTTGCCTTCGGTGTCGAGCAGGAGGCCGGTCTCCAGTTCGAGGATATCGGTAAGCCGGTCGCCGAATTCGCGCGTGGTCATCACCAGCCAGCGCCCGTCATCCATCACCGCGTAGAGCTTGCCTTCCGACCATTCGAGCCCGGAAATGCCGCCGATCTTTTCCTCACCCGGTTCCAGTTCGATTCCGCCGCGATAGGTGAGCTCGCCGACCGTCTCGTTTGCCGGATCGCTGGGGTCGAATGGGACCGTGACCGTCAGCGGCATGATCGGCTCGCTAGCCAGCGAAGGAATGCAGATTAGAGCCACGGCAGCGGCGAAAGCGGCAATCGGAGCGAACTTAAATGTCATTCGTCCATCGTGAAATGTCGTTCGACGAGAAGCAAGCCATATGAACGCACGTTCACAAGGGCTTCATGTTTACAGCCGTAGTCGATGTGACTACAGGTGTAATCAACGGCGTGAACGCCCGTGGAAGGATTTCTTGGCCGAAAGTGCCGACAACAGGCCCGAACGCATCAGCGATGCCGAGCATGAGGTGATGGAAGTGCTGTGGTCGAAGAGCCCGCTCACTGCCGCCGAAGTATGCGACGAGGTATGCGCCCAGCGCGGGTGGAGCCTCGCCACGGTCAAGACGCTACTGGGCCGACTGGTGCAGAAGCAGGCGATCGCCGCAGCGCCCGACGGCCGCCGCTATCTCTATATGCCGCTGATTGCGCGCGCCGAATATGTTGGCGGTGAAAGCCGCCGCTTGGTCGAGCGCCTTTTTGGAGGGCGCGCCGCACCCTTGTTCGCGCATCTGGCCGAACAGGAAGCGCTGACCGAAGACGACCTCGCTGAAATCGAAGTCTTGCTGAAGGAGCTGCGGCAATGACGGACTGGCTGCTCGATACGCTGATCTGGACCGCCGCGCTGATCGCGCTGGTGCTGGTCATTCGCCGCCCTGTGGCACGCTGGTTCGGCGCGCAGGCCGCCTATGCGCTGTGGGCTATGCCGCTGCTGCGGTTGGCGCTGCCGCCACTGACCTTGCCGGCATGGATGGCCCCGGTTGAACCGGTCGCGCCCGTTGCCGTTGCCCCCGAAACGATTTTCATCGTTGTCGAACCGGCCATGGCCGCAGAAGCGGCGCCAATGTTCCCCTCCGCATTGGTTGAAGTGGTGCTGGCAGCGTGGCTGGCCGGGGTGGTGACCTTCCTGTTGCTGCGCTTCCGCGCTTATCGCGAGATGCGGCAGGAAATGCTGGCCGAAGCGCGCGACGTCGGCCGTGCGGGCAAGGTGCAGCCGGCCCCAATGTCGCGCTGGCTGCGCCCATGGCCTGTCCGGTGCTGGGTGAGAAATCCATAATCCAACGTTTGAGGAGCCTGAAAATGAACAACCACTCGCAGCGCCGCCGCCTAGCTGGTCGCGGCCTGCTTGCAGCGGCGCTGGTCGCACTGCCGCTGACTGCCACGGTAACCTATGCCGAGAGCATGCAGGACGCGCCCGAAGCGCCTGCTGCCCCCACTCCGCCAACTGCTCCCACTCCGCCAACTCCGCCCGAACCGCCGGTGGCTCCGGAAGCTCCCGAACACGGCGTGAAGACCTTCGTGATCATGAGCGAGATGGTGCAGGAGCACGAAGGCCATACTGACGGCCAAGAGCCTAAGCACGTCCGCAAGGTCCGCGTCGTCAGGAACGGCGAGGAAATCTCCGAGGCGGAAATGAAGGAAATCATGGCCGAGATGCGTCGCGACCTCGCCGAGGCCAATAAGGACATCGACGAAGCCATGCGCGAGCAGCATTTTATCATCAAGCAGATGCAGGATGGCAAGCATCCGGTCCGCGTCGAGATAAAGTGCGACGGCAAGGGCCCCACCAGCGAATGGACCGGAGAAGACGGCAAGAAGGTGGTGATGGTCTGCAAGAGCGAGATCATGGCCAGCGCCATCAGCGGCCTGCGTTCCGCTCGCGACGAAATCGCCGGCAACAAGGAAATGTCGGAAGACGTGCGCAAGGAAGTTCTCAAGGAACTCGATGCGCAGATCAAAGAATGGGAGAAGCGCAACAAGAGCTAATCGCCCTTTGCGATAGACCCGGCACGGCGGCGGAGAGGTGACCTTTCGCCGTCGTTTTCTTTGCGCAACTTCGACAGGTAGCCCGCTTCGCCGGTGCGGGCGGCTGTGATAACGCTGGACAGCCCGGCGGCTCCCGGCAAAGCTGGCCGGCGATTCGTCGAGTTATGCAGGAGATTTCCATGTTCCTTCAGGGAAAGCGGGCACTGGTGACCGGCTCGACTTCGGGCATCGGGTTAGCCATTGCGCGTGCACTCAGGGCTGAAGGCGCGGAACTGATCCTCAACGGCTTTGGCGATGCTGACGAAATTGCCGCGCTCTGCGCCGAGCTGAACGCGAGTCATTCGGCTGCCAATCTGCTCGACGTGGCCGAGATCGAAACGATGATGGCGGAAGCGGGCGCGATCGATATCCTCGTGAACAATGCCGGGATGCAGCATGTTTCCCCGGTCGAGGATTTCCCGATCGGCAAGTGGAACGCGATCATCGGCCTCAACCTCACCGCCGCATTCCACACCACGCGGCTAGCGGTGCCGGGAATGAAGGCCCGCGGCTGGGGGCGGATCATCAACACCGCCAGTGCCCATTCGAAGACGGCCTCGCCCTTCAAGAGCGCGTATAACGCCAGTAAGCATGGCGTAGACGGCTTCACGAAGACTATCGCGCTCGAGCTGGGGCAGACAGGCGTGACGGCCAATTGCATCAGCCCAGGCTATGTCTGGACTCCGCTCATCGAAGGGCAGATCCCCGATACGATGAAGGCGCGCGGGCTGACCCGCGAGCAGGTGATCAACGATGTTCTGCTGGCCAAGCAGCCGACCAAGAAATTCGTCCAGCCGGGCGAGGTAGGCGCGCTGGCTGCATTCCTGTGTCGCGAAGAAGCCGGCAACGTAACCGGCGCAAACTGGAGCATCGACGGAGGTTGGACCGCCGAGTGAGGGAAGCGGGGGTGACCGGGGCAGGCGCACGGGCGATGCGCATCATTGCGCGGGCGCTGTTGCTGGCCCCGTTCCTGGCACTGTCAGCCTGCGTGTCCGCGCCCAGCGACAGTCGCATCAAGGAATCCGAGTTTGCCGTGCTCGAAGCCCGCTTCACGCAGCATATCGAGGTGCTGGCGAGCGAGGAATTCGGCGGTCGCCGCCCTGGCACGATCGGTGAGACCAAGACGCTCGACTATTTGCGCCGAGAGTTCGAGTCGGCAGGCTTCGTCTCGGGAACCAATGATCCCGCGCACCCGAGGAATGCGCCGGTTGTGCTCGTCAGCGTGACGGGTGGAGACAGCCGCATCGAATTGCAGATCGGGCGCCGCAAGGTCGTGCTCGAACCGAGCGAAGCAACCGCCTTTACCGATCGTCGGCGCGGCCTAATCGAGGGCGGTGAGATGGTCTTCGTCGGCTACGAGGCGGATTCCGTCCCCGAAGGCATGGTGCGCGGCCGCGTCGTAGTCATGCTTAGCGAGCCGGGGGTCAGCCCGGCGAGGCGAGCGACGCTCGCTGCGATGGGGCGGCTGCAGTGCTGACCGTGGTCGAGGATGCAGGTAGGATCTAGCAATTGCGCGCCTTTCGCTCGCGCGAGAGATTTGTCTTGGCCTCGGAAGAAGATGGTGATTTCAATGTTTTCGCGACTAGCCAGGGCATGGCGCGCGCGCTGGGCGAGCAGAGATGGCAGTCGCTGGTCAATGCGGCGCAAGCAGGGCGCGAGGCGGGCGGCTATGTGCCCGTCACGCTCGATGCGCATGTCACTATCGACGCGCGTTCGACGCGGCGCGAAGTACCCTCGCACAATTTCATCGCGCGCCTGCCAGGTACGAGCCCGGATGCAGGCGCGATCCTGTTGTTAGCACATTGGGACCATTTCGGCACTTGCGGGCCTGAGGATGCAGCGGACCGGCTATGCAATGGTGCGGTCGACAATGCCAGCGGGCTGGCGCTGATGATCGAATTGGGCAAGCGGCTTGCCAATGGGCCGCCGCTGGCGCGCGACATCCATGATCTGGGTACGACAGCGGAGGAATGGGGTCTTCTGGGTGCGCGCGCCTTTGCCGAGGAACCGCCGATCCCGCTCGAAAGTATCGTTGCAGCCTTCAATTTCGACACCGTGGCGATCGGGCCGCGCGGCAGCGCGGTTGGCTTCATCGGAGAAGCGCGCACTGCACTTGACGAGGTGATCCGCCAGGCCGTTGCCGACTCTAGGCGCGAACTGGCGCCACGCGAGCGGGCCGAACCTTTCCTGCAGCGGCAGGACGGTTTGGGCTTTGCTTAAGCGTGATGTCCCTGCGGTGGTGGTATCCAACGCATTCGGCGATGAGGAGCGGTTCCGCGCCTTCATGTCGAGCACATACCACCAGGCGTCAGACGAGCCCGGTGCGCTCGAACTCGGCGGGGCAGTCGAAGACCTGTTTCTGCACGAGCTGCTGGTGCGGGGGGCTGGCCGATCCGAAGCAATATGCCTGACGCAGATGCTGGGGCGCGAAAAAGCGCACATCCCCCTCTAGCGGCTGCTGCAAAGTGCGGTTACATGGGCCGCCACGAATCTCCCGGACCCAGCTGGGCGGGACCAGAATGAAAGTGGCGCTTATGGATATCCCCCTCGGCCTAACATTCGACGACGTACTGCTGCGTCCGGCCGAAAGCGATGTCTTGCCGAGCATGGCCAACACCGCGACGCGGCTGACGCGCGAGATCGCGCTCAACATCCCGGTGCTGTCGGCGGCGATGGACACGGTTACCGAAGCCGACATGGCGATCGCCATGGCGCAGTTGGGCGGGATCGGGGTGCTCCACCGCAATCTCGACATCGCCGAGCAGTGCGCTGCGGTGCGCCAGGTCAAGCGCTTCGAAAGCGGCATGGTGGTCAATCCGATCACTATCCACCCCGAAGCGACGCTGGGCGAAGCGCAGCTGCTCATGACGCAGAACCGCATCAGCGGCATTCCCGTGACCGACAATGACGGCAAGCTGGTCGGTATCCTCACCAATCGCGACGTGCGCTTTGCGGAAAACCCGCTGCAGCCGGTGCGCGAGCTGATGACGACTGACAACCTCGCCACCGTGCCGCTCGGCACGAGCCAGGAGGATGCGCGCCGCCTGCTGCACCAGCGTCGGATCGAGAAGCTGCTGGTGGTCGACGATACCTATCGCTGCATCGGGCTGATCACGGTGAAGGACATCGAGAAGGCAGTGACCTACCCCAATGCGACCAAGGATGCGGCCGGGCGTTTGCGCGTCGCGGCTGCGACTACCGTGGGTGACAAGGGCTTTGCCCGCACCGAAGCGCTGGTCGATGCCGAAGTCGACGTGGTGGTGATCGACACTGCGCATGGCCACAATATGGACGTGGCGCGCGCGGTTGAACGCGCGAAGAAGCTGTCGAATTCAGTGCAGGTGATTGCGGGCAATGTCGCCACGGCCGAAGCGACATACGCGCTGATCGATGCGGGTGCAGACGCGGTGAAAGTGGGCATCGGCCCTGGCTCGATCTGCACCACGCGCGTGGTTGCGGGCGTTGGTGTGCCTCAACTAACTGCGATCATGGAAAGCGCTGCAGAAGCCGCCAAGTCGGGTGTGCCGGTGATAGCCGATGGCGGGCTGCGGACCTCGGGCGATGCCGCCAAGGCGCTTGCCGCCGGTGCCTCCACCGTAATGATCGGTTCGATGTTGGCCGGTACTGCGGAAAGCCCGGGCGAAACTTTCCTGTACCAGGGGCGCAGCTACAAGGCCTATCGCGGCATGGGCAGCGTGGGGGCAATGGCGCGCGGCAGTGCCGACCGCTATTTCCAGCAGGACGTTTCCGCGCTCAAACTGGTGCCCGAAGGGATCGAAGGCCAGGTGCCCTTCAAGGGCCCGGCTTCGGTGGTGATCCATCAGCTCGTCGGTGGCATCAAGGCGGCGATGGGTTACACCGGATCGGCCACGATCACCGATCTCCAGAAGCGCGCGCAATTCGTCCGCATCACCAATGCGGGCCTTTCGGAAAGCCATGTGCATGACGTGGCGATCACGCGCGAGGCGCCGAACTATCCCTCTCGCTGATTCCGTGACGGTCGGGCCATGACGCCGGCTGCGCGGGTCCGGGCCGCGATCGAACTGCTCGATGCGGTGATCGGTGCGGCGAAGCGCGAAGGTGCACCGGCAGATCGCTTGATCGCCGATTGGGCGCGCGAAAACCGCTATGCAGGCTCGAAAGACCGCCGTGCGGTGCGCGAGCTGGTATATTCCGCCATTCGGGCTTGCGGGCCGGTGCCCCAAAGCGGGCGCGCCGCGATTCTGCGGCTCGTGCAGGACGATCCATCGCTGGCTGGCTGTTTCGACGGCTCGCAATATGGCCCGGCCAAGATCGGTGCGGGCGAAGAGGCAGCGGCAGCGGGCGTCGCGCCGGAATGGCTGATGGAGCGGTTTGCCGCATCGGGCGTATCCGAAAGCGAAGTCCAGGCGCTGATGAGCCGCGCCCCGCTCGACATAAGGGTCAACGCGCTCAAGGCGGATCGGGCGAGCATCGAACTGCCTGAAGCGGGCGAGGAACTCGCCGCGCCGCAAGCACTCCGCTTCGAAAGCGGCACCCAGGTCGAACAATGGCCGGCCTGGCGCGACGGGCTGGTCGAAGTGCAGGACCATGGCAGCCAGCTTGCCTGCCTGGCGCTGGGCGCAAGGCCCGGCGAAACCGTGATCGATTTATGCGCGGGGGCAGGGGGCAAGACTTTGGGGCTGGCCGCTTCGATGGAAAACGCCGGGCGGCTCCTCGCCTGCGACATCGATCGCTCGCGCCTGTCGCGCCTTGCTCCGCGCGCCGAACGGGCCGGGGCAGGGATGATCGAGACCCGCCTGCTCGATCCGGGCCGCGAAGGCGAAGCGCTGGCCGATATCGCGGGCACTGCCGACGCGGTGCTGGTTGACGCGCCATGCTCCGGCACGGGCACATGGCGCCGCAAGCCCGAGGCGAAATGGCGACTTACCCCCGAGCGACTGGCCCGTTTCGCGGCCACGCAAGACAGCTTGCTGGACCTTGCAACCACGCTTGTGCACCCCGGCGGGCGGGTTCTCTTCATCACCTGTTCGCTGCTAGACGGCGAGGGAGCGGATCGCATCGAGGCTTTCCTCACACGCCACAAGCAATGGAAAGCGCTGGAGATTTCGTTTCCGCTCGGCCGACCTCATAGGCAAGGGATCCGCCTCAGCCCGTCTCACGACGGTACGGACGGGTTTTTTGTCGCCATGCTGGGTTCAGCATGTTAGCCATATCGATTATGGCTGAGCCTTCACTCAATCGGATGGATGTCCCGAAGGAACTGATCATGCGTTTTGTACCCGCCGCTGCCGCCCTGTCCCTTGCTCTCGCAATTACCGCGAGCATGGGCCATGCGGGTGACCGGTTGCCCGATCCGCGTGCAGCCGCGATGATCGAACAGGGCCGCACTGCTTTGACGCAAGGCGATGTGCAGGGCGCGGTTGACGCGTTCGAAGCCGCACTGGCCCTCGATCCGGGCCATACGCCGGTATTCCTCGAGCTTGCCAAGGCCGCTCGCGCCGAAGGGATGCAGGGAAAGGCGATCCGTTATTACCGCGAAGCGCTGGCGCGCGATCCCGGCAATCTTGCCGCGATTTCGGGCGAAGGGCAGGCGATGGTGGAGAAGGGTGCGCTGGAAAAGGCCAAGCTCAACCTCGCGCAGATTGAGACGATCTGCAGTGCCGGGTGCCCTGAGGCGGTGCAGCTTCAGTCGAAGATCCGCCAAGGTGCGCAGAGGCGCGTAGCTTCGAGCGAAGCCGAAACCGCAGCCAAGCCGAACTAGCGTCGATTTTTCAGATCAGTGCACGGAACTCGCGCACCACTGCGCGATAGACGTCACGCTTGAACGGCACGATCAGCTGCGGCAGCTCGTCGGGCTCTACCCATTGCCAGCTGTGGAATTCGGGCGGGTCATGCGCTTCGAGGTTTACATCCTCGTCATTGCCCCTGAAGCGCCCCAGGAACCAGTGCTGTTCCTGCCCACGAAACCGACCGCCCCATAGCTTGCCGATCAGATCGTCTGGCAAATCGTAGCGCAACGGCTCGCTCGTACGCGCGATGATGTCGACCAGATGCGCGGCGATCCCGGTTTCCTCTTCAAGCTCCCGCAGTGCGGCTTCGGCTATGTCTTCCCCCGGGTCGATCCCGCCCTGCGGCATCTGCCACGCACCAAGATGTTGCAAATCGATTCGCTGGCCAACGAACACCAGCCCTTGCCGGTTGGCGAGCATGAAGCCGGCGCAGGGCCGGTAACCAAGTCCGTTCACGATAGCGCTTCCAGCATGAGCTTCATCGCGGCGAATATGCGTTCAAGGTCCTGCTGGTAACTCGGCACGGCCTGGCGCAGGTTCGTAAAGCTGTGGGTGCCGCCCTTGATCTCGATGAACACGTGGTCGACCCCGGCCTCGGACAACGCTGCACCATAGTCCCGTCCCGAATCGCGGATCGGGTCGAGCGAAGCGGTAACCAGCACAGTTGGCGGAGTGCCCTCGTGCCGACCAAGGATCGGCATAGCGCGCGGGTCGCTGCGATCGGGGGCGTAGGCCTCGTTGAAGAATAGGATGGCGGCCTTGGTGAGGATGTAGCCCTCGGCAAACTCTTGGAGGCTGCTGGAACCGAGCGAGTCGCTGGCCAGCGGGAACAGCGGCACCTGAAGCACCACCGGCGCAGCAGCAGGATCGGCTGCGAGCGCCTGCGTCACCACGATGGTAGCGTTGCCGCCCGCGCTGTCGCCGATATTGATGATCCCTGTGGCCTTGCGTCCCAATGCTTCAGGCGATGAAGCGACCCACCGCGCCGCCGCTTCGCAATCTTCTATCGCGGCGGGAAAGACATGCTCGGGTGCGAGGCGATAGTCGACCGCCACGAGGGGCAGGTCCATCTGCCAGGCGATTTCCGTGCAGAGATTGTGGTGCGTATCGAGGTCGCCGATCACGAAGCCCCCGCCATGGTAGAATACGATCACCGGGCCCGGCTCGCGCTTCTCGCGCGTGTCGTAAAGCCGCAGCGGGATTTTGCCTGCAGAGCCAGGGCAGGACAAATTGCGGATCACCGCTAGTTCGCGCGCCGGGCGGTCCGCCATGCCGTGCAGCGCGATGTAGCTGGCGCGCGCTTCTTCGAGCGTCATGTCGGCCAGCGCCGGGCCGCCGACTGCCGCCATGGCATCGATGAATGCCTTCACATCGGGGCGGACATAGGGTGTTTCGGTGGCCATTTGGGGTATTCTCCTCTCGTTCTTTTCGACAGGTTAGTGTCGGCCCCCATCCATTTCCACTCGACATTTGTGACTAGAGGAGAAAAACTTCATTGCGGGAGCAGGAGCCGCGCAATAGGTGGCCTCCAGCAATGGAAGGCGTCTTGCCACACAGGGCGCGCGACAAGGAATTTACATGGCGACTCAGGCCGCTGATACGCCGCACGATCCGGCTCTTTCACAGCAACCCGATGCCGTGGTGGTCCGCTTTGCGGGCGACAGCGGTGACGGCATGCAGCTGACCGGCGGGCAGTTCACACTCTCGACCGCGCTGGCGGGCAACGATCTTGCCACTTTTCCGGACTTTCCGGCGGAGATTCGCGCGCCGCAGGGAACACTGTTCGGCGTCTCGGCTTTCCAGATCAATTTCGGCAGCCGCGAGATCAACACCGCGGGTGACGCGCCCGACGTACTGGTGGCGATGAACCCGGCTGCGCTGAAGACCAACCTTTCGGCACTCAAGCCAGGCGGATTGATCATCGCCGACACCGGCGAGTTCAGCAAGCGCAACCTCGACAAGGCGCATTACGATGCGAACCCGCTCGAAGACGGCAGCCTCGCCAAATACGACTTGCTGGCTTTCGACATAAGCGCGCTGACGATCGAAGCAGTCAAGCCCTTCGGGCTCGGCAACAAGGATGCGCTGCGCTGCAAGAACATGTGGACGCTCGGCCTTGCGCTGTGGATGTTCGACCGCCCGCGCAAGCCGATCCATGACTGGCTACGGGAAAAGTTCGCCAAGAAGCCCGAGCTCGCGGACGCCAATATCGCGGCGCTCGACGCCGGGCATGCTTATGGCGAGACGGCTGAGCTCTCCGGCCCTCTCAAGCAGGTGCACATGCCTGCGATGCCCGCCGAACCGGGGCTTTATCGCACCATCACCGGCGCCGAAGCAGTGTCGCTCGGGCTGGTTGCGGGCGCGCAACTCGCCGGGCTGCCGATGTTCTTCGGCGGCTATCCGATCACTCCCGCCAGCGCGATCCTGCACCATCTTGCGCGGCTCAAGCAATATGACGTCACGACCTTCCAGGCCGAGGACGAGATCGCCGCGATCTGCGCCGCGATCGGCGCGAGCTATGCGGGTAGCCTGGGCGTGACCAGTTCGTCCGGCCCCGGCATCGCGCTCAAGACCGAAGCGATGGGCCTTGCGATCATGACCGAATTGCCGCTAGTGATTGTCAATTCGCAGCGCGGCGGCCCTTCCACGGGCCTGCCGACCAAGACCGAGCAGAGCGACCTCTACCAGGCAGTCTATGGCCGCAATGGCGATGCGCCGCTGCCCGTGATCGCCGCGCGCAGCCCCGAAGACGCGTTCGATTGCGCGATCGAGGCCTGCCGCATCGCGGTGGAATACATGACCCCGGTGATGCTGCTGACCGACGGCTATATCGCCAATGCTGCGGAGCCTTGGAAAGTGCCCGACCCGGCCAGCTATGCGCCGTTCCCGGCCAAGTTCCTGACCGAGAAGAACGACGGTGAGCATCTGCTTCCCTACAAGCGCGACAACAAGGGTGCGCGGCCGTGGATCAAGCCCGGGACGCCGGGGCTGATGCACCGCATCGGCGGGATCGAAAAGCAGCTGAACACCGGCCATCTCGATTATTCGCCCGCCAACCACCAGGCGATGACCGATGCGCGCAAGGACAAGGTGCTTGGGGTTAGCGTGCCCGACCAGGACGTGTGCCTAGGGGCACCGGGCGGCAAGCTCGCGGTCGTCGGCTGGGGCAGTACCTTCGGCCCGATCCACCGGGCAGTGCACGTCGCGCGCGAAAAGGGGCTCGACGTCAGCCACATACATGTGCGCCACATCTGGCCGCTGCCGGGCAATCTCGGCGAGCTGCTCAAGAGTTATGACAAGGTGCTGGTGCCCGAAATGAACACCGGCCAGTTCAAGACCGTGCTGCGCGACCAGTATCTGGTCGATGCGCAACCGATTACCAAGACGAGCGGGCAGCCATTCTACGTCCACGAGCTCGAAGCCGCGATTGAGGAGGCCTTGGCATGAACGAGATGACCAAGATCGAAACCACGCTCAAAGATTGGGAAACCGATCAGGAAGTGCGCTGGTGCCCGGGTTGCGGGGATTATGCGATCCTCAAGGCGGTGCAGCGCACCCTGCCGCAATTAGGCGCTGACCCGTCGAACACCGTCTTCATCAGCGGGATCGGCTGCTCCAGCCGCTTCCCGTATTACATGGAGACTTACGGCTTCCACACCATCCACGGCCGCGCACCCGCAGTCGCTACGGGTGTGAAGCTCGCCAATCCCGATCTCGACATCTGGCTGGTCACCGGCGACGGCGACGGCCTGTCGATCGGCGGCAATCATATGCTGCATGTGCTGCGCCGCAATGTGAACATGCAGATCATGCTGTTCAACAATGAGATCTACGGTCTGACCAAGGGGCAGTATTCGCCCACCAGCCGGATCGGCACGCGTAGCCCGTCGACCCCGATCGGCTCGGTCGACCGGCCTGCTAACCCTTGCGCATTCGCGCTGGGCGCTGGCGCGCGCTTCGTCGGCCGCGGCTTTGACGTGTCGAAGAACCTACCCGATGTCCTCAAGGCCGCGCACGCACACCAGGGCGCTGCCTTTATCGAGATTTTCCAGAACTGCATCGTCTACAACAAGGATGTGTTCAACGATTTCGCCGCACCCAAGGGTGCAGAGGATCGCCAGCTTTGGCTGGAAAACGGGCAGCCGATGCTGTTCGCCGGTGGCACGCAGGGGATCGCGCTCGATAACGAGAACCTGTGCCTCAAGGTGGTCGATGTGACCGATGGCGACTGGGAAGCTGTAGGCGTGATCGTGCACGATGTCACCAACCGCTCGATCGCGCACATGCTGGTCGAGCTGCCCTTCGGCCCGTTCCCGATGGCGCTGGGCGTGCTCTATGACGATCCGCGCCCGACCTTCGAAAGCGGAGTGGCCGAAGATCGCGTCAAGGCAACTGCAGGCAAGGAAGCGAATCTCGCGAAGCTGCTCAGCAACGGGCAGACCTGGACGGTGGCGGGTTGATCCAGCGCGGTTAGCCACGCCCGATGGACAATATCACCCATAGCCTCGTCGGCGCGCTTCTCGGGCAGGCCGGGCTCAAGAAGAAGACCGGGCTGGCTATGCCAGCGCTGATCATCGGGGCGAATATCCCCGATGTCGACGCGGCCTGCTTCTTCTGGCTGGAGGGGGTGGAGCACCTCGGTTTCCGGCGCGGGATCACGCATGGCCCGATGGCATGGATTCTGCTGCCGCTGATACTGGCGGGGCTGCTGTGGGGTTATGACCGCTGGCAGGATCGGTGCGGTACGCGCCCGAAGGACCGCTTGCCGGTCAATTTCAAATGGCTTTTCCTGCTGGGCTTCATCGCCACGCTCAGCCACCCGGCGCTCGACTGGCTCAACGTCTATGGCGTGCGCTTCCTCGAACCGTTTTCGAGCCAGTGGTTCTATGGCGATACGCTGTTCATCATCGATGTGTGGCTGTGGGCGTTGATGGGCTTTGCGACATGGTTTTCGCTGTGGCGGGAGAAGTGGGGTGGGGACTATGAGGAGCCGACACGTTGGGCGCTTGGCATTGGCATCCTATACATTGTCATGAATTCAGTGATTTCGTGGCTCGTCGCGTCGATGGCATCAGGCCAGCCAGCCATTGCAAGTCCGATGCCGCTAGTTTCATGGGAACGCGAAGTGATCGAACCTTATCGTGCCGGGAAATGGCAGATTGATGGCGAAGTGGTCGGCGAATGCGCGCTTGAGCCTGTGGTGAAAAGCGCAAAGGGCAATTCGCAGGCTGAAGCCTTCCTTTTCTGGTCGCGCGCGCCCTTTGCCGAACGCGCAACCGACGGCTCGGTCATCCTGCGCGATGCCCGCTTTTACGACCCGCGTGCCCGCGACCGTTTCTCGGTCGCGCTTCCGCAAGTGAAATGTGAGGAACTTCCCTCCGAATAAATCGCTTACTGCCCAACACCGTTCGGGCTGAGCTTGTCGTAGCCCTGTCCTTCACTTCAAGAAAAGCAGCCCTTCGACAGGTTCAGGGCGAACGGAGGTAGCATTGAGTTCTCCTCAAATCGTCTGGCTGAGGCGCGATCTGCGCATGGCGGACAATCCCGCGCTCTATCAAGCTGCGCAGGCTGACCCGGTGATCGCGGTCTATGTGCTCGATGATGCGCGCGCGGGTTCGCACGCATATGGCGGCGCCTCGCGCTGGTGGCTGCGCCATTCGCTGGCAAGCCTGGCGCGCAGCCTAGAAGCGCGCGGAAGCCGCTTGATCCTGCGCAAGGGCGATGCGGTGGAGCAACTGTGCAAGATCGCCGAGGAAACCGGCGCGGATACCATCCACGCCAACCGCCATTACGAGCCATGGTGGCGAAAGGCCCAAGGTGAGTTGAAGGAACGTCTCGACCTCAGGCTCTACGATGCCAATTACCTCCTGCCGCCCGGCGCGGTGACGACTGGATCGGGCGGGCCGTACAAGATCTACACGCCCTTCTCGAAAGCGACGCTGGAGCAGCTTCCGCCGCGCGACGCATTACCCGAGCCCAAGGTGCTGACTTCGCCCGGGCAATGGCCCGCCAGCGACGATCTGGCCGACTGGCAATTGCTTCCAACAAAGCCCGATTGGGCGGGCGGAATGCGCGAATTCTGGCAAGTGGGTGAAGCTGCGGCGCACGAACGGCTCGAATGGTGGGATGACCATGTCGACGACTATGGTGAGGCGCGCAACCTCCCGGGCGTCGACAAGACCAGCCAGCTCTCGCCGTACCTTCACTTCGGGCAGATTAGCCCGGTTCAGATCTGGCATTCACTCAAGCACAAGCGTTCAACCGGTTGGCGTACATTCGAGAAGGAACTGATCTGGCGCGATTACGCGCAGAACGCCATCTGCCAGTTCCCGCGTTATGCGCTCGAAAATTACCGCGAGGAGTTCGACCGGATCGAATGGCGCGATGCTGAAACCGACGAGAACGCCGCGCGCGACCTGGAGGCGTGGCAAAAGGGACGCACCGGCTATCCGATCGTGGATGCCGGAATGCGCCAGCTTTGGCAGACCGGCTGGATGCACAACCGCGTGCGGATGATCGCCGCGAGTTTCCTGATCAAGCATTTGCTGATTGACTGGCGTGTGGGAGAGAGCTGGTTCTGGGACACGCTGGTCGATGCCGATTACGCAAGCAACGCCACCAATTGGCAATGGGTCGCGGGCACCGGCGTCGATTCGAACATGTTCGTGCGGATCATGGCCCCGCTCAGCCAGAGTGAGAAGTTCGACGCGGCGGGCTATATCCGCGAATACGTGCCCGAACTGGCCGATCTGGACGAGCCCTTCGTCCACGATCCGCCCGATCATTTGCGCGGGCAATATCCCGAAAAAATCGTCGGCCACAAGGAAGGGCGCGAGCGCGCATTGGCTGCGTACAAGGCGATGAAGGAAAGCGCCTGACCTTGTTTCCCTTGCATTACAGCGCCATATAGCCTGCGTGAAAGTCGAGGGGATCAAACGCGGAGAAAGATTGCTGAGCGGTGGGGCGCGTTTTGCTCGCCGCCCAGGGATGATTGCGCGCTTCCTCGCCCCCGGTTTCGGCAAGATTCTCGACCGAATCGATGCCGGGATCGCGCGCGGCTCGTTGTTTAGCCATTTGCCCGACGGCTCGACCCGGCTGCTCGGAGGCCGCGCCGCCGGCTTCGAGGCCGAAGTCACTCTCAATGACTGGCGTGCGCTGCTGCGGTTGGCGACGAGCGGCTCGATCGGCTGGTACCAGGCCTGGGATGCGAGCGAATGGGAAAGCTCTAACCCTGTAAAGTTGTTCGCGCTGTTCACCGACAATTCGTTGGAATTAGGCAATGTCGGCCGGGCGAGGGGCCCCTTCAGGCTCGTCGCGCGGCTGGCGCATCGGCTTAACCGCAACAGCCGTGTGGGCGCGCGGCGCAACATCCACGCGCATTATGACCTCGGCAATGATTTCTACGCGCAATGGCTCGATCCGAGCATGACCTATTCCTCGGCGCGCTTCGAGGGAACGAGCGAGCTTGCGGCGGCGCAGCGCGCCAAGTGGGAAGCGTTGGCACATCGGATCGGCGATGCGCATGACGTGCTCGAGATCGGCTGCGGCTGGGGCTCGCTCGCAGACCACTTGCAACGGCAAGGACGTCAGGTGACTGGCATCAGCCTGTCAGATGCGCAGCTGGATTGGGCCCGTGAACATCAGCAAGCGGGGATTGAATTCCTCAAGCAGGACTATCGTGACACTGGGGGACAGTACGATGCGATCGTCAGCGTCGAGATGGTCGAGGCGCTGGGCCGCGAATACTGGCCGACCTTCATGGATTGCATCGCGCGCAATTTGAAGCCGGGCGGGCGCGCAGCGATCCAGTATATCTCGCTGCGGGACGAATTGTTCGATGCCTATGCCGCCAGTGCCGACTTCATCCAGGCCTATGTCTTTCCGGGCGGCCTGCTGATCCGCAACAGCGAATTCCGCCGCCTGGCCGAAGAGCGCGGGCTGGAATGGCGCGAGCAGGAGGATTTCGGGCTCGACTATGCCGGAACGCTGCGGCTGTGGCGCGAGCGCTTCGACGCGGCGGTTGGCGAAGGGCAGCTACCTGCCGGTTTCGATGATCACTTCATCGGCCTTTGGCGCTATTACCTGATGTATTGCGAAGGCGGGTTCCGCGGCGGATTGATCGATGTTCACCAGGTCACGCTGGTCAAGGTAGAATAGGATGCGAATGATGAAGAGCTTTATCGCACTGGCACTCGCGCTTTCCGGTTTTACCACTGCCTATGCCGAGTCAGCCGCACCAGCGGCGCACCTTGCACATCATGTAACAATGGTGACTCCACTCGAACACGATCCAGCCGAATTGGAAGTACTGTTCTGGAACGACGCACAGCGATCGGACCGTTTCCGCAACATGGAAGCATGGTTTGCCGGCTATGAAGTTTCTTCAGCAGACCAGCCGCGCGTGCTGGGCGAAGGCACATCACTCGATCCGGCGCTAGCGAACGAAATCCGCGCGGCGATGGAGGCGACCAACGCCGCTGGCGTGATGGTTCTGCAAGACGGCAATAAGCGCTTCGAGGCCTATGGGCTGGGTTTCGGGCCTGACCAGCGCTGGACCAGCTTCTCAGTAGCCAAGAGCTTCACTTCGACCCTGCTTGGTGCGGCTGTGGCGGACGGCTTTGTCAGCAGCCTCGATGATCCGGTAACGCGCTATATCCCGCGGCTTGAAGGCTCAGCTTATGACGGGGTGACGGTTGAGCAACTCGCCACCATGACTTCCGGCGTGAAGTGGAACGAGGATTACACCGATCCCAATAGCGATGTGGCTCAGATGAACCGCTTCGTGGTCGAATACGGACCAGACGCTATTGTTGCGCAGATGCGTGAGCTCGCACGTGAGGCACCCGCGGGCGAGAAATGGGTTTATAAAACTGGCGAGACCAATTTGATCGGTGTGCTGGTCGAAAATGCGGTCGGGATGCCGCTGGCCCAATATGCCAAGGAAAAGATCGTCGATCCCGCAGGTTTCGAGGGAGGACTGTTCTGGATGGTCGATCCACGCGGCGGGAACATTGGCGGTTGCTGTCTTTCGTTACGGCTTGCCGATTATGCGCGCATGGGCCAGTTCGCGATGGAAGGCGGCAATGGCAGCGTGCCGGAAGGCTGGTTTGGCGATGCAGGTGATTCCAAGGTCGATTTCGGCGACACCGGCTTCGGCTATGGCTATCAGTGGTGGACCTATCCCGGCGCGAATTACGGTGCGCAGGGCATCTTCGGCCAATCGATCACGATTATGCCGAAAGAGGGGCTTGTGATTGCCGTGGTGAGCAATTGGCCCACCGCGACAAGCGGGGACAACCGCTTGCTCTGGCTTGAGGTGGCGCAAAAAATCGCCGCAGCCGACTAGGAGGGGGGAAGTCGGCGGCGGCGATTCTCGGGGACTACGGACAGGGGCTCAACAGGAGCTGCGGTAGATCCCGGTATTGCTGTAGCGTTGCAGGATGTTGTGGTGCACGATCGGGCTGAGCAGCTCCGTGAAGGCACAGCCGACGATGCAATTGTCCCACCACACGACCTGAGCCTGGAGCGATTCGAGGCCGGGAAGGGTGAGCCAGCACAACCGCCCTTCATGCATGCGGTTGATCGATGCGGCCGAGAAGCCGGAGATGGAAAGGTCATGCACCACGCTCTGGAAAGCGCGGGCACCTGAAGCGCGCAACGTCGCCAGAATGGCGAGCTTAGTGCTGGGAGAGCAGCGATCCTCTTGCGCGGCCAGTTGGTATGGATCATGCGTAGTCTGCATCACGAAAATTCCTCAATCAGCGTATCTTGCCTGACGCCGCTGTGCGCCTCTCGATCGACCCTTTGGGGCGCACTCTTGGCGTCAGGCTTCACACACGTTGACTGATCGCGGTTACTAGGTGGTTCCGCGGGATGGTTGGCGCATGCTTAACTTTAAAGAATTCAGCTATTTCAGCGGTCTATGCGCTCGCGATGCCCGGTTGGGAAGTCGCTTTGCAGCAATGACAACAAGCGGTCTGCAACCTCTTCCGGTGGCTTCACCGTGGCGGGATCTTCACCCGGATAGGCTTTGGCCCGCATCTCAGTGCGAGTGGCGCCAGGATCGACAATTGTAACGCGAATATTGCTAATCTTTTCAACTTCCTGGGCGTAACAACTCAGAATGTTCTCAAATGCTGCCTTGGTCGACCCATAGGCACCCCAATATGCGCGCGGAACGTCCCCGACGCTGCTGGTGAGTCCGATCACGCGCGCAGCGTCGGCGCGCTTGAGCATCGGGTCGAACACCGACAGCAACGCCTGAGCCACAACCACATTGAGGTTGAGCGCGCGGTTAAACTGAGGCGGTTCGATCTGCGTAACCGGCGTGAGGGTGGGCAGATATGCCGCCGAAAGGACGAGGTAATCGAGCTTGTCCCAGCGCCCGGCGATGGCGTTGGCCAGGCGGGCAATTGAATCTGCCTCGGTCAGGTCGATTGGGGCGATCGTCGAACTGCCTCCAGCTTCGTGAATGGCGTCTTCGACGTCTTCGAGCGCTTTGACGTCACGACCTACCAGCACGACATGTGCGCCCGCCGCGCCCAGCGCTTTGGCGGTCGCAGCGCCAATGCCCTTGCTTGCGCCGGTGACGAGCGCAAGCCGCCCTGAAAATGGTGTGCTTGTCGCCATGGTTCAGGCTGCCTTGTGATCGGGGAATGAGAGCTGCGCCTCCTTGTCCTCGCTTGCGCTAAGGTCGGTTAGCGAAGTGGGGTAATCGCCCGTGAAGCAGGCGTCGCAGAATTGTGGTTTGGAATTGTCGCGCCGCGCGGCGCCGACAGCGCGATACAGGCCGTCGATCGAGACGAAGGCGAGGCTGTCGGCCTTGATGAAGTCACGCATCGCCTCGATGTCCATCCGGGCCGCGAGCAGCTTGCTGCGCTCGGGCGTGTCGACGCCGTAAAAGCAGCTGTGCGCCGTGGGCGGGCTGGCGACGCGGAAATGCACTTCGCTTGCTCCTGCATCTCGCATCATCTCGACGATCTTGAGCGATGTGGTGCCGCGCACGATCGAATCGTCGATCAGCACGATCCTTTTGCCCTGGACCAGGCCGCGATTGGCGTTGTGCTTGCGCTTCACGCCCGAATTGCGCGCGCCGTCCGAAGGCTGGATGAAAGTGCGACCGACATAGTGCGACCGAATGATACCAAGCTCAAAGGGTACACCCGATTGCTGGGCATAGCCGATTGCTGCGGGTACGCCGCTGTCGGGCACCGGAACCACGAAATCGGCATCGACCGGATTCTCGATCGCGAGTTGCTGGCCGATCGCCTTGCGCGCTTCGTAGACCGTGTGGCCAGCGAACATCGAATCGGGCCGGCTGAAATAGACATGCTCGAAGATGCACGGGCGGGGATTGTGCCGTCCAAAAGGATGGAGCGACTCTACTTCGCCCGAGAAATCGACGCGGACCAGCTCGCCAGGTTCGACTTCGCGAGTGAATTCAGCACCAACCACATCGAAGGCAACCGTTTCGCTCGCGAACACCACGGCATCGCCCCTGCGGCCCATCACAAGCGGACGGATGCCCAGCGGGTCTCGGCAGGCAATCATGCCCTCTGGCGTCATTACGATCAGCGAGTATGCGCCTTCGACCATCCGCAACGCGTCGACAAGCCGGTCGATCATGGTCGGATAACGGCTGGTAGCCACAAGGTGAATGATCACTTCGGTATCGGAGGTCGATTGGAAGATCGCCCCGCGTCGCACTAGGTCGCTTCGTAGCGCCTGTGCGTTCGAAATATTGCCGTTATGCGCCACTGCGAATCCGCCGCTGGCAAGGTCGGCGTAGAGCGGCTGTACATTGCGCAGGCCCGCGCCGCCGGTGGTTGAATAGCGCACATGGCCTGCAGCCATGGTGCCGGGCAGATCGGCGATGGCTTCTGAAGAAGAGAAATTCTCAGCGACATGGCCCAGCCCGCGGCGCGAGAAGAACTCCGCCCCGTCATAACTGGTGATTCCGGCGGCTTCCTGCCCGCGGTGCTGGAGCGCGTGAAGGCCGAGCGCAGTGAGTGCGGCTGCATCGGTCGCGTTCATCGCGCCGAAAACGCCGCACTCCTCGCGCAGCTTGTCGCCATTCGCATCGAGAAATGGATTGGTCCAGTTCATAGAGCTGGTCATCTGTGCGCCTGCCTGCTGCCGCGTGCCGTGTCCGTGGCGGGTCAATGGCGATGTTACGGCCCGATTACAAGGGCGCTGCTGCCCCTGTCGAACGCTTTTCATAGGGAAAGTGATGGTTCCCTGCATTGCGCGGCGTTCGCCATCGCCCTACATCCGCGGTTCATCGCCGCTGCCACAAAGACTTACGCATCGTGATCCTGTCTCCCTTCGAACGGATGATTGCCAAACGCTACCTCTTGCCGGGCAAGGGGGAGGCGTTCATTGCGCTGGTCGCCGGGATCAGCGTGGGCGTGGTCATGCTCAGTGTTGCGATGCTGGTGGTGGTGATGAGCGTGATGAACGGCTTCCGTGCCGAATTGCTCGACAAGATCGTGGGGCTCAACGGGCACGCAATCGTCCAGGCTTATGGCGGTCGACTCGACAATTGGGAGGAAATGCTCACCGAAGTGCGCCAGACGCCGGGGGTGGTAGAGGCCTCGCCGCTGATCGAGCAGCCGCTTCTGGTCACCTTCAATGGCCGGGTAGAAGGCATTTTCGTGCGCGGCCAGACACAGGATGACCTCGCCGGGCTCGCCGACCGTGTGTTGCTGGGCAATATTTCCGAGCTTCGGCCAGATGCCGGAAGCGTGGCAATCGGTTCGCGACTGGCGCAAAACATCGGCGCGCGGGTGGGGGACACCATCACCATCATCAATCCGCAGGGGCGCGCGACACCGTTCGGCACTTCGATGCGGCAGGTGGGCTACCGCGTCGCGGCTATCTTCGAGGTGGGGATCTACGATTACGATGAGAAATTCGTGATGATGCCGATGGCCGATGCGCAAACACTACTGCTGATGGGTGATTCGGTCGGCATGATCGAAGTGAAGGTGACCGATCCCGACAAGGTGGGTGAAATCCTGGCCCCAGTTCAGGAAAAGGTTGCCGGGCGTGCCGTCGTAGCGGACTGGAAGACTATGAATGCAACGCTGTTCGAAGCCTTGCAGGTAGAGCGCGTGGCGATGTTTTTTGCATTGAGTTTCATGGTTTTGGTGGCTGCTTTCAACATTCTTTCGAGTCTCGTGATGCTGGTTCGCGCCAAAACGCGCGACATCGCCATCATGCGTACCATGGGGGCGACGCGGCGAAGCCTGATGAAGATTTTCGTCACCACCGGCTTCACGGTCGGCGCGATAGGCACAGCTGCCGGGCTGGTATTGGGCGCGCTGATTCTTACCTTCCGCCAGCAGATTGTGCGCTTTATCGAAATCGTGACGGGCCAGAACCTGTGGGATCCCTCGATCCGCTTCCTTTCGACGCTGCCCTCGCGCACCGATCCGCTCGAAGTGGTGGGCATCGTGCTGCTGGCTCTGACGCTGAGCTTCCTCGCCACGCTCTACCCCGCGTTGAAGGCCGCAAGCACCGATCCGGTGGAGGTGCTGCGCTATGAATGAGCAGCAGCCAGCAGCCCGTCCGGTGGTCCGCCTCCGCGGGTTGAAGCGCAACTTCCGCCAAGGCGACACTGTGATCGAAGTGCTGCGCGGGGTCGATCTTGATATCATGCCCGGAGAGATCGTGGCGCTGCTCGGGCCGTCCGGCACCGGCAAGTCGACCATGCTGCAGGCGGTGGGGCTGCTCGAAGGCGGTTTCGAGGGCTCGATCATGATCGCCGGGGAACAAGCTGGCGACCTGCCGACCGACGAGCGCACGCGCCTGCGCCGCGAGCATCTCGGTTTCGTCTACCAGTTCCACCACTTGCTGCCCGATTTCAACGCGCGAGAGAATGTTGTGATGCCGCAGATGATCGCGGGCGTTGAACGCGACGCGGCAGATGCGCGCGCCGAACAATTGCTCACTGCGCTCGGCCTGGGACACCGCATGGAGCACCGCCCAAGCCAGCTTTCGGGTGGTGAGCAGCAGCGCGTGGCGGTTGCCCGCGCGCTCGCCAACCGGCCGATGCTGGTGCTGGCCGACGAGCCGACCGGTAATCTCGACGAACACACCTCGGATCGGGTATTGGAGCAGTTCCTTGCGCTGGTGCGCGGAGAGGGCAGCGCAGCCCTGGTTGCGACGCATAACGAGGGGCTGGCGGCAAGGATGGACCGCGTGGTGAGGTTGCACGAAGGCGTGCTGGAATAGCGACACTTGCCGACTGTCATGGCGCGCCCGTAGATGAGGCGTTGTCCGTTTGAATTTGGAGCGCGAACTTGTCGCTTCGAACAGGAGGGACAATCATGCCGCTATCGATCCTTGCCACCATGCTCCTGCAAGCTGTTTCCGTCTCGCAACCAACTCCACCGCCGCCGCCGGGCTGCAATAGCGCGGAATTTGCGGCATTCGATTTCTGGCTCGGCGAGTGGGACGTTTACCCTAGCGGCCGGGAAAACCTCGTCGCGCACAGCCGGATCGAAAAGCTCTATCTCGGCTGCGCCGTGCGCGAGAACTGGATGCCGCTCAACGGGCCGGGCGGTGGCAGCCTCAACGGATATGACCCGCAGACCGGCCTCTGGCGGCAGTTCTGGATCGGCGCGGCGCCCGGGCCGGTGTAATTCATTGGCGGTCCGGCAGGAGGTGGCATGGCGATGACCGGCTATTGGCAGGGCTTCGGGCCGAAGGGCGAGGATGCGATGGTTCGCCAGACCTTCACGCCCATTGACGGCGATACGGTGCGGCAGCATGGTGAGGCTTCGTTCGATCATGGATTGACCTGGTCGATGCGCTATGACCTGACCTATCGCCGCCGCAAGGAGCCGCTCGAATGACCACGATCGCCGATTTCACCGTCACGACCAATCGCGGCGAGCAGCTCGACCTCAAGGACAAACTCGGCAAAGTGCTGCTGGTGGTGAACACCGCCAGCAAATGCGGCTTCACCCCGCAGTATGACGGGCTCGAGAAGATCTTCCAGCAATACAGGGATCGCGGCTTCGAAGTGCTGGGCTTTCCCTGCAATCAGTTCGGCGCGCAGGAACCCGGCAATGCCGACGAAATCCAGGAATTCTGCAAGATCAATTTCGGCGTCACCTTCCCGCTGATGCAGAAGATCGACGTCAACGGGCCCGACGCATCGCCGCTCTACGATTGGATGAAGGGCGAGGCAAAAGGGCTGATGGGTTCCTCTTCGGTCAAATGGAACTTTACCAAATTCCTGATCGACCGCGATGGCAAGGTAGTGCGTCGCTATGCCCCGACCGACAAGCCTGAACGGATCGCAAAGGACATCGAGAAGCTGCTGTAATCCAGCTTGTCCACTTGTGGAGAATTAACGCGCGTGGGCGCTTCCGAATCGCGCGCCAAATCCTAAAGTAGCGGCATGGCCTACGCCCCCTTCGTCCCGCTGCGCGTGCAATCATCCTATTCGATGCTCGAAGGGGCGATCGATCCCAAGGCGATCGCCAAGCTGGCGAAGGAGCGCGGCTTCCCCGCAATCGCGATCTGCGACCGCAACGGGCTTTACGGCGCCGTCGCCTTCGCCAGCGCCTGCATGGCGGAAGGGGTCCAGCCGATCATCGGCGCATTGCTAGGCGTGGCGCGCGATGAAGAGGGCAAGCAGGTAGATTATCTGCCGCTCTATGCGCAGGACGAGGCCGGGTATGACAATCTCTGCCACCTTGTTTCCAAGGCGCATCTCGACCGGCCGCTGGAGTTCGAGCCGCATGTCCGGCTTGAGGACCTTAAAGGGCACACCGAAGGCCTGATTGCGCTCAGCGGCGCAGGCGAGGGTGCGCTCACCCGATTGCTCGCCGAGGGGCAGCAAAGCCATGCCGAGGCGTTGTGCGATAGACTACAGGCGCTGTTCCCCGGGCGGTTCTATATCGAGCTGGCGCGGCACGGCGATCCGGCCTGCCAGGCAGCCGAAGAAGCGCTGATCGAACTTGCCTATGCGCGGAACCTGCCGCTGGTGGCGACAAACCCCGCGCAGTTTGCCGAGCCGCATTTCCACAAGGCGCATGACGCGATGCTGTGCATCGCCAATTCGACCCATGTCGATGCCGAGGACCGGCTGCACACCAATCGCAACGCTTGGGTCAAATCGGCCCCGATGATGCACGAACTGTTCGGCGACCTGCCCGAAGCGACCGCCAACAGCCTTGTGATTGCGCAGCGCTGCGCCGCAATCGCGCCCGATCGCAGGCCGATCTTGCCCAGCCTCGCGGGCGACCTCGAAGGTGAAGCGCGCATGCTGGCCGAGGATGCGCGCATAGGACTGGAAGCGCGGCTTGAGCCGTATGGCGAACTCGCAGCGGAAGAGCGGCAGGCCTATTTCGACCGGCTCGATTACGAAGTCGACGTGATCGTGAAGATGGGTTTCCCGGGCTATTTCCTGATCGTTGCCGACTTCATCCAATGGACCAAGGACCAGGGCATCCCGGTCGGGCCGGGCCGTGGTTCCGGCGCCGGTTCGGTGGTCGCGTGGTCGCTCAAGATCACCGATCTCGATCCGCTCCGCT
>JALRKY010000024.1 GCA_023260985.1 Altererythrobacter sp. | reverse complement strand
GATGGTGCCGACGAGATTAACCCACAGGGTCATATGATCAAAGGGGGCGGTGGTGCATTAACCCGTGAGAAGATTATTGCCAGCATGGCACAAGAATTTGTCTGCATTTGCGATGAGACCAAACTCGTGCAGCAGCTGGGTCGCTTTCCTCTCCCAGTGGAAATTATTCCTTTGGCACAAACGGCGGTTACTAAGGCGCTTGCACTATTGGGCGGGCAAGCTCAATTAAGACTCATTAAATCCGGTAAAGCCGAAGGTCAACCCTACCTCACTGATAACAAGGCTTGGATCTTGGATATCCATGGTTTATCGATTCAAGATCCGATCGCTCTTGAGGATGCGATTAATCAGATCCCAGGTGTGATTAGCGTCGGACTCTTTGCCAAACGCAAAGCGGACGTATTGCTTTTGGGTAAAAAGGAAACTGTAGAAACTCTACGTTTTAGCTAAACGCAATTACTGCGATGGTGGCACATAGCCACTTGCCATATCCGCACCGCCTTCAAAGAAATATTTCTCGACTTGCTTGAGAAGGTATTGGCGAGCTCGCGGGTCGGCCATATTGAGGCGGTTCTCATTAATGAGCATGGTTTGGTGCTTGAGCCAATCCGCCCACGCCTCTTTAGAGACCTGATTCCAGATCTTTTTACCCAAATCGCCAGGCAGGGGAGCAAAATCTAAACCCTCGGCTTCTTTATTGAGCTTAATGCATTGAACCATTCGTGCCATATCAACCTCGATTGAACTAATTGCCATGATTATAGGCAGTCATGGCCAGGTCGGTATGGCATCCCAGAATAAGGGGATTAAATCCTTTTGGTAAGCACCATGGACAAACGTAGCCGGCCGCGACGGGAGCTTCTCCCCAGCGGTCCTTTGTGAAGGAGTAAGGCATGGATCGTTCGCAGAAAGCCGAATCGGTCGCATCGCTGAACGCGGTCTTCAACCAGGCTGGCGTGGTGGTTGTCACCCGCAACCTGGGGCTCACGGTGGCGCAGTCCACCGAGCTGCGCACGAAGATTCGTGAAGCGGGCGCGACCTACAAGGTAGCGAAGAACCGTCTTGCCAAGCTTGCTATCCAGGACACGGACTACGTCGGCATCGGTGATTTCCTCACCGGACCGACCGCACTGGCTTCTTCGGAAGATCCGGTCGCAGCGGCCAAGGCCGTTGTCGAGTTCGCCAAGGCCAACGACAAGATCGAAATCGTTGGTGGTTCGATGGGCACGCAGGTTCTGACCCCCGAAGGTGTCAAGGCGCTCGCCTCGATGCCGTCGCTGGATCAGCTGCGTTCCACCCTTATCGGGCTGGTCCAGGCTCCGGCCACGAAGATCGCCCAGCTGTCGACCGCTCCGGCGGCCAAGCTGGCCCGCGTCTTCGGCGCCTACGCCAAGGAAGCTGCATAAGACGTTTCGTACGATTTACCGAAGCAGGGACTTCCCGCTTCGGCCACCAATTAGGAGTGAAACATCATGGCTGATATCGCCAAGCTCGTTGAAGAACTTTCGAAGCTGACCGTTCTGGAAGCTGCTGACCTCGCCAAGGCTCTTGAAGAAGCCTGGGGCGTTTCGGCTGCTGCCGCTGTCGCCGTTGCTGCCCCCGCCGCTGGCGGTGGTGATGCCGGTGGCGCCGCTGAAGAAAAGACCGAATTCGACGTCATCCTGACCGGTGACGGCGGCAAGAAGATTCAGGTAATCAAGGAAGTCCGCGCCATCACTGGTCTGGGCCTGACTGAAGCCAAGGCGCTGGTCGAAAGCGCTCCGAAGGCGCTCAAGGAAGGCGTGAACAAGGCCGAAGCCGAAGACATCAAGGGCAAGATCGAAGCAGCCGGCGGTACCGTCGAACTCAAGTAAGCTTCGTTCAGCTCATGATGAATTTACGGAAGGGCGGTGCCGCAAGGTGCCGCCCTTCTTGCATGTGTGGCACGGAAACCGCAGCCACGCGCGCTTGCTGCGGCAAAGCCAACAAGGCGCTTTCCCCTCCCATGCCATGCGCCTATCCGGTCGGGCTGTCCAAAAGACCCGGGCAGTTGCCCGAGCAATGCATGGCGGACATCCCCTGAAGCCCCTGCCCCTGCGCAGCGAAGGCTGGCGCGGCGAAATTGCCGCGACCTTCCGGCTTGCCTGGCCGCTGGCGCTCGCCAATCTGCTGCAGATGCTTGTTCATGCGGTCGACGTGATCTTCGTCGCGCGGCTGGGCGAAGTGGAACTGGCCGCTTCGGCGCTGGGCATCGCGCTGTTCGGCCTGCTCATGTGGGCCTTCTCGGGCCTCACCGGCATTGTCGCCGCACTGATCGCGGAAGAGCTTGGCCGCCGCCGCCATGCCGTGCGCGAAGTGCGCCGCTCAGTGCGGATGGGGTTGTGGCTCGCGCTCGCTTCAGGCATCGTCGGCATGGCGATCTGCTGGCATGGCGAAGCGCTGATGCTGGCGGCCGGGCAAGACGCGCATCTTTCCTCCCGCGCAGGCGATTTCCTGCGCATCATCATGTGGGCGATGGTGCCGATGATCATGGCGAACGTGCTGCGCAATCTCGTCTCGGCGCTGGGCCGGCCGGTCTTCGCCACAGCGATTACCGGGCTGGCGCTCGGCACCAGTGTGCTCGCCAATTACACTTTCGTGTTCGGCCATTTCGGCGCACCCGCGATGGGGCTTGAAGGCTCGGCACTCGCCAGCGTCGTCACGTCGCTCTTCATCCTTGCGAGCTATCTCATTGCGATTGCCGCCGACCGCCGCTTGCGGCGCCATCAAGTGCTGGGCAATTGGTGGCGCCCCGAATGGGACCGGCTGCGCCAGTTGCTGGTGCTTGGCTCGCCGGTCATGATCATCATCATCGCGGAAGCCGGCCTGTTCAGCGGCGCGGCACTGCTTATGGGACGCATCGGCGCTTCGGAACTGGCGGGCCATACGGTAGCGCTGCAAGTGGCGGCGCTCGCTTTCCAGGTGCCCTTCGGCATCGGGCAGGCTGCGACGATCCGGGTCGGCTATCACTGCGGTGCTGGCGACCGCGAAGCGATCGGTCGGGCGGGCTGGGTCGGGATCGCGATGGGCGGCGGCTTCATGTGCTTCACCGCTGCGCTGATGGTCCTTGCGCCCGAACTGCTGCTGCGCCTCTATGTCGACCCGCTCGATCCCGCCAATGCCGCTATGGTCGGTTTTGCCGTGAGCTACATGGTAGTGGCCGCGGCGTTCCAGTTGTTCGACGGGGTGCAAGCGGTTGCGGCCGGCGCGCTGCGGGGCGTACAGGACACGCGCGTGCCGATGCTGATTGCGATCTTCAGCTATTGGGTGCCCGGTTATGGCGTGGCGATCTGGCTCGGCTTTTATACCCCGCTCGAAGGAACCGGGGTGTGGATCGGGCTGGCGATTGGCCTCGTCTTCTCCGCCGGGCTGCTCACCCGCCGCTGGTCGCGGCGCGAGCGGCTGGGCCTGACCATCCGCATCGCCTGACCTGCCGGGGCATCGCGGCAGGGTTCAAATTTTTTGCGCCCGAGCGTGTTGACTCACCGGCCAACCATCCCCAAATGCACGGCGCTGGCACTCTCGAGGGGAGAGTGCCAAGGCAAATATTCACTCAAGCAAGAAAGGTCATCCACATGGCATTTCGTCCGCTGCACGACCGCGTTCTGGTCCGTCGCATCGAAGCCGAAGAGAAGACGGCTGGTGGCATCATCATCCCTGACAGCGCCAAGGAAAAGCCGAGCGAAGGCGAAGTTATCGCCGTCGGCGAAGGCAATCGCGACGACGATGGCGAGCGCATTCCGCTCGACGTCAAGGCCGGCGATCGCATCCTGTTCGGCAAGTGGTCGGGCACCGAAGTCAAGATCGAAGGCGAAGAGCTTCTGATCATGAAGGAAAGCGACATCATGGGGATCATTTCCTGATCGCCTGAACGCAACGCTTCCGTTCCAACAATTCTAATCCAGGAGAAACACCAATGGCTGCCAAGGACGTAAAGTTTGGCCGCGACGCGCGCGAACGCATCCTGAAGGGCGTAGATACGCTCGCCAACGCGGTGAAGGTCACGCTGGGCCCCAAGGGCCGCAACGTCGTGATCGACAAGAGCTTCGGCGCACCGCGCATCACCAAGGACGGCGTTACAGTCGCCAAGGAAATCGAACTCAAAGACAAGTTTGAAAACATGGGCGCGCAGATGCTGCGCGAAGTCGCTTCGAAGACCAACGATCTCGCCGGTGACGGCACCACCACCGCCACCGTGCTCGGTCAGGCGATCGTGCGCGACGGCATGAAGTCGGGTGCGGCCGGCATGAACCCGATGGATCTCACGCGCGGTATCGACCTTGCCGTCGACAAGGT
>JALRKY010000017.1 GCA_023260985.1 Altererythrobacter sp. | reverse complement strand
CGTTCGCGGCGTGACCCGTTTGTTCGACCTTGCCCCCGCCGACGAGCCCGACGAATTCACCTTTCCGGCGTTCGACAAGCCGACCCGGCAGCGCATCTTCGGCGGGCAGGTGATCGCGCAGGCGCTGCAGGCGGCGCAAGCGACGGTCGGGGACGAGAAGGAAGCACATTCGCTCCACGCCTATTTCCTGCGAGGCGGCAAGGAAGGCCCACCGATCAGCTACGAAGTCGCCGCCGATTTCGACGGGCGCAGCTTCGCCAACCGTCGGGTAGTCGCCAGCCAGGTGGAGGAAGACGGCACAAGCCGCCCGATCCTCAACCTCACGGCCAGCTTCCAACTGCCCGAACCCGGGCTCGAGCATGACGACTACACCATACCCGACGTGCCCGGGCCGGAAGACCTGCGCAGCGACATGGAGCTGCGCCACGAATATGCCGAGAAGGCTGGGATCAGCGGCACCGCGCGCGCGATGATGCTGCGCCCGCGCCCGATCGAGATGCGCACGACCGATAAGCTGCACTGGATGAATTCGGAGCCGCGCCAGCCCTGCGCGCACAGCTGGTTCAAGGCCGCCGCACCGCTGCCCGACGATCCGGCGCTGCACCGCACCATCATCGCCTATGCCAGCGATTTCACCCTGCTCGGCACCAGCGCGCTGCCGCATGGCCTAAGCTGGATGCGCGGCGAACTGGTCGGCGCCAGCCTCGATCATGCGATCTGGTTCCACCGCCCGGCCCGCGCCGACGAATGGCTGCTCTATGCGACCGACGCTCCCTGGAGCGGCGGCGGGCGCGGCTTCAACCGCGGGCGAATCTTCAACCGCGCAGGCGAGCTGGTCGCCAGCGTGGCTCAGGAAGGCATGATGCGGCGGCGCCTTCGTTGAGCCTCAAGCGTCAGCGTTCGCGTCCGCTCACTTGGCTATCCTCGCTTACGCGGCCTGAAGGTGGTATCACTCCGGACGGCCAGTCGGCCTTGCGGTCGCTCCGCTCCCGATTTCATCGTCCTCAAGTAGCGAAGCGGTAGGACGGAATTAATGCGCCAGGAGGATCGGCAGCTTCGGATCGGTCAGCGCACTACGCGTGACCCCGGCGACCAGGAATTCCGCCAGCCGCGAGTGGCCATAGGCGCCCATCACCATGTAGCTGCAATGACGGATCGCAGCGGCATCGACCAACGTTTCCGCCACCGATTCGTCGCCTTGCGGGATTTCGACGAGTTCCGCCTGGATGCCGTGGCGGCTGAGGTATTCGGCACCTTCAACCGGCGGCAAGGCAAACGATCGCAACCGCCTGCCAGCCTGATCGCGCATCTCCAGGAAGAGAGCGAACGCCCAATCGGCTTCATCATGAGCGGGGCGGCTGCGGCGCGGATCGAATTCGAACCGATGGAGGGCTAGATGCCCTCACCTGCCCGCGTGGTAGAAATCGTAGATCTTGCGCGCCACCGCATCGCTCACACCGGGTGCCCGTTGCAGGTCTTCCAGTGCGGCGGCGCGGACCTTGCTCGCCGTGCCGAAATACAGCAGCAGCGTGCGTTTGCGAGCCGGGCCGATGCCGGGGATCTCGTCGAGCGATGAGGAGAAAATCGCCCTGCTTCGCTTCGCCCGATGCGCGCCGATGACATAGCGGTGGACCTCGTCGCGCAGATTCTGGAGGTAGAATAGCAGCGGCGAATTGACCGGTAGCGTCTTCTCGCGCCTGTCGGGGAAGTGGAACACTTCCCTCCCCTCGCGCCCGTGGTGCGGCCCCTTGGCGATGGCGATCAGCGGCACGTCTTCGATCCCCAGTTCTTCCAGCGTATCGCGCACCGAAGACATCTGGCCCTTGCCACCATCGATGAGAACGAGGTCGGGCCAGGTTCCGCCTTCCCGCTCCGGGTCTTCCTCCATGGCGCGACTGAAGCGTCGCCGCATCACTTCGCGCATCATGCCGAAATCGTCATTGGTCTGCGCTTCGCGGATGTTGAACTTGCGGTACTGGTTCTTGAGGAAGCCTTCCGGCCCCGCGACAACCATAGCGCCGACTGCCTTGGCGCCCTGGATATGGCTGTTGTCGTACACTTCGATACGCTGGGGCACCCCGTCGAGCTCGAGGAATTCGGCCAGGTCGCGCAGCACCTTGCCCTTGGTGCCGCTTTCCGCCAGCCGCCGGTCGAGCGCCTCGCTCGCATTGCGTTCCGCCTGCTGCATCAGCTTGCGCCGCTCGCCGCGCTGCGGGACCGAGATCACAACTTTGCGCCCAGCAAGCTCGCTTAGCGCCTGCTCGATCAGCTCGGATTCGGGAAGTTCGCGGTCGACCAGCACGGTCGGCGGCGGCGGCACCTCCTCATAAAATTGCAGGATCACATCGGCGAGCACCTGCTCTTCCTCGACATCCTTCGTGTGGGTCGGGAGGAAGGCGCGATGGCCCCAGTTCTGGCCCCCACGGATGAAGAAGGCCTGGATGCCGACATGACCGCCCTTAGCCGCAAGCGCGAAAACGTCCGCATCGCCGAGCCCCTGAGCGTGGATCGCCTGCGAACCCTGGATGAAGGTCGCAGCGCGCAGCCGGTCGCGCAGGATCGAAGCCGTCTCGAAATCGAGCGCTTCGGCAGCCTCCGCCATCTGGCGCTGAAGATCGGCCTGCACGGCGGATGACCTGCCCGAAAGGAAATCTTTCGCCTGGTCGACCAGCGCGGCGTAGTCCGCCTCGCCGATCCGACCGACGCAGGGCGCGCTGCACCGCTTGATCTGGTACAGCAGACAAGGGCGGTCGCGGCGGCTAAAGAAGCTGTCGGTGCAGCTCCTCAGCAGGAACAGCTTCTGCAGCGCGTTAATGGTTGTGTTGACGCTGCCCGCGCTGGCGAAGGGGCCGTAGTAATTGCCCTTGGCTTTGCGCGCACCGCGATGCTTCATGATGCGCGGGAAATCATGCTCGACCCGCAGCAGGATGAAGGGGAAGCTCTTGTCGTCGCGCAAATGGACATTGAACGGCGGGCGGAAGCGCTTGACCAGCTGCGCTTCGAGCAGCAGCGCCTCGGCCTCCGAATTGGTGGTGACGATTTCCATGCCGCGGGTCTGGCTGACCATGCGCAGCAGGCGGTTGGTCAGCCCCTGCACCTGCGTGTAATTGGAGACGCGGTTCTTCAGCGCCCGCGCCTTGCCGACATAGAGTACGTCACCGCGCGCATCGAGCATGCGATAGACGCCGGGAACCGGCTTGAGCGTCTTCGCCGTTTCGCGGATCGCCGCGATCCCGGCTTCCAGATCCGGCTGCGCGCTGGCGACGGTATAGGTCGCCCGCTCCTCATGGAAGCGTTCGGCACCTCTGGGGCTGTGTGGTGATCCGGCCTTGCTGCGAGACATGGTGGCAGAGATAGGCGGAGGAACGAACAATCTCAATTGCTTGCGCTTGTTCCGCTTTACGGGCAGCGTAGTGGTTCACCTGGGGGAATTGATGGACACGACGATAGCACCGCCGCGCACGGTCGGTTTCTGGGGCAGTTCGCTGTTCCAGATCAACGGGATGATCGGATCGGGGATATTCGCCCTGCCAGCAGTCCTCGTCGCTTCCGTCGGCAGTTTCGCGCCGTGGATGATGCTGTTGGGCGGAATAATGTTCCTGCCGCTGGCGCTGACCTTTGCCTGGCTCGCCAAGCGCTTCGACGGGAGCGGCGGCCCGGTACTTTACGGCAAGGCTGCATTCGGCAGCTTTGCCGGGTTCCAGGCCGGCTGGGGACGATATGCCTCAGGCATCATCGCACTGGCGGCGAACACACACGTAATGGTGGCCTATTTCGCGGTGCTCTTTCCCGCGCCCGAAACGCCGTTGGTGACAACGGTAGTGGTGGTTCTCACCATACTGATCTTCACCGCGATCAACCTGCTGAGCATGCGCAGTTCGGTCAATGCGCTTGGTGGCCTGACCGCACTCAAATTGCTGCCACTGGCTCTCATCATCGGCGCGGCGATTTTCGGCGGATTTACCTCTCCCGCCATTGTCCTGCCGCAGTTCAGCCAGATCGAATCGGTCGTGCTGCTGCTGTTCTATGCCTTCATCGGCTTCGAAGGGGTGACGGTGACCGCAGGCGAAGGCCGCAACCCCAAGCGCGACATTCCGCGCGTACTGGTGACGGTGCTTGCAGGTGTGACCCTGCTCTATGCACTGGTCATCTGGGCCTATCTCACCATCGGGCCTGAAGAAGGCGCGAACGAAAACGCGCTGGCCGGGGCGGCTCAGCTGGCACTGGGCCAATGGGGCGCACTGGTGATCGTTGTCGGGGTCGGATTCTCGATCGCGGCGAACAATTTCGCCAGCCTGATCGTCGTGCCGCGCATGGCATATGGCATGGCAGAACAGGGCATGGTCCCCGACTGGTTCCGACAGGTTAGCCCGCGCTTCCTTACACCTGCCAACTCGATAGTGTTCTACGGCGTGGCCGCGGCGCTGTTTTCGGTTTGGGCAGGCTTTGCCGCACTCGCTGCAGCAAGCACGCTTACGCGGTTGCTAACTTATGCAATCACCGCGGCTGCAGTGCCAATGATCGAGCACCGTGAGGGCAGCATCAATCCGTTGCACGCGGTAGTTGCCTTGTTTGCTTTCGTGGCTTCGGCCTGGATCGCCAGTCATGCCGATCAGCAGGCATGGTCGATGTTCGGCGTATTGCTGGTGACCGGAACAGGCCTCTATCTCATCGCCAACCGCGGATCGAAGGATGCGGCGCAGGCTGCATGACTCATGGCTGACACATACGATGTGATTGTGCTGGGCGCGGGCGCGGCCGGGCTGATGTGCGCCGCGCGCGCGGGGAAGCGCGGCAGGCGCGTTCAGGTGCTCGAAAAGGGGGAGAAGCCGGGCAAGAAGATCCTCATCTCAGGCGGGGGGCGCTGCAATTTCACCAATATTTGCGCAGGCCCGGCGAACTACCTCAGCGCTAATCCGCATTTCGCGAAGAGCGCGCTCGCGCGATACACGCCGCGTGATTTCATCGAGCTCGTCCATAGTTACGGCATCGCTTCGTACGAAAAGACGCTGGGACAGCTGTTCTGCGACGGTTCAGCGCAGCAGATCGTCGATATGCTGCTGGCCGAATGCGCGAAAGGTGGCGTCGAAGTGCGCTGCAATGTCGAGGTGACAGCTGTCGAGCACGATGCAGGGCGATTTGCCGTCATAGCGAACGGACAGATCTTGAAGGCCGCAAGCCTTGTGATCGCCACCGGGGGCCCTTCGATCCCCAAGATGGGCGCAACCGGATATGCCTATGACCTCGCCCGACAGTTCGGGCTGAAAGTGGTCGAGCCGCGCCCTGCCCTCGTCCCACTGACGCTCGGCGGAGAAGAAGTGCTGTTCCGCGAAATCTCCGGCATATCGGCGCCGGTCGTGGCGACCGCCAACAAGGCCAGCTTCCCCGAAGCCGCACTGTTCACCCATCGTGGCTTGTCCGGCCCGGCGATCCTGCAGGTCAGTTCCTATTGGCGCCCTGGTGATGAGGTGAGCATCGATTTCCTTCCAGTTCGCCCGGCGGGCTGGCTGTTAGAGAGCAAGCGCGAAACCCCGCGCGCAACGCTCAAATCGCTGCTGCGGGAAGCGATGCCTGACCGGTTGGCGGATATTCTTGCGGAGAAAATCGGCATCCATACAGAGCTGGGCAACACGCCCGACAAGGCCTTGCTGGCAGCCGCAGCGCGCCTTGCCCGATGGAGTTTCCACCCCAATGGCAGCGAAGGCTTTGCCAAGGCGGAAGTAACCGTCGGCGGCATTTCGACTGCAGAGCTTTCGTCCAAGACAATGGAATCGAAGCGAATTCGCGGGCTCTATGCAATCGGCGAGGCAGTCGATGTCACCGGCTGGCTGGGTGGCTACAATTTCCAGTGGGCCTGGGCCAGCGGGGTCGCCGCGGGCGAGGTACTCTAGAGCACCCAGTCTCTTTGCTTGCCGCTGGGGAAGCGCTTCACGAGGGCAGCAAGTTGACCGGAAGCGCCCTTCTGTTAGCGTCGGCACCAGAGACCGCAAGAGAGCGGCCACAGCAGGAGAGAACCTTACGCCAATTGCAGGGTATGGATGCCTCGTTTGTCGCGATGGAATCGCGCAGTTCGCCGATGCATATCGGCTCGATCCTGATCTACAATCCGGCGACCGCGCCCGGGGGCTTCGTCCGCTTCAAGGACATCCTAGCCTTCTTCGAAAGCCGCATGCAGCTCAGCCGAACGATCCGCCAGCGACTGGTAAGGGTGCCGTTCGATCTCGATTATCCCTATTGGATCGAAGACCCCGACTTCGATCTCGAATACCATGTCCGCCACGTCGCCTTGCCCTTGCCGACCGGCTGGCGCAGCCCGAAGGCGAGTGGGCGCCATCCGAGCCGACGCTAGCCCAGCAATGGATGTTCCCAAACACCGGGTTCAACTGATGGCAGCCGGGGCGGCGCCCCGGCTCAGAACATCTTGCGCAGGTCGACGCCAAGATAGCGACCGGTCGGATCGAGCAGGAACGGCTGATAACGCAGCGGCGTATTGCCATCCGCATCGCGTACGCGCCGCCGGGCGTCGAACAGATTGTCCGCCCTGATCGAAATGGTGAACCCCTTCAGGAAACCGGTTTCGGTGCCCGTGAATCGCCCGATATCGGCAAAAACGCGCATGTCGATCTTCACCAGATCATCGAAATAGAGCGGGCTGGTGCCGGTCACCGAATTGCCATTGATCCGCGCGCTGCCGGTATAGGCACCCGAAAGCCGCAGCCCCTTGCCGTCAAGGAACAGACCCGCTTCAACGCGGGTCGAGTGCTTGGCCTGGCCGAAGTCGCCCTGGGCATCACCATCGAGCAGGTCCAGCAACGGGCCGCCCTCTGCAATTACGATCTGGTTGTCGAGTTCGATCGTGTAGGTGAGATTGAAGAAATAGCGCCCTTGTCCGGAACCGCCGCCGAAGCCGCCAGGCCCGCCGCGTCCTCCCATCATGGGGCCGCCCTGAGGCCTGCCCGCAGGAGCAGCAGCGGGCGCTCCGCCATCGGGGGCGCCGCCCGGTCCGCCCGGTCCGCCACGCATCTGCGAGGGGTCCATGCTGCAAATCCGCTCGCGGAATTCGCCCAGGCGCGCACGGTCGATAGTGCCATCTTCGCCCTTGAAGCGCTGGAACATGCCCTGCGCCCGGGTAAGATCGAATTCGGGGAACAGTGCCGTCGGGTCTTCGCCGCGCTCAATCGCATCAGCGACCTGTTCGAGGAAAGCCATCCCGTCATCGGCGCAAAGCCGCTCGCGGAACTGCATGAAGCGCGCGCGTTGCTCTTCGGGCAGCGGGCCACCGCTAAAGCCCCCCGGAGGTCCACCCCGGCGCATTTCACCGCCCGGGGCGTTTGGCGGGCTTCCCGCCCCTGTAGGAGCGCCACCGCGCGAAGCAGGTGTGCCGATCGGCCCGCGGGTCGTGAGGCCAAACACCAGCCGCTCGCCGCGTGTGCGGGCGTAAGTGACCGGCCGCCGGTCGAGCGACAGCAGCCTGCCGTCAACATCGCGCGTCACGCGGTCCGGAAACGCGGCTTCGACCGCAGCCGAAAGCGCCGGCAAGTCGCCAGTCACATCGCGCGAGCGGTTGCGAATGTATTCCGCGGAGAATTGCGTATCCTTGATGAAGGGAAGTTCCCATGATGCGTTAAAGCGCCAGTCACGCTGGGTTTCGGCCAGGAGATCGGGATTGCCGCCCGAAATCACCGTGGCCAGCACCGTCTCGCCATTGGCAAGGTCGAAAACCGGCACGTTAAGCGTTTCGACGCGCGGGTTTCCGAGGTTGCCGAGCGAAGGTGCGACTTGGCGCCACACATGCGTCGCCTGCAGGTTGAGATTGTCCCACGGCGACCAATTGATCCCCGTGCTCCGGTCAGCCAGCGTGCCGAAATCCGACAGATGGTTGATCCCGGCCTGCGCGTTGAGCGTGATCGTGCCCAGCGCATCCCACACCGCGTCGCGACGGCTGGTGATCGGGATCACGACGCTGACCCCCGCCTCGAGATCGCCGCGCGTCAGGTGCGTGTTGAAAGCAGTGCGCGTATCGCTGCTTTCAATCCGGTCCCATTCGTAGCCGAGATCGAAAGTCGTGCTCATTTCGCCGGCAGGCAAGTAAAGCGGCGCACCGCGCGCAGTAAACTTGCCCCGCCCGGCCCAGGTCTTGGTTTCGGCCGTGTCGAATCCATTGTCCGCGACATCGGGAAGCGGCGCATCGATCGCCAGCGTTCCTGCGGCGGCCGCATCGATCAGGTCTTGCGTATCGAACCGGCGATCGATCTTAACAGAGCTCAGCGCATGGCTGGCGTCAATCGTCGCTGTTAGCTGGAAACTGCCGACCGGGCGGGTCCAGGTTGCGGCGGTCGAGAACGTATCGCTCGAGCTGCGGCGCTGCAGCGGGTCGCGTTCGCCGAATGTACGCAGCGCCGGACTGTCGTCGGGCGCAACAAGCAGCACAGTGTTGGGGCCCGACAGGTTGAGGCTGTCGTTGCGCTCATATGTGCCGTTGAAGCTGAGCGAGGAACCGCTTTCGATGAATGCCTTGGCCCAGTTCGCCGTTGCCTCGAAACTGCGGCTATCGGCCACTAGGCTACGATATTTCGCAGGATCGGGATCGCCGGAAACGTCGGGCTGCAAACTGCCCGGCTGAACAACTCCGCGCTCTGCCTCGGTCAGCATAGACACGTCGCTAGCTTCGAGATTGACGTTGAGCCGCCCGCCATCCTTGATCCGCAGCATGGTGAACTGCTGCTCGTTGCGGAAATATCCGCCGCGGTCCGGCCCCTCGAACTCAAGCTCGATCTCGCTGCTGGAGTAGCTGTCCTTGAGGATCATGTTGACCACCCGGCGATCGGGAGGGAAGCCGAAGCGCTGTGCCACTTCCTCGGGCAGGACTTCCACCTTGGCGATGGCCTCAGGCGGGTAGCTGCGCAACTCGCGGAAGCTGCTGATGCGAATGCCGTTGACGAGGAACACCGGTGGCCCGCCACCGCGCCCGCGCGGAGAGCCGGTCTGGGGGCCGATCGCGGCGATCAATTCCTCGACCGAGTTGGCGCCGACTGCAAGGATGTCTGCCTCGTTGAGTTCGAGCACAGGCGCCTGTTCGACGTCAAGCTGGCCGCGCATGCGCTGCGCGCGAACCACGATCCCCGTCTCAGCGGCGATATCGGCTTCTTCAACCAAAGTGTCCTGCCCCTGGGCAGCAGCGGCAGCAGCGATGGGGGTCTGCGCCGGGGCAACACTTGCGTGCGTCCATGCAAGGCAGGTTCCCAGCAAGAGAGTATGTTTTGGGCTCATTTGCGAGCGCCCTTCTCCTAATTCGAGTTCCAGCACAAGCGGCTGAAATGTATTGATTTGCATCAATTGATATGAACAGAGGCGCAAGCGGGTCACGCCGTGGACTGGCCCTGCAACGCACGAGGCTTCCATTTTGCTCCCGGCACGGCTAAAGCGCGCGCCAACCCGCCTCCACAAACTGAACTAAGGATCTACATGGCCAAGGAAGAACTCCTCGAAATGCGCGGCAAGGTGGTCGAACTACTGCCCAACGCGATGTTCCGGGTAGAGCTCGAAAACGGTCATGAAGTGCTGGGGCACACCGCGGGCAAGATGCGCAAGAACCGGATTCGAGTGCTGGTGGGCGATGATGTGCTGTGCGAACTGACGCCGTATGACCTCACAAAGGCGCGCATCACTTACCGCTTCATGCCCGGCCGGGGCGGCCCCGGCCCGCAGTAATCCCGCGTGGGTTCGCCCAAGCTCATCCTAGCATCGGCCAGCCCCCGGCGGCGCGAATTGATCGCGCGGCTTGGCATTGCGCCCGACGAAATTGCCCCCGCCGAAATCGACGAGAGCCCCCTGAAGGGCGAACTTCCCCGCGACTATGCGGTGCGCATGGCGCGCGAGAAGGCAATCACTGTCAAAGGCGAAGGGCACATCCTCGCCGGCGACACGGTGGTCGCAGTCGGGCGCCGCATCCTGCCCAAGGCCGAAGATGAAGCAAGTGCGCGGCATTGCCTCGAACTGCTGTCCGGCCGCAGGCACCGCGTGCTGTCCGCTATCGCGCTGAAATCGCCCGACGGCACGCTGCGCGAGAAACTGAGTGAAACCACCGTTCGCTTCAAGCGGCTGAGCGAAGAGGAAATCGCATCCTACCTCGCCAGCGGTGAATGGCACGGCAAGGCCGGCGGCTATGCCATCCAGGGCGCAGCTGAAGGACTCATTGCGTGGATCGAGGGCAGCCATTCGGGCGTGGTCGGCCTTCCTCTCTACGAAACGCGCACCCTGCTCAAATCGGCGGGCTTCGACATTGACTGACGCCTGGCTCGTCGAAGAGGGGATCGGCGAGGAACGCGCGATCCGGTTCGAACAGGGGCGCATCGTTGCCGCGCGGCTGCGCTGGCCCGGGCGTCTCGTGCAGGGTGCAGTCGCTGAAGCGATTGTGGTGGAGCGGTTTCCGCTATCTCCTAACGCTGTCGTTCGCTTCGCAAACGGAGAGGAAGCGATCGGGCGGCGCCTGCCCAAAGCGGACAGCGAAGGATCGACGGTGCGAATGCTGATCGAGCGCGAGGCGATTGCCGAACGCGGGCGGCTGAAGCGTGCGCAGGCGGTCAAGACCGAGCAGCCGTTCAACCTCGCACCTTCGCTGGCCGAAAGCCTACGCAACGAAGGCTATGAGGTGCACATTGTGCGGCGCTTTCCCGATGATGCCAACTGGGACGAGCTATTCTCGGAGGCATGGACCGGCGAGGTTGCGTTCTACGGCGGCTCACTGCTCTTTTCGGACACGCCTGCGATGACGCTGATCGATGTTGACGGCTATCCGGTCGAGGCAATCTGCTCCAACGCAGTCCCGGCGCTGGTACAAGCGCTGCGCCGGTTCGACATAGGCGGCAACATCGGCATCGATTTTCCTACGCTGTCCGACAAGGGCGACAGGCGCACCGTCGACACAAAACTCGACGAACAATTGGCGGGCTGGCCGCATGAGCGGACTGCCATGAACGGTTTCGGCTTCGTCCAGATCATTGCGCGGCTGGCACGCGCCTCAGTATTGCGCCTGATCTCGCTTGATCGCAGCGGAGCCGCTGCGCGCCTGTTGTTGCGCCGTGCCGAGGGGGTGACCGATCCCGGCGCGATCCTGCTCAGCTGCCACCCGGCGGGCGCCTCGCGCCTTACCTCCGATTGGCTCGCCGAATTGACCCGCAGAACTGGCCGCGAAGTGCGTGTCGCGCCCGATCCGGGCCTTGCGCTGGAGGCCGGATTCGCCCAGGCAGTGCCGTTATGACCAGCAAGATCAAGACATGCCCGATCTGCAAGAAGCCGCGGCAAGCGCAATTCGCACCCTTCTGTTCCAGCCGTTGCCGGGACCGCGACCTCGCGCAATGGTTTGGGGATGGCTATGCCGTGCCAGGTCGACCGGCCATGCTCGAAGAAATCGCCGGGGAAATCATCCGCGACGACCGCGACTAGCCGAATTTCGGGCAATTGGCGCTTGCCAAGGGCCCACAGCTTCGCCATAGGCGCGCTCTCATTCGCTCGCCGGTGTTTTATACCGTCGCCGCAGCGATGCCTCGGTAGCTCAGTTGGTAGAGCATACGACTGAAAATCGTAGTGTCGGTGGTTCGATCCCGCCCCGAGGCACCACTGCGCCTGCGCGCGATGCGCAGTGAGACACGCCAGAGCGCGTTTGCCAATTTCAACCGTTGCGAGTAAGGCTTGTTGCCTCGCCCCGGCCACCGCGTTGCGCCATCGCATCGCTTGCCGGGGCGGCGTATTTTTTCAGCAGGATGATCCCAACATGTCGCGTCGCCGCCAGATTTACGAAGGCAAGGCCAAGATCCTTTACGAAGGCCCCGAACCGGGCACGCTGATCCAGTATTTCAAGGATGATGCGACTGCCTTCAACGCCCAGAAGAAGGGTACGATCAACGGCAAGGGCGTGATCAACAACCGCATTTCGGAATATGTCTTCACGCGGCTAGCGCATATCGGCATCCCGACGCACTTCATCCGCCGCCTCAACATGCGCGAGCAGTTGATCCGCCAGGTCGAAATAATTCCGATCGAAGTGGTGGTGCGCAATGTTGCCGCAGGCTCGATTTCGCAGCGCCTTGGCATCCCCGAGGGGGAACCGCTGCCGCACACACTGATCGAATATTACTACAAGGACGATTCGCTGGGCGACCCGCTGATCGCCGAGGAACACATCGCCTGCTTCAACTGGGCCGGCCCCGAAGAGATGCAGGACATCGCCGCGATGGCAATCCGCATCAACGATTTCATGTGCGGCATGTTCGCCGCGATCGACATCCGTCTGATCGACTTCAAGCTGGAATTCGGTCGAATTTATGACGGCGATTTCAGTCGCGTTATCCTGGCCGACGAGATCAGCCCCGACGGCTGCCGCCTGTGGGACATGAAGACCGGCGAAAAGCTCGACAAGGATCGCTTCCGGCGCGACCTGGGCGGAGAAAGCGAAGCCTATCAGGAAGTCGCGCGCCGTCTCGGCCTGTTGCAGGGCGACGACAGCAGCCCCGGCGAAGTGTTCGACCTTTCGGCCCACCGCGGCCGGTTGCGCGGCGCACCCCCGAAGGCGAAGAAGTAAAGCACAAGCGGGATTGCATTTGCGGTCACTTGCCACCCTGCGATTAGCAGGTAAGCAGGAGCCATGCGTTTTCCCGTAATGCTTGCGGCGCTTGCAGCACTCGCCCTTCAGCCAACTTCTGCCTTCGCCGAGCAGCCTGCGGCTCCAGCTGAGCCGATCTGGGCCTTCGAGGCGAGCGATATTCCGGTCGACCCGGCCTATCGCTTTGGTGTGCTCGATAATCGCATGCGCTACATTCTGCGCCAGAATACCACGCCCGAAGGCACGGCAATGGTGCGGCTGCACATCGGTTCGGGCTCGCTCGACGAGAACGAATACGAGCGCGGGCTCGCGCATTTCCTCGAACACATGGCCTTCAATGGATCGAAGCAGGTTCCCGAAGGCGAGATGATCAAGCTGCTCGAGCGCGAAGGACTGGCCTTCGGCGCCGACACCAATGCCTCGACCGGGCTGGAACAGACGGTCTATCGGCTCGACCTTCCGCGCAATGACGAGAGCCTGCTCGAAACCGTGCTGATGCTGATGCGCGAGACTGCGAGCGAATTGCTTATCGAAGAAAATGCGGTGGCGCGCGAACGCGGCATTATCCTGGCCGAGCGGCGCGACCGGACCAATTTCGCCTACAAATCGCTGATCGACCAGCTCGAATTCACGGCGCCCGGCGCGCGTTTCGTCGACCGGCTGCCGATCGGTGCGCTGGAAGTTCTCGAGAATGCCCCGGCAGCCACATTGCGCGGCTTCTATCGCCGCACTTATGTCCCCGCAAACACCACGCTGGTGATTGTGGGCGATTTCCCCATCGACCTGATGGAAGCGCGAGTGCGGCACTGGTTTGCCGACTGGACCGCTGCGCCCGATCCGGTCGAGCAGGTTACCGGCCCGGTAGATATCGCGCGGAACGGTGAGACCGACATCTATGTCGATCCGGCACTTCCCGAAAGCGTCAGCGTTTCGCGCTATGCTGCCTGGAAGGATCGACCCGACACGATCGCCAATCGCCAGCAAGGCCTGCTGCGCCAGGTCGGATACGGCATCATCAACCGGCGGTTGCAAGCGCTGGCGCGCGGCGCAGATGCGCCTTTCCGCGGCGCGAGTTTCGGCACTGGCGACCTGTTCGAGGATGCACGCTCGACCACGCTCACGGTAAGTACGCCCGATGGGGAATGGCGCAAGGGACTGAACGCCGCCGGTATTGCGGTGAGGACAGCGCTTTCGTTCGTCTTCAGCCTGGCCGAGGTGAACGAGCAACTCGCCTCGATCCGTACGTCGCTCGAGAATGCCGCCAGCAGCTCAGAGACGCGTACCCATGCCGCGCTTGCAGCCATGGCGCTTTCACTGGTCGACGATGAGCGCATTCCCTCGACGCCGCAAAGTGCGCTTGAACGGTTCGAGGAGTTCGCGGGCGAAATCACCCCCGATGCGGCTTTGGCCGCCGTCATGGCGGATGCAGCCGCGCTTGATGATCCACTGATCCGTTACCAGGGCCGAAGCGAGCCCGAAGGAGGAGCCGATGCCTTGCGCGCGGCGTGGAACGAGGTCGCCTCCGCCGACATCACCGCGCCGCCCAATTGGGCCGAACAGGCCGAGTTCGCATATCAGGACTTCGGCACGCCCGGCGCCGTCGTATCCGACACGCGCGACGAGCGGCTCGGCATCCGGCTGATCCGCTTCGACACTGGCGTGCGGCTCAATTTGAAGCAGACCGATATTCGGAAGGACCAGGTAAGCTATCGCCTTACACTCGATGGTGGCGAATTGCTCAACACCGCCGACGATCCGCTCAAGACTGCACTCGTCGCTACGCTACCTGCAGGTGGGCTCGGCAAGCATAGCCAGGATGAGCTTGCGACCATCTTGGCCGGGCGGAGCGTCGGAATCTCTATCGGCGCGAACGGCGATTCTTTCCAGATGGGCGGCACCACCACTCCGCGCGACCTTGAGCTGCAGCTGCAATTGCTGACCGCGGCATTGGTAGATCCCGGCTATCGCAGCGAAGGCGTCGAACGCTACAGGCGAGGTATCGCACAGTTCTTCGCCAGCCTCGACGCGACCCCCGGGCAAGCGCTGAACAACAAGATCGGAGGTATCCTCTCCGACGGAGACCCGCGCTTCACCCTGCAATCGCGCGAGGCCTATGAAGCGCGCACATTCGAACAGCTCGCAGCCGATATCGGTGACCGGCTAGCCAAGGGTGCGATCGAATTGGCGCTGGTCGGCGATTTCGACGAACAGGCAGCGATCGATGCCGTGGCGAAGACGCTGGGCGCCCTCGAACCGCGCGAAGCCGAGTTCAACCCGCGCAAAGACGCTCGCCATCGTCCTTTCACTGCTGAGCGCGGAACTCGCACGATCACCCATACCGGGGAGGCCGATCAGGCGCTCATTCGTATGGTCTGGCCGACTACGGACGACAGCGACCTGCGCGAAGCGCTGAGGCTGGAACTGCTGGGCCTGGTGATCCGCGTTCGGTTGCAGGAAGAGCTACGCGAAGCGCTGGGGCAGGCCTATTCGCCTTCCGCCGGAAGCTCCCCGTCGCGCGTGTGGCGCGGCTACGGCACTTTCAGCCTGAATGTCGCGGTGGATCGCGCCCAACTCGATCCGGCTCGATCGGCGATCGGAGCGGTGTTGGGCGGCCTGCGCGACGGCAAACTCGACGACGATACCGTCAATCGCGCGCGCCAGCCGCTGCTCGAAAACTATGACAATCTGCTCAAGTCGCTTGGCGGATGGATGTCGCTCACCGACCGTGCGCAAAGCGAAGCGGATCGGCTCGATCGCTATTTCGCCGCGCCCGACATTCTGAAGAGCTTCACCGCACAGGATATCGTGGCTGCAGCACAGCAATATCTTGCCGCCGATGCTGCAGTCGAATTGCTGGTAGTGCCGGAGCCTGAAAACGAAGAGTGATCCCTCTCCACGGTGGGCAATGTCCTGCATGCCGATTGCGCTTGACGAGGAGCACGCTATAGGCTCCGCGACAGGCGCTCGTGCGCCGTCCGATCCAGCATAGCGAGGAGCACCCACATGAAAGTTCGTGTCCTGGTCCGGCTCAAACCCGGGGTGCTCGATCCCCAGGGCCGCGCTGTGCACCATGCACTCGAAGGCCTTGGCTTCTCCGGAGTAGAGGATGTTAGGATCGGCCGTGTGATCGAAATGGACCTGGCAGGCGGCACCAGCAACGAAGCCATCGACGAGATGTGTCGCAAGCTGCTCGCCAATATGGTGATCGAAGACTACGCGGTCGAAAAGCTCGGCGAGGCGGAGCACGCCTGATGGCATTTCGCGCCGCTGTCATCACCTTTCCCGGTTCGAACTGCGACCGCGACATGGCGGTGGCACTGGAAAAGGTTTTGGGTGTACCGGCGATCCGAGTCTGGCATGGAATTGCCGACTTGCCCGATGGGTTAGACTTCATCGCCCTGCCCGGCGGGTTCTCCTATGGCGATTATCTGCGCTCGGGCGCAATGGCCGCAAGAAGCCCGATCATGCAGGCAGTGGTGAACGCCGCCGAACGCGGCGTGCCGGTGCTGGGAGTTTGCAACGGGTTCCAGGTCCTCACCGAGGCTAGCTTGCTGCCCGGGGCGCTGATGCGCAATGGCAGCCAGAACTTCATCTGCCGCACTGTTCCGCTGACGGTCGAGAACAATCAGTCGCTGTTCACCAGTGCCTACGAAACGGGCGAAGTGGTTCGCATCCCGGTGGCGCATCATGACGGCAACTTCTTCGCTGACGACGCAACGCTCGACCGGCTCGAGGGCGAAGGCCGCGTGGCGTTCCGCTATGCCGAACCGTGCAACGGCTCATGCCGCGACATCGCCGGCATCCTCAATGCGCAGGGCAATGTGTTGGGCATGATGCCGCACCCAGAGCGCGCAATCGAGGATGTGCTCGGCAGCAGCGACGGCCGCGCCCTGTTTGAAAGCGTCGTCGGCGGTCTGATTACAGCGTGATTTCCCTGAGCGTCAGGCGAGCCTGCGCTCAGCCTGGCTGAACAGCTTGAGCGCTTCGTCCCCCACCGGTACGGTCAGGCCAAGAATGGCACCGACCGACATAGGGGTCGGCCCGCTCGGAAAGGCGATTTCAATTTCGCTCACCCACTCGCGATTAACCCTAATAGGTTATGCGGTAGTAAAGCTGCCCCCAAAGCGTGAGGAATTCCGCCCAAGAATACGAAATCGCCTTACAAATCCTTGGCTGCTTCTTCCCAGTTCCGCCCGTCGAAGGCAACGATCCGGGGGCCCAGATCCTGTCCCGCGTCCAGGCACCTCAAATTGACGCTCCATGCCTCTGGATGAGAGCGCGGCTGGTAGTAGCTCTTGATACCGCAATGCCGGCAGAACATGTGTTCAGCAGCGCCCGTGCCAAAGCGGTATGACATCAAATCATCTTGCCCGCTCAGGAGATGAAAATCCGCATGCGACACGATTAGGTGAAGAAATCCGGTCTTGCTGCAGATCGAGCAATTGCAATCGAGCACCTCGGGCTCTGAGGCCGCGTCCGCCTCAAACCGTATCGCCCCGCAGTGGCATCCTCCGGAAATCTTCATACTGCCCGCTTAGGCCACATTGGCCCGCAAGGCGAGACCCGCGTGGTGCGGTGTCCTACTGCCCTGCAATACGCCGCATTTCCAGCTCTATCGGCTCCGGCGGTTGCAGATGCGCCAACGGACCGAGCTGGGGCATGCAGGCCAGAGCCGCTTGTGCGAATTCGGCCGCCTCACCCTTGCGTTACGCGTTGTGCCGGAAGCGGGCAAAGCTGATCTCACGGCTCATTAGGAGGAACAGCCATCGCGGCATCTCCGCAAGCCGTGAAGACGTGGCAGTTTCGCAGAAATCCACCACTTGCTGCAATCCGGGCAAGAGCTCTGCGCGAAGGTAGCCAGCTGCCGCTTGTAGGACCACGCGGGTTTCCACCTCATCCAGCCCGTGCTTCCACCAGCACAGCCCGCCGGGAAAGGTAATCGATCCGCGAAACAGGGAGGTAATCTCGGGCTACTCGCCATTCGCTGCCGGATCCCACATCGCCAGCGGCTGGAAGCCAAGGTCGATCCGGAACGCGCGGTTGGATTTATCCCGCATCAGTTGGAGCGACACCATGAACGCATCGATCTCTCGGCAAAAACCGATCCCCTGTCGCCAAAAACCAAGTTCGAGCAGGACGGGATCAAGGATCGCCTTACGAAAACGGGCGAAGTTCAGCCTGGGCGGAAGGATACCCTTGGCGAGGGCCTCGATTTCTTGCTGGATCTCGTCCGGGAGGAATGGTTGGTCCGCCGGTGGAAGATCGCGCCAGTCTTTCGAATCCGTTGTCATAAGCGCTTGCATAACACTGCCAGAAACCCAGGCAATCGGGCCAGGCGCACCCCTACATCGCAGATATTCGGAGGTTATTCGACTGTAACCGATTTCGCCAGATTGCGTGGCTGGTCGACATCGGTGCCCTTCACCACCGCCACGTGATAGGCCAGCAGTTGGACAGGTACGGCGTATACGAGCGGCGCGATCAACGGGTGCACCATCGGAATTTCGATCGTCGCAATGCACCCCTCGCTCGCCTGCTCCAAGCCCTTTGAATCCGATATCAGCACTACCTGCCCACCGCGCGCGCGCACCTCCTCCATGTTGGAAACGGTCTTTTCAAACAGCGGGCCAGAAGGCGCGATCACGATCACCGGAACCTGCTCGTCGATCAGCGCGATCGGCCCATGCTTCATTTCCCCCGAGGCGTAACCTTCAGCATGGATATAGCTGATTTCCTTGAGTTTCAGCGCCCCCTCAAGCGCCAGTGGATAGTCCGGCCCCCGCCCCAGATAAAGCACGTCGCGCGCAGGCGCGATAAGATGCGCCATTGCCGCAATGTCGTCATCGTGATCGAGCGCTGCATTGAGAGCGGCAGGCGCCTCCAGCAGGTGCCAAACAACCTCCTGCTCCTCCTCGTGGCTCATCCGACCTTTCGCCACGGCCATATGTACCGCCAACGCGGCCAGCACTGCCAACTGGCAAGTGAAGGCTTTGGTCGAAGCGACTCCGATCTCCGGTCCGGCATGGGTGGGCAGCAGCAAGTCCGCTTCGCGCGCCATTGTGCTGGTCGGGACATTGACCACGACCGCGATCTTCTGCCCTTCCTTGCGGCAATGGCGCAGCGCCGCGAGCGTGTCGGCGGTTTCGCCGCTTTGCGAGATGAACAGCGCCAGCCCGCCTTCCTCGAGCACCGGGTCGCGATACCGGAATTCGCTTGCGACATCGATGTCGACCGGCAGCCGCGCAAAATGCTCGAACCAGTATTTCGCGACCATCCCCGCGTAATAGGACGTGCCGCAGGCAACGATTGTGAGCCGCCTGATCGCCGAGAGATCAACATCGAACTGCGGTAGCGCGATCGAATTGTCCGAACGGCGCAAGTAGGAAGAGAGCGTCTGCGCCACCACGGTGGGCTGTTCGAAAATCTCCTTCTGCATGAAGTGGCGGTAATTGCCCTTTTCCACCGCAGTAGCCGAAGCGCCGGAGTGCTGCTTCGCGCGCGTCACTGGCTTGTGTTCCGCATCGTAAACTTGCGCGCTATCGCGAGTGATGACGACCCAATCGCCTTCCTCGAGATAGGCGATCTGTTGCGTCAGCGGAGCGAGCGCCAGCGCATCGGAGCCGAGGTACATTTCGCCTTTGCCATAACCGACCACAAGCGGCGAGCCGAGCCGTGCGCCTACCAGCAAGTTGGGGTAGTCGCGGAAGGCTATCGCAAGGCCAAATGCGCCCTTGAGCCGCGGCAGGACGTCACACATCGCCTCTTCTGGCGTGTCCCCTGCCTGGATCCGGCGCGAGACGAGATGGGCCACCACTTCGCTGTCGGTTTCACTTTCGAACACCCGGCCATCGGCCTTAAGTTCGTCGCGCAATTCCTTGAAATTCTCAATGATTCCGTTGTGGACTATTGCCACGTGGTCGGTCGCATGCGGATGGGCGTTGATCGAATTAGGTGCGCCATGCGTGGCCCAACGCGTATGTGCGATACCGACATCGCCACCCGCAGGTTGGTCGGCAAGGACAGCGACAAGGTTCGAGAGCTTGCCTTCGGCGCGACGCCTCGCCAGCCTGGCATCATGAATCGTACAAAGCCCGGAACTATCATAGCCGCGGTATTCCATCCGCTTCAGTCCATCGACCAAACGGTCCACCACCGGGCTGGTGCCCACTATTCCAATGATGCCGCACATAAATATCTCGCTGAACTGAACCGGCTATGCCAGACGCCGCTAGAGCGCTTTGGCTGAATGGAAGCTTGCCTTTAGCGCACGCAACAAGCTCTTCAAATGGCTTCTTGTAGCGGTTAACCGCGCAGGCTGGCGCGCCACAGGAAAAGCCCTGCGCCGATGATCACCGATGCGCCCGCCAGCGTCATCAAGCCTAGTGCATCGCCGAACCACCACCAGCCAAGCACCGTCGCCACCAGCATCTGGACATAGGAGGCGGGCGCGACCTGCGATGCGCCTGCACGCGAAGTGCCGATAAACACCATCCAGTGCGCGCAAGTGGCGGTAAAGGCCGCGAAGGCACAGCGCAGCACGACGTCCCAGCTCGGCCAACCGAAGTCGATGCCACCGATGCCGGTAACCTTGGCGCCAAGGGCCGCGACCACGAGCAGCGGCGCAGCGACGATTGCCATGTATGCTTGCATAGCCAGCGCGCTGCCTTGCCCGGCGGAAGCGCGGTGTGCGATCATCATCAGGGAAAAGAACACCGCAGCCACAAGCGGCAGGAGCGCGGGCCAGCCGAGCTCGGCCAGATTGGGGCGCAGGATCAGCGCCACGCCCACCAGAGCGAAAAGCGATGCCAGCCACACCGCTGGGCGCACCCTTTCACCGAGAAGCGGGCCGCTCAGGATTGCTGTGAGCACTGGCGAGAGGAAAGTGATCGCCATGGTCTCTGCCAGAGGCATCACATAGATTGCCGAGAAGAACGCCAGGGTCGACAACGCAAGGCAAGTGCCGCGGGCAAGCTGGAGCCACGGGTTGCGCGGCCCGAACCCCGCAGGCCCTTCTCGGACCATCAGTAGAGTTCCGAGCGCAACCGCTCCGATGCTGAAGCGCAGGGCGGCAACCGCGATGACTGGCCATGCCCCAGCCATGGTCTTGATCACGGCATCGCCCACGGAAAGCGTGGCAAATCCGGCAATGGCGAATAGCAGGCCTGTGCGTTCGTTTTGCTGCAAGCGAGTTTCTCCGGAGTTGCGTTCTCTTCCTCGTCCCTTTCGTCCTTTGAACGACAAAGCAAGCGACTAGCCGCATTACCCACAAAGCGAAGCGGCGTCTGGATGCTTGTGGAGACTGCTCTGCGAGAAAACCCCCGCTACAATCATTGCCACCTTAGGAAAAAAACAACCTTTCCGAATTATTCACCACTCTTCGAGAGAGAATCTTCGCCTCGCGCGGCGATGCCTCGTGGAAATGCAACTAACCGCTTGGGGGCCTCGGAATGAGCGCATTCGGAAGGAAGAATGGACCTGCAGGGATGAATCCCGGAGGCCGTCCGTCCTTTGGCGTAGCACGCCCAATGACAGCGGGCGGGGCCGCGCCTGCATCGTCGAATCCGGCAGGTGGCGGCAACCAATTTCCGCCCCTGCCTGGCGAATCCGCGGCTGCAGCGGCGCAGCGCCCGTCCGCGCCAAGTGGTGCACGCGGCGCTGACGATGCGATGGCGCGGCTCGACGATCGGATGAATGCCGATCACTCGGGCGATTCCGAGGTCGGCGGCTTTGAAGCCAGCATCCACAAGATCAAGGAACAGGTGCTGCCACGCCTGCTCGAACGCGTCGATCCCGAAGCGGCTGCCACGCTGACCAAGGAAGAGCTGTCAGAAGAATTCCGACCGATCATCATGGAAGTGCTGGCCGAGCTCAAGGTGACGCTCAACCGCCGCGAGCAGTTCGCGCTCGAAAAGGTGTTGATCGACGAGTTGCTCGGCTTCGGGCCGCTCGAAGAGCTGCTGAATGATCCCGACGTGTCGGACATCATGGTCAACGGACCGAAGCAGACCTACATCGAAAAGAAGGGCAAGCTGGTCATCGCACCGATCCAGTTCCGCGACGAGCAACACCTTTTCCAGATCGCGCAGCGCATCGTGAACCAGGTCGGCCGCCGCGTCGACCAAACCACGCCGCTGGCCGACGCCCGCCTGAAGGACGGCAGCCGTGTCAACGTGATCGTGCCGCCGCTTTCGCTGCGCGGCACCGCGATCTCGATCCGCAAGTTCTCCGAGAAGCCGATCACCATCGACATGCTCACAGAGTTCGGCTCGATGAGCGAGAAGATGGCCACGGCACTCAAGATCGCAGGCGCTTGCCGCATGAACGTGGTCATCTCGGGCGGTACGGGTTCGGGTAAGACGACCATACTCAACGCCCTTTCGAAGATGATCGACCCGGGCGAACGTGTGCTAACGATCGAAGACGCGGCCGAACTTCGCCTGCAACAGCCGCACTGGCTGCCGCTTGAAACGCGTCCGCCGAACCTCGAAGGCCAAGGTGCCATCACCATTGGCGACCTTGTGAAGAACGCCTTGCGTATGCGCCCTGACCGCATCATCCTGGGCGAAATTCGTGGCGCGGACTGTTTCGACCTTCTCGCCGCGATGAATACCGGCCACGACGGTTCGATGTGTACGCTGCACGCCAACAGCCCGCGCGAGTGCCTAGGCCGTATGGAAAACATGATCCTGATGGGCGACATCAAGATCCCGAAAGAAGCCATCAGCCGCCAGATCGCTGAATCGGTCGATCTGATCGTACAGGTGAAGCGCCTTCGCGACGGTTCGCGCCGCACCACTAACATCACCGAGGTGATCGGGATGGAAGGCGACGTGATCGTGACGCAGGAACTGTTCAAGTTCGAATATCTCGACGAGACCGACGACGGCAAGATCCTCGGCGAGTTCCGCTCGAGTGGCCTGCGTCCCTACACGCTCGAAAAGGCGCGCCAGTTCGGCTTCGACCAGGCTTATCTAGAGGCGTGTCTCTGACACGCCTCGCCGCGTCTTTCGCGGCGCGCTGCACTAACCGCCAAAAAGCGCCTGCGGCAGCGACATCGTCAAAAGTCCCCCGCCGATTATCGCGCAGGCGACGAAGATGCCTGTCCAGGGAACCCAGCCTACCCGGTCGAGCCGTTCCACCCGCTCGCGCCGATTGCGCATGCGGTCGCCCAGCAGGGCGAGCAGCGCCAGGATTAGGAAGCCCGCTCCCGCAAGGGCGACCAGGTCCGCTTCGCTGGCGAACAACAGGAATTCGGGTTCGTGCACCATAGGCGGGGAAATGGGGGCGCCAGCTATTCCGCGCAATCCCTTGTGTGCTTGCACCTTTCTTCGCAGGGCTTAGACCGGGAGGAGTGAACCCTCCGCCCCGTCAACGCCCGCTGCTTGCTCTGCTGATCCGCTTGGTTGCCGCTGCGACACTTGCGCTAATGATGGCGCTGGTCAAACTGGCAAGCGAAAGCGGGCTCACGCTGCCGGAGATCCTGTTCTGGCGGCAACTGCCGACTATCCCGCTGATCCTGCTCTTTTTCTGGGCCACGAGTGGATTGAGCAAGTTGCACACCACGCGATTGCCGCAGCACGGAATGCGTGCCTTGATCGGCCTTGCAGCCATGTTGCTCAATTTCGGCTCAGTCACGCTGCTGCCGCTGGCCGAGGCGACGACGTTCAACTTTACGTCCGCGATATGGGCCGTGATTTTGTCGTCACTGATCTTGCATGAAAGGATCGGGGTCTGGCGTTGGAGCGCGGTGGCGCTTGGCTTTGCCGGGGTGCTGGTGATTGCCCAGCCTGGCGACGGGCATATCCCGCTGCTAGGAACTGCAGTTGCACTGGGCGCTGCCTTCATGATCGCTGTGATCTCGATCTACATCCGCGATCTCACGCAGACAGAGGATTCTCTCACCATCGTATTCTATTTTTCACTGCTCTCGGTACCACCATTACTGCTTGCCCTGCCCTTCTTCTGGCACGAAAAGAATGCCGAGCAATGGGCTCTGCTCATTACGCTGGGTATAGCGGGCCTACTTGGGCAATACCTGCTCACGACCGCATTGCGGTATGGCACCGTGGCGAGTGTAATCGTGATGGATTATTCGGCGCTTATCTGGGCCACTTTGTTCGGCTGGTGGTTGTTCGACCGGCTGCCCCCCGCGGCGACCTGGCTGGGTGCGCCGCTAGTGATCCTTGCCGGATTGTTGATAGCCTGGCGTGAACATCGACTTACCCGTCCTCGCGAACAATCCACCGCTGCGTTGTAGCTTTTGCGTCTCAACCATCACCATCTATGACAAAACCGGCTACAAACGCTCCGACAGTGGAAGGATTGGATTCATACTACGCAAGACGCTGATTGTTGCTGCCCTTGCCGCGATGACGCTCACCGCATCCGCATGCAATACAGTGTGCGGGATCGGTGACGATCTCAAATCGGCGGCTGACGCGGTTGACGAAGAGACCTGATCTACAGGTCCGTTGCATCCGACCTTCGACGTCGCAGTAAGAAACCGATACCTTGCACCCGCCAAGCAATTGGCGGGTGCTTCGTTTTCACAGTTCAACGGAAAGCCCGCGACGCACTCGGCCGTTCATCCTTGGCCTGCCCGCGCGCCATCCCCCTGTGTTGTTCAATTGACCTGGCGTTCGCGCCCTTCCCAATAGGGCTTTCGCAGCTCGCGCCGCAGGATCTTGCCGCTCGGGTTCCGCGGCATCAAGGGGATCACGTCGACGCTTTTGGGCGCCTTGAAAGCGGCTACTCGCTCGCGCGCCCAGGCGATCACGTCATTTTCATTGACCTCCATGCCCGGCTTGGCGACGACGCAGGCCTTGACCTCTTCTCCCCATCTTTCGCTTGGCACGCCGATCACCGCAACCTCGGCGATGGCGGGATGGCCATAGATCGCGCTTTCGACTTCGGCCGGATAAACGTTTTCTCCGCCTGAGATGATCATGTCCTTAATGCGGTCCTGGATGTAGATGTAGCCGTCCTCGTCCATCACCGCCGCGTCGCCCGTGTGCATCCACCCGTCGCGCAGAGCCTCTGCGGTGGCTTCAGGCAGGTGCCAGTATCCGACCATGTTGGAAGGCGACTTGACTGCCACCTCGCCGATCTCGCCGCGCGGCACTTCATTCCCCTCCGGATCGACCACGCGAATCTCAACGCCAGGCACCGCCTTGCCAGCCGAACGCATGCGCTTGTTGCCTTCGAGCGAATGATCCTCCGGCGGCAGGATCGAAATCGTGCCCGTGGTCTCGGTCATCCCATAGGCCTGCAGGAAGCGGGCGTTGGGCATGGCCCCAACCGCTTCCTTCAGCAGTTCGAGCGGCATCGGCGCTGCGCCATACATCAGATATTTGAGATTGCTGAAGTCGGTCTCACGGGCGCGCGGATGCTGGATCACCATCTGCAATGCAGCCGGCACAATAAACATCTGGCTTGCGCCGCTTTCAATCGCCTCAAGTACGCCCAGCGGGGTAAACTCCGCCTGCACCAGCGCGCGAATTCCGCTAACTGCGGCAATGTTGATCAGCCCGGTACCTCCGATATGTGCGCAGGGCATCGCCACCAGCATGCAATCATTCGGCTCGTAGTACGTCCACGGCAACTCGGCATCCAACGCATCATTGCGCAGGGCGAAGAGGTTAGCGTTGGAGAGCACCGCACCTTTGGGGTTGCCAGTTGTGCCCGAAGTATAGAGCTGGAGCACAGGGTCGTTTGCAACCGCCGGCTCATAGTCCGCAGCGGTAAAGCGCGGGATCGCAACTCGCATTTCGCTTTCGGAGAAAACCCGCGGAGCCGCCGGAAGGCTCGGCGCGATTTCGCGGCCGACATCGGCGAACTCGTCGCCGGTGAACACCAACCTTGCCGCGGTGTCCTGCAAGATGTAGCTCACTTCTGGCGGGGCTAGTCGCCAGCCGACGGGCACCATCACGACGCCGCATCGCGCAGCAGCCATGTAAAGCAAGGAATAGAGGTCCGAATTCTTGCCCAGCCATGCGATGCGGTCGCCCGCCTTCAGCCCCTTATCCCAATAAAAGCCGATGATCTGGCGCGTCAGCCGGTCGGTCTCGGCAAAGCTGGTGATGCGACCATCTTGCTCGATGGCGGGGCCTTCTGGGCGCTCCTTGGCCCAAAAGTTCAGGATCTCATCATAGGTGATGTAGGTGTGGTATCCGTTCATGTCCCCTCCCCAGGGCTTTGGCCCGGTTTGCGCCTACCAAGGTCACCCCGCGCCTTCCAAGCCTACAAAGTGCCAGTGCGCCAACGGTTCACGGCCCCGCCCAACTAGCTCCAGCGACCGCTTGCCCGCGCGCGCGGCTCACGCAGCAGCAACCAGAGTAACAGCCCGAGCGGGCCGGCCATGAAGGTCGCGACGAGAATGGGAGCCTGTACGAAGCGTGAAAAACCCTTGGCGTCGGCGTCGCGCGCGGTCCAGATCCCGACGAACAGGTCGAAGGCGAGATAGTGCACCCAGCCCATCGTCAGGCCACCCTTGGCCGAAAACAGTGTTTGCACGCCTTCGATCGAGCTGAAATTGCCACCTGCGAGGCTTCCACCCGGGTCGGCCAGGCCGGTGAAGAGGCCCACCAGTATCCCCGCGTAGAGCAGGCTAAGCAGGCCGACCACGAGATAGAGCAATGCGCTGAGCAAAGCCGGCCAGCGGGGCAGCAAGATCAGCGCCGCCCAGCTTATCATGGCAAGCATGTTTGCCGCCCCGAAAATTGCATCCCAGCTCATTCACTCTCTCCTTGGTTCTTGCGCCGCCACCACGCCGCCAGCAGGCTGCCGATAACCACGTGATAGACGGCGGAAACGGCGCTCGGCACAGGTGCGAGCGCAGCCTGCATCGGTGACGCGAACTGAGATGCAAAGCTGGGCGCAGAAGCAAGCGTCGAGCCGAGCCCGCTATTTTGCATCCCCACTTCGATCGCGCAGGTGCGCCGCCCCGCCTCGCCCAGCCCCACCAAACCGCTGAGCGCATAGCCTAGCGCAAAACCGGTCGCATGAAGCGCCAGAAGCGCAAGCAGCAGCACGCCCGCATTTTCCACGATCAGCGGCTGCGACTGCGCGATGATCCCGCCGACAATCAGCACCACACCGATCACCGAGGCGAGCGGCGAAACCGCAGCAATCCGCGCGGTGACCGCCGGAAACTGGCGATTGAGCGCAACGCCCGCCACCACCGGCAGAAGTACAACGGTGATTATCCCTTGGAACAGCGCCCACTGGTCAATCTCGACATAAACGCCAGCCAGCCAGCCGGTCAGCAGCGGTGTCGCCACTACCGCGATCATTGTGGAAGCGAGCGTAAGGGTGACCGACAGCGCCAGATTGGCGCGCGCGAGATATGTGACCACATTCGAGGCAGTGCCTCCGGGGCAACAGGCGACCAGAATCAGCCCGACCGCCAGCCCGGTTTCGAGACCAAACATTATCGCAAAGGCGATCCCCGCCAACGGCATCACCGTAAACTGCAACGCCACGCCGCTCGCCACCGCACGTGGCAGCTTCAGGACACGCGCGAAATCCTGCGGCGAAAGGGTAAGCCCCATGCCGAGCATGATCACGCCCAGCAGCACACTCACCAGCGATTGCCCGAATGGCTTAAAGCTGCCGTCAACCACCCAAAGGAAATGCTCGGGAATTACCCATGCCCAGGCTGTGCCGAGCACTGTCCAGACTGCAAACAGATTGGTCGCCCAGCGGATCATCGCGGCGCACTCTCTCCCTCGTTGCCCCCAGGCTTAGCGCGCCCAGACGCAGGTGGCTAGCCGCCCAACTTGGCCCGTTCGCGAGCGGCACGGCGGATACTGTCATTGTCATGGGTGAAGCGCCCGCCCGCACGGCGCGAAGCAAGGCCGATGGCCCCCTGGGCCACTTTGTTTGCTTCGATCGAACGATACTTGCGAAACTTGCCGTTGAGGAACGGGTCGATCAGCGGGCTAGCGATGATACCCAGCCGCTCGCCGAGCCTACTATCGTTCTCGCGCGTACCCTTGAGCAAGCCCGGGCGCAGAAGGTCGAGCCGCTTCAGGCCGACCTTCGAAAGTTCGTACTCAACCTCGCCCTTCACCCTCAGGTAAAGGTTTTTCGAAAGCGGATCGGCACCGACTGAGCTGATCGACACCATTCGCTGGACGCCCGCTGCATGCGCGGCGCGCGCCGTTGCCAGCACCAGTTGCTTGTCGACCGCGCGGAAGGCCTCTTCATCCTCGCCCGACTTCTTCCAGGTTGTGCCGAGCGCGGAAATCAGGGCGGTTGGCTGCAAGGCCTCGAACACTTCGCCCCACCGGTCGGGCTCTGCCACAAACAGTTCCATACGGGCGCCACGCGGCAGCTTCATCTCGCGACGTGCGATCGCGACGAGGCGCACATCGCTTCGGCCGATACATGCGTCGATCACGGCGCGGCCGATCAGGCCCGTCGCACCAACCAGGGCAAGGCGCAGCGGCTCAGACATTGCTCAATCCCTTGGGCCGCTGACCATAGATCGCGGCGCAACACTCGATCGCAAAACGATCACTCATTCCCGCGATGAAATCGGCGATAACCCGTGAACGATGCGGGTCGTTCGCGGGAAGGCGAGCCCGCCATTCCTCAGGCATGAGACCAGCATCCTGCGAATAAGCAGCGAACAGTCGCGCCACTACGTCGCGAGCGCGCAGGGCCGCCTCAACCTGGTCTGAGTGGAAGTAAAGCCGTTCATACATGAAGCGTTTCAGTCCGCGTTCGGCACGTGCCATAGCGGGCGAAAAGCCGCCGAGCTGGCGCCCGGCGTCGCGAACTTCGGCGACCGAACCGATCCCCTGTACCTGTTCGCGCGTTTGCGAGATTACATCGTTCACCATCAGCCCGATCTGGTCGCGAACCAGCTCTCGCAGTAGCCTGTCGCGCGGTTCGCGCGGATGGCGCCGCTCGACATCGCGCCATTGGTCCGCAAGGAAATCGAGCTCAAGCAGATCGTCGAGCGTCAGGAATCCAGCACGCAAGCCATCGTCGATATCGTGATTGTCATAAGCGATATCGTCAGCAACCGCCGCCACTTGTGCTTCGAGCGACGGCCATTGTCCCAGCTCAAGCGGGAATGCCTCGTCAAGCTCAGCCAGCGCCCAGTTCGGAGCGGCCACCGGCCCGTTATGCTTGGCCAGCCCTTCGAGCAAATCCCAGGAAAGGTTGAGCCCCTCATGACCTGGATAGGGGCTCTCCAGCCGCATGACCGTGCGTAGCGACTGGGCGTTATGGTCGAACCCGCCATGGCGCAGCATCGCCTCCTCAAGCTCCTCCTCGCCCGCGTGGCCGAAGGGCGGATGGCCCAAATCATGCGCCAGGCACAGTGCCTCAGTCAGGTCTTCGTCGAGCCCCAGTGCACGCGCGACCACGCGCCCGATCTGCGCCACTTCAAGGCTGTGCGTCATGCGCGTACGATAGTGGTCTCCCTCAGGCGAGATGAACACCTGAGTCTTTGAGCGCAGCCGCCGGAAGCTCATCGAATGGATGATGCGGTCGCGGTCGCGCTGGAATTCGCTGCGCGGGCCGCGTGCGCCCGCGTGCTCCAGCGGAAATTCGCGGCCACGGCAAGCGGTAGGGTCGGCGGCGTAGGAAGCTCGGTTCATCGGTGGCTACGACTTAAGTGAGGCACCGCGCGGCGACAAGCGAAACAATCGGGTGTCATCGGCAAAGCCGGAAAATGTCCGGCTCCACCGTGTTACCCGTCAGCCCTCCGGGATGAGCGGAAACAGCTGCTCCAGCCAGGCGTGGAGATCGTCAACGCTGCGTGCGACTGACTCTTCGTGCGGCAGGTGGCCGATGCCGGGATATTCGACCAGAGTGCTCGCGGGCAGTACGCGGTTGTACCAGCGCCCTGCTTCGACCGGGATCAGCGCGTCCTCTACGCCCCACATCACCAGGGCGGGCAGGTCGAGCGCAGCGACCTGCTGTTCCGCAAAGGGCGTCCACGGAAGCGAGAAACGCGCCACGGTCGCCGCGCGATTGCCCGGATAGCGCAGCATTTCCCAATAGCGATTAACTGCCTCGCGGGTTACGATTTCCTCATTGGAGACGCTTTGCCTGAGCGACCTCTCTACCATCGAACGCGGCGTGAGGTGCTCCATCAATTTGTTGATCACCGGCGTACGAGCAATAGTGAAGCCGATGTTGCCTCCACCTTTGCGCTGCACCGGCGCGCCGCTCGCATCGACCAGCACCATGCCATAGAGCCGGTCCGGATGTTCGATCGCATAGGCAACGGTCAGCCCCCCGCCCATGGAATTTCCGCCGAGCACGAATTGCTCAAGCCCCAGATTGTTCGCCACCGCTTCGATATCGCCGACGAAACGCGCCGGGGAATAATCACCGTCAGGCGCTGGCCCGGTCAGACCATGGCCGCGCTGGTCGAAACGGATCACACGATAGTCTGCCTTGAGCGCATCCATCCAAGGCTGCCAAGTGTAGAGATCGGCATTGGAGCCATGCAACAGGATGATGGCCGGCGCATCGCGCGGCCCCTCGTCGCGCAAATGCACAGTCAAACCGTCGTCGAGCTCGACGAACTGGGAGGGCGCGCCCGCATATTTGGCGCGCATCTCCGCGGGATCGGTGTCCGGCGTGCGCAGGAACAGGAATGCCACGAGCAGAACTACGACCAGAATGCCGGTTATGTGCAGAACCCGTTTCATCGCTCGCTCTCCATTCCCGCGACCCATTTTCTGACGGCGGCCACGCCTTCGGCGTCCACTGTGCCCTTGCCCAGTTCCGGCATGGCCACGCCGGGCTCGATCGATTCCATGCGGTAAAGCAGGATAGAATCTTCGGGCTGGCCGGGGACGATGCTGAACTCGTACCCGCCCGCCCCGCGCCCGGCAGCCACCGGGCGCTTGAAAATACCAATCGGATGCGGATCGCCTTGCTCCCATCGCAGGTCTAGGCCCGAATTCGAGGCGGTCGCGCCCGGCTGGTGACAATGCGCGCAATTGACGTCGAGATATGCGCGAGCCGCCTTTGCAGGTTCCGCTTGATCGCGCGCTTCCCAAAGGGAAAAGACATCGGCTCCCGCAGGCATGGCATCGAGATGCTTGGCTGCGACCATTTGTTCGAGCCATGCCGCCGAGAGGTTGCGCGCCTTCGGCCCCAACGGTGTGACTTCGTCATTCAGCCCGTGGCATTCCTTGCACTGGTTCTTATTCGGTATGCGGTAATTGAGTTCCTCCCCGGAAGGAGTGATGACCGGCACACGCGCGCCTGCAAGCGCCAACCGCGCCTCTGTCTGCTCCGCGTTCCAGCGATAGGGTAACGCAACCCAGCCGTCGGCGCGGTGGAGCAGCAAACGCGTTTCGATCAGGCGGCGGCCTTCCCCTTCGCCGAACGCGAATGTCTTGATCAGCGCGCTGCCGACTGGGAATTGCAGGAGGCCTTCGCCGTCAGCTAACGCCTGCTTTCCTTTGGGCACATAGGCGAAGCGCAGCTTCTCGGCGCCGTCCGAATAGAGCGGAACATTAAGCCGGTAGGGTACGACCCCCACCGCCGGGACTTGTCCAGACGCATCGACAAAAAAGCCGTACTCCCCCAGCGTTTGCGGAAGCCTATTCTCCAGGATGGCAGTGTCGGAAACTTCCACAGAGCTAAGCGCTGCCTGCGCCACTGCAGTAGCGAAGGCCAGCGCACCAGCGGCAAGGAAAAGCAGGCCCTGCTTCACATCAAACGCGCTTCAAGCTCTGCGGGTGCACCGGTGACTTGCGACAGCGAAGCTACCTCGCTCACGGGCGCCTCAAGCGGGCCCGGCGTAGCTTCGGCAAGGTCGGCACCCTGCCGCGGCAGGTTAAGCGACCAGCCAGCCGTTCCCTCGGAAACGCTCAAGGCTATCGCATCGCCATCCTGCAACCCGTCCCAAAGGACTGGGGGCAAAGCTCCGCCGAACGCCTCGAGCAAGGCCTCGGCCCCGTCGAGATCCGGCGCGCTTCCGCCATCCTCATAGATATTGGCGGCAACCACTACATTGCGTGGATAGGGATTGTAGCGCTCGTCATCGAAAGGCAGCGTGTAGGAAACCACCATCACCTGTGCCGTATCGTTCTTCGTCAGGACGTTCTCGACCAAAAGCACATTGTCATTGGCCATCACCAATATGCCAGTGCCGCGCTTTACTCCGCCGACGATGTTTCCGGGAGGCGCGAAATTGTCGACGTCGTTTTCTGTGACCAGATTCCGGCGCACCACCACGTCTCCGCCACCCATCACCGGCAGGCCGGGCAGGTCGAACACCAAAATGCCGCCAGTGTTGTGCGTGGCGAGGTTCTCCTCGACCACCGCGTTGCGGCTGTTCTCGATCTCGATCCCCGCGACATTGTACTGCACCAGCGAGTGGCGCACGGTGATGTCGCGGCTCTGCCCCACATAGATGCCTGCGTCCGATGCGCCCGACACTTCACAGCCTACGACCAGCACGCCGGTGCTTTCGACCGGATAGATGCCGTATGCGCCATTTGAGCTGAGCGGACCGCCGGTCCAGGTGACGCGGATGCCCTGATAAACGATCCCGTCCGCACCCTTGGATTTGATGCCATCGCCCTTGGGATTTTCGACTGCGAAATCGCGCAGCGTCACATTATCGGAAGTCACGAGCAGACCCTCGCCCGAATCGCTCTGGCCGGTGAAGTCGAGCACCGTTTCCTTCGAACCCGCGCCGCGCAAGGTCACGCCATCAACGTCGAGGCTCAGGCCGTCCGTGAGCACGAAGCGACCCGCCTCAAGCACGATTTCATCGCCCGGCTCGGCAAGGATAAGGGCTTCCTGCAGGCGCTCTTGCGCACCCTCACCCGGAGCAACGGAGTGAGTTGCCGCCATCAGTGGCGAAGTGGAAGCGAGGGCAAGCGCCATTGCAGACATTCTGAACATAAGGACCTCTCCCGTCACATCTCTTCATTGTTCCGCGAGGGAGGCGCAAAAGCAAGGGGCAGCGCGGTCATCCGATCCCGATAGCGCACAATCCCGAGCTGCTCGTGACAACAACCACTACCTCGCCGTCGCCAACCCTGCGCAGGCGCTTGATGAGGTCTCCCAGGCCGGACGGCTGCTCCGCCTCGCCTTCGCGCGGAGTCATGCCGTGCCGCAATTTGTAGATTTGCCATAGGTCGAGGCGATCGACCATGCGGTCAGCCATGCAATCCGCCCGCTTCGGGCCTACGCCGGAATCGAGCAGCGCGCTTTCGACCTGCCATTTGACCAGCGGACGGGCGAGCCCGGTCTGGAATGCGATAGCGACCAGCAACATCAGCACCACGGTGCTGAACAGGAACTTGCGCATTAGTCCAGCGCCTTCACGATTTCCTCGACCATCTTCTTGGCATCGGACAGCAGCATCACGGTCTGGTTCATGTAGAAGACGTCATTGTCGACCCCGGCATAGCCGACGCCGCCCATGCTGCGCTTGATGAAGAACACCTGCTTGGCCTTGTCGACGTCGAATACCGGCATGCCATAAATCGGGCTGGTCTTGTCGGTCTTCGCGGCCGGGTTCACCACATCGTTCGCGCCGATGATGAAGGCGACGTCGCACTGGGCGAATTCGCTGTTGATGTCTTCCAGCTCGAACACTTCGTCATAGGGCACGTTGGCTTCCGCCAGCAGCACGTTCATGTGGCCCGGCATGCGGCCCGCGACGGGGTGGATCGCATATTTGACCTCCACGCCCTTTTCCTTGAGCAGGTCCGCCATTTCACGCAGCGCGTGCTGCGCCTGCGCCACCGCCATGCCATAGCCGGGGATGATGATGACCTTTTCGGCCTGTTCGAGCATGAAGGCGGCGTCTTCCGCGCTGCCCTGCTTGTAGGGGCGCTGCTCGCCTTCACCTGCCGCGGCGGTCGCTCCGGATTCGGCACCGAAGCCGCCCGCGATCACAGATATGAAGCTGCGGTTCATCGCGCGGCACATGATGTAGCTCAGGATCGCACCTGAAGAGCCAACCAGCGCGCCGGTGATGATCATCGCCGTATTGCCGAGTGTGAAGCCCATCGCGGCTGCGGCCCATCCCGAATAGGAGTTGAGCATCGAGACCACCACTGGCATGTCCGCCCCGCCGATCGGGATGATCAGCAGGAAGCCGATGGCGAAGGACAGAATAGTCAGCGCCAAGATCAGCGTGATCGTTGCGGTGGGTGCTGCAGCCGCAAACAGGCCGGTCAGCACGATGATCGCCGCTAGCGTGCCGAGATTGATGATATGCCGTGCGGGAAGCAGGATCGGCGCGCCGCTCATCTTGCCTGACAATTTGGCAAAGGCTATGACCGAGCCTGAAAATGTGATCGCACCGATCGCGATGCCAAGCCCCATCTCGATCTTGCTGACAGGCGCGATGCCGCCATCAGCCAGCAGCAGCCCGAACGCTCCCGGATTGAGATAGGCCGCCCAGCCCACCAGCACGGCGGCAAGGCCGACCAGCGAGTGGAATGCAGCCACCAGTTCGGGCATCTGCGTCATCGCGATACGCCGGGCGATGGTAAAGCCGAGGATACCGCCCAAGAAGATCGCAATCCCGATCTCGGGCAAATTGGCGATGTCATGCGTGACGAGCGTGGTCGCTACTGCGATCAGCATGCCTGCCATGCCGAAACGGTTGCCTGCGCGACTGCTCGCCGGGCTGGAAAGCCCGCGCAGCGCGAGGATGAAGAACACGCCGGAAACGAGATAGGCGAGCATCGCCCAGGCGGTTGCGCCACCGCCGTGAGCGGCAGCTGCTAGAATGGAGAAGGTCATCACCTCTTCTCCTTCCTCTTGTACATGGCCAACATGCGCTCAGTGACGGCGAAGCCGCCAAAAATGTTGACGCTGGCCAGCACAACACCCGCAAGCCCCAGCCATTTGGCGATGTCGCTGCCGGCTTCGGCCGCAGAAATCAGCGCACCCACGATAATCACCGATGAAATCGCATTGGTCACCGCCATCAGCGGCGTGTGTAGCGCCGGGGTGACCGACCAGACGACATAATAGCCGACGAAGCAAGCCAGAACGAAGATCGAGAGGATTGAAATAAAGTCCATCTGGCTTATCCCTTCAGCCTCTCGTCAACTATTTCACCATCCCGCGTGAGCCGCACGGCATCGCCTATCTCTGCGTCGAGGATCGGCTTGCCCTGCTCCTTGTCCCAGAATGCGGAAAGGAAATTGTAGAGGTTGCGCGCGAACAGCGCCGAGGCATCCGCCGCAAGGTGGCTGGGCGTGTTCGAATAACCCATGATGGTCACGCCGTGGCGCACCACCACCTCGTCGGGCTTCGATCCTTCGACATTGCCGCCTTGGGCTACCGCAAGATCGAAGATCACGCTGCCGGGCTTCATCGTGGCGATTTGCTCGTCCGAAATGAGCCGGGGAGCAACCCGCCCGGGAATCAAGGCAGTCGTGATGACGATATCCTGCTTGGCGATATGGCTGGACACCAGCTCCGCCTGAGCCTTCTGGTATTCTTCCGACATTTCCGTGGCATAGCCGCCATTGCCTTCGCCCTCGATCCCTGCAACGCTTTCGACGAAAATCGCCTTTGCGCCGAGCGACTGGATTTGCTCTTTGGTCGCACTGCGAACGTCAGTTGCGGAAACTTGCGCACCCAACCGCTTGGCGGTTGCAATCGCCTGAAGCCCTGCCACGCCCACGCCCATGATGAAGACGCGCGCCGACTGCACCGTTCCCGCAGCGGTCATCATCATCGGAAATGCACGACCATACTGGTCGGCCGCGGCGATCACCGCCTTGTAGCCCGACAGGTTCGACTGGCTTGAAAGCACGTCCATGCTCTGCGCGCGGGTGATGCGCGGCATGAAGTCCATCGAAAGGGCCTCAAGCCCCGCCTTGGCATAAGCTGCCACCCGGTCCTTGCGCCCGAACGGATCGAAGGTCGCCGCGACCCATGCACCCGGCTTTGCACTCGCCAACAGCTCCACATCGGGTGCCTGCACACCCAGCACAATGTCCGCGCCCTTCACCGTTTCGGCTGCCGGGCCTACCGCAGCACCCGCTTCAGTGTAATCGCCATCGGCGATCGCGGCGTATTCGCCCGCGCTTGCCTCTACTGCGATTTCAGCGCCCAGAGCGGCGAACTTGCGCACCGTTTCGGGAGTGATTGCGACGCGCTGCTCGCCGGCGGCGCGTTCCTTCAGAACCGCAATGCGCAAAACGACGCGCCTAGTTTGATATCATAGCAATGACGATAAGGGCGATCACCGCGATCACCGGAACCGACCATTTCAGCATGCTGATGAAGCCGCCATAGGTCCTTTCGGCCGATTTCATGTCATGCGAAGCCATCTACGCGTCCCCTACTGGATTGAAGTGTCGCACCGCTCTATCGCGCAAAACTCCCTATCACAAGGCCATCGGGGGCAATCTCATGCCATCGGATCAGCCTTAATAGGGTCTTTACCCGCACGCGCTAATCAGGGGTCCTGTTTCATGACGGGACGGTTTGTGGCTATGACAACGGGCGAACAGCGCGTGCTGATGCTGATTGATGACGAACCGGCGCAATGCCGGTTGATCAGTGCGCTCGCCGCGCGCGAAGGCTGGCGCACGATCATCGCGGGCGATCCCGACACCGCGGTCGCCATGCTGGGTACGCGCGATGGGATACAGCTCTCGGCCATCATCCTCGATCAGTGGGTTCCAGGCGAAGATGCCTGCCAACTGATCGAAGAATTGAAGCACCGCCGCCCCGCTCTGCCGATCCTGATGCTTACGACCAGCGCATCGCCGCTGCTTGCCGTGGAAGCGATGCGTGCTGGCGCTGCAGACTATTTGATCAAGCCGGTCGCTCCCGATCGCTTGCTTGAAGCCCTGCGTGCCGCGACCGAGCGCGAGCGCCCGCAGGACGAGTTGCAGCCGCTTACAGAGAAGATGCCTGCCAAGCTCGATTTCGACGCCATGGTCGGAAATGAGCCCAAGTTCCGCACTGCATTGGCGCAGGCGGCCAAGGCTGCACGCGGTCACGGCAATGTGCTGATCGAAGGCGAGAGCGGAACCGGCAAGGAAATGCTGATGCGCGCGATGCACGCGGCCAGCCCGCGTTCGAAGGCGCCCTTCCGTATTATCAACCTTGCAGGCGTTCCCGCGAACTCGATCGAATCGGTGCTGTTCGGCCACGAACCCGGCGCATTCGCCGGGGCGTTCGATCGCCAGATCGGCGCGCTGCAGCAATGCGATGGCGGCACGCTGGTGCTCGATGAAGTCGATCGGCTGAGCGAGCACCTTCAGGGCAAGCTGCTCGAAATGCTCGAAACCGGCATCGTCCGCCCGCTCGGCGCAAGCCACGGGTTCCGCATCGACGTGCGCTTGCTGAGTGCGGGTAACCTGCCGCTGGGCGAGCTGGCGAAGGCCGGGAAATTCCATCCGGTACTGCTTGAAAAGATTGCGCACACGGCGATCAAGCTTCCGGCCCTGCGCGAACGCGCTGGCGACATTCCCGCGCTTACGCGGCATTTCCTGGGGCGCATTGGAGACCAGCCCGGCCTCAGGCACCTGTCTATCGCAGATTCGGCGCTGGCGCTGCTCAAGGCATATGACTGGCCGGGCAATGTCCGCCAGCTGCAGGCGGTGCTGTTCCGCGCGGCCGTGTTCTGCGACAATGAGGCGCTGACCGCCGAGAGCCTCCCGCAGCTGAGCGAACTACTGGGCGAAAAGAGCTCCGAAATCGACAGCTCGTTCCACGACGGCGCCGGGGTAATGCTCTACACCGAAGACGGGAATTTGCGGCCGCTCGAAGATATCGAAGCCGATGTCATCCGCCTTGCCATCGGCCACTATCGCGGCCGCATGACCGAGGTTGCGCGCCGGCTGGGCATCGGCCGTTCGACGCTCTACCGCAAGCTGGCGGACCTGGGTATCGACAACGCTGCATGAGCGGTTTAATGCGTTCCTCAAGAAAAGGAGTTCCTCAATTGGTCCAGTGAAACCGCCCAGGCGGATGAAATGCACTCAACACAGCGTTGCAGATGGTGCGACATGACCAATTTAAAAAAGGAATTTCATATGCCCCGTCTCAAGGGAAAATTTGTATTGTAACCGGCGGCGCCCGCGGCATCGGTCGCGGTGTTTGCGAAGCTCTCGCTCGCGAAGGCGCAACGGTTGTCCTGACCGATATCGACGAAGCCGCAGGTAGGAAAGTTGCACAAGAGATTGGCTGCGAGTTCTTTGAACTCGACGTGCGCGACGAGGCCCAGTGGGACCGGCTGGCGAGAGCATATCCGTCGATCGACGTGCTAGTCAAAAACGCCGGGATCACCGGCTTCGAATCCTCGCCCGGCCCGCACGATCCGGAGCATGCCTCGCTGGCAGAATGGCACGCGGTGCATGAGGTCAACACCGACGGAACTTTCCTCGGCTGCCACTACGCATTGAAGGCGATGAAGGCGATGAAGGCGATGAAGGCCAAGGGCACCGGCTCGATCATCAACATGTCGTCGCGTTCGGGCGTCGTCTGGATTCCCGCCGCAGCGGCCTATGCCGCATCGAAGGCAGCGATCCGCAACCATTCCAAATCTGTGGCGCTATATGCCGCACAGAATGGCTGGGAGATCCGCTGCAATTCGGTACAACCGGCGGCGATCCTGACTCCGATGTGGGAAGCGCTGCTGGGCGACGAGCCCGGCCGCGAGGAACGGATGAAGGCGATGGTGGCCGATACCCGGCTAAAGCGTTTCGGCACGGTCGAGGAAGTCGCCGCATTGTGCGTCTATCTCGCCAGCGACGAGAGCGCCTACATGACCGGCAGTGAGTTAATGCTTGATGGCGGCTTGCTGGCGGGTTCGGCGGCCTCTCCGGGCCAATCAGACGGGTAGGTCCGAAAAGTCCGTCAACGCGGCATCGTGCAGGCCCCGCCACATATTGCGGGCCTGCACGGTGTCGGCGACATCGTGCACCCGCAGCAGCTGGACCCCGGCATTCATCCCGGTGATCGCCAGTGCGATGCTGCCTCCCAGCCGCTGATCGGCCGGTGCTTCGTTCGACAACGCCCCGATCATCCTTTTGCGGCTGGCTCCCAGCAGCAGCGGCTGGCCCAGCGCGTGGAACAGGGGAAGCGCATTGATCAGCGCAAGGTTATCTGCCAGCGACTTGCCGAAGCCGATGCCCGGATCGACGATGATCTTCACACGCGAAATCCCCGCGGCAATCGCCGCATCGCGCCGTTCCTTCAGCCAGTCGAACACGTCGAACACCACATTGCCGTAGGTGGCGTTGGAATGCAGGTCTTCTCCGTCCCCCGGAGCATGCATCAGAATGACCGGGCAGGCGCTGTTCGCCGCGAGCGTGAAGCTGCGCGGATCCTGCCGCATCGCGGAGACGTCGTTGGCGATATGCGCACCCGCCTCCAGCGCCGCTTCGAGCACGCCCGCGCGGCGCGTGTCGACGCTGATCGCAGCGCCCATGGCAGCGCAATATTCGACCGCAGGGAGCACGCGCTCCTTCTCCTCGCCTTCCCAGGTCGCCGCTGCGCCCGGACGGGTGCTTTCGCCGCCAATATCGATGATCGCCGCGCCCGCTTCTAGCATGGCAGCGGCATGTTCGCGCCCCGCTTCGGGCCGATCGAGGAACTCGCCCCCGTCGGAGAAACTGTCGGGCGTGACATTGAGGATGCCCATAACTTGCGGCTGGTCGAGCCGGATCGCCCGCGCCCCGCATTCGAGCGCCGGATGCACCAGTGCGAGGTTGCACCATTGCGCCTGCGCTTCGTCGGCTACGCTAGCTGGCAATCCGCCCAGCACTTCGGCCATCTCCGCTGGGCTGGCGAGCCAGCGCTCGGCAGTCCTGCCATCGCGCCGCAGGATCACCGCAAAGCGATGCGCATAGACCATGCCCCCCGCCAGCCGCACGGCCTGCCCATCTTCATGCTGGGGGCCGGGGGCAAAGCCGATTGGGCGAATGTAGATGCTCTCGGTCATCGGGCCTCGCTGAATACGGATCGTGCGGACCGATGCGACACATGCGACATAGTCCTGAACAAGAAAATCCGCTTTGCGCTCAATCGCACGTCAGGCAGCGGATCAAGGGCGAGCTTGCACGGCATTTGCCCGCCCTAACAATCAAACCGCGTGTAGGACAGCGCCTCAATCCTCGGTTGCGAGCAGGTAGAGCTGGCGCGCGGCATCGATCGGCTTGACCTCGCCGCCGTCCTCATAGTGCCAGAAGGTCCAGCCGTTGCAGCTCGGCGCGCCTTGCAGATCCTTGCCCAAGCTGTGGATGCTGCCGGTTTGCTTGCCCATACCCAGCGAGCCATCCGCCCGCACCGTGGCGATCCAGCGGCGCTTCTTGTCGAACACTTCGGTGCCCGGCTTGAGATAGCCGCTTTCGACCAGCGATCCGAAGGCCACGCGCGGCGCGGTCTTGGCGCTTTGCATGGTCATCAGCGCGCTTTCGTCGAGTGGCAGTTCCTTCTCGATCCGCTTGAGCGCAGCGTCGCGATAGACGTTCTCACGCTCGCAACCGATCCATTGACGGCCCAGGCGCTTGGCGACCGCGCCAGTGGTGCCTGTGCCGAAGAACGGGTCGAGCACGACATCGCCCTTCTCGGTGGTCGCGAGCAGAACGCGATAGAGCAGGGCTTCGGGCTTCTGGGTCGGATGGACCTTGTGTCCACCCTCTTTCAGCCGCTCAGGGCCCGAGCAGATCGGCAGCAGCCAGTCGCTGCGCATCTGTAGCTCGTCATTGAGCGTTTTCATCGCGCGATAGTTGAAGTGATACTTGGCCTTCTCGCCCATGCTCGCCCATAGCAGCGTCTCATGCGCATTGGTGAAGCGTGTGCCCTTGAAATTGGGCATGGGGTTCGACTTGCGCCAGACGATGTCGTTGAGGATCCAGAAGCCGAGGTCCTGCAGGATCGCGCCGACGCGGTAGATATTGTGATAGCTGCCGATCACCCACAACGAGCCGTCGGGCTTGAGCAAGCGGCGCGCTTCGGTGAGCCAGTCGCGCGTGAATTCGTCGTAAGCGCGGAAGCTTTCGAACTGGTCCCAGTGATCGGTCACCGCATCGACCTGGCTGCCGTCGGGGCGATTGAGGTCGCCACCCAGCTGCAGATTATACGGCGGATCGGCAAAGACGCAGTCGACCGATGCGCTCGGCAGGCTGCGCATCGCTTCGATGCAATCGCCCGAAAGGATCTGCCCCAAGGGCAGCTCCACCGGTCCGACACCAGCAGTTCGGGCGCGCATTTCGCGCGCTTTTGCGGTCTCGAGGACCCCCATGATGCATTCCCCTCAGATCAGTTATCCACAGGTTGAGTCCTGACGGACTCCGGGTCAAGCACCAAATGATCGCCGATTATGGTTAACAGGCCGTTAGCTAAGGGAGAACGAAAAGAGTCCTACACAAGATGTTGAGTCTGATGGGATTCCCCAGACTCGACATGCTGCGGTGTTGCACCGAGGACTCAATCCTCGCGCTAAGTGTCAGGCAAACATCAAAGCGGTGTTGGCGGCAAAGGCGATGACCAGCAGGGCGCCGATCATGCGGCTGATTTCCTTTGCCCGCCATACCAACAGCAGGAACGCCACTGCGCTGAGCGCCAGCAGCACCATTTCGTAGCTCAGCAAATCCGCAGGGACCGCGAAGGGAGCGATCGTCATCGTCGCGCCGCCGATCAGCAGGATATTATAGATGTTCGAGCCCACGACATTGCCGATCGCAAGACCGGGCTTGCCGCGGATCGCAGCAGCTACCGATGCCGCCAGTTCGGGGAGCGAAGTGCCGACCGCCACGACCGTGAGGCCGATCACCGTTTCCGAGATGCCGCTGAGGCGTGCGAGATCGATCGCACCTGTCACCAGCGCTTGGCCGCCCGCGATAAGCAGGCCCAGCCCGATCGCGAACAGCAGGATTGCGGCCGGCAGGCGGACCTGCGCTTCGGGCTCGTCCTCCTCGTCTCCCGCATCACTATCCGCATGGTTGTAGCGCCAGTAGACATAGGCAATGATCGCCGCGAGCAGTGCCGCCCCGACCCAAACCGAGCCGAGATGCGCTGCGGTGATTGCCCACAGAACAAGTGTCACCACCACCGCGACCACTGCGTCGCGCCGCCCCGAACCGCTCAGCGCTATCGGCATCACAAGCGCGGTTGCACCGAGGATCAACAGCGTGTTGGCAATATTCGATCCGACGATATTGCCCCATGCGATGCCCGGCGAACCGGCTAGCGCGGCTTCCACGCTCGCCACCATTTCGGGCATCGAGGTCGCCGCCCCGACGATCACAAGCCCGGTGATGAGATTGGAAATGCCGAGCCGCTGGGCGATGCCAACCGCGCCGCGCACCAGCAGTTCGCCGCCGATGGCAAGGCCGACAAGGCCCGCCAGGCTGCACAGAATCGCTTCGATCATGCCGCAGCGGCTAGACGAATTGTGCGATTAAAAAAGCGCCAATTGCGCGACAGGGGCAAAGCTTTGCCGATGCAGGGGGGTCGGTCCATGCTCGCGCAACGCTTCAATATGCTCGGGCGTTCCATAGCCCTTGTTGCGTTCCCATCCGTAATGCGGATGCGCCTCCGCCGCTTCGCACATCATCCGGTCGCGCCACTCCTTGGCGACGATCGAAGCGGCCGAAATCGCCGGTTCGCTGGCATCGCCCCGGATGATCGCGCGTGCCTGATTCCAGCGCCATTCGGCGCAGCGCCCGTGCGGATTGAAATTGCCGTCGATCAGGATGACGTCGGGCTCGGCGCCGAGGCGCTCGACCAGCTGGGCGACGGCGCGTGTCATCGCATGCATCGTAGCAACCAATATGTTGAGCCGGTCGATCTCTTCGGGCTCCACCACGCCAAGGCCCCAGGCGCAGTCGGCCCGGATGCGCGTGTCAAGCGTCGCGCGCCGCTTGGCAGAAAGCTGTTTGGAATCAGCAAGACCGTTCGGAACGGGCTGGCAAAGCACGACAGCCGCGGCTACGACCGGCCCCGCCAAGGGTCCGCGCCCCGCCTCGTCCACACCGACGATCAGCGGCCGGGCACCGAAATCCATCTCGTGAGTTGCAGAAGCCATGACCATGATCTCAAAGCTGTCCTCCGCCCTATTCCCTGCCTCGATCCTGTTCGCAAGCTGGGGCGCCACCGCAAATGTGGACACTGGCCCTGCCGCCGCCGACGTGGCGGTAGAGGAAGTGGCGACTTACGAGCGCCCCTGGGCCGCTGCTTTCGTACCCGGCACCGAAGTGCTGGTGATCACGCTCAAGGCCGGTGAGTTGCGCGGCATCGACACCGCGACCGGCCGCCAGTTCGCCATCACCGGCGCGCCGCAGGTCGATTTCGGCGGCCAGGGCGGCCTCGGCGACGTGGCCTTCCTGCCGAGCGAAGCGGCGGAAACGGTTGGCAGCCGCACGATCTACCTCAGCTGGGCCGAAGCTGGCGAAGGCGACACGCGCGGCGCCGTGGTCGGCCGCGGCACGCTGAACTGCGTGGCGGGCGGCGACTGCGCCGTCGAAGGGCTCGAAGTGATCTGGCGCCAGGCACCCAAGGTAACCGGGCGCGGCCACTATTCGCACCGCATCCGTTTCTCGCCCGAAGAACGCTATATGCTCGTCGCCAGCGGTGACCGGCAGAAGATGCAGCCGGCGCAGGACACGACCAATACGCTCGGCTCGATCGTGCGGCTCAACCTCGACGGAACGCCCGCCGAAGGCAATCCGCTCGCCGGCCAAGGCGGCGTGACCGCACAGATCTGGTCGTGGGGCCATCGCAACATCCTGGGCATGGACTGGGATGCCGAAGGCCGGTTGTGGGAAGTGGAGCACGGCCCGGCCGGTGGCGACGAGCTGAACCTCGTCAAGCCCGGCGCGAACTATGGCTGGCCGGAGCGCTCGTTCGGCGAGCATTACAATGGTGACCCGATCCCCGATCATGCGGCGGATGATGGCTTCGCCCAGCCTGCGGCGCATTGGACCCCGGTGATCGCACCGGGCGACATGATCTTCTATCGCGGCGAAATGTTCGGCGGCTGGAAGGGCGATGCGCTGATCACCGGGCTCGGCAGCGAAGCGCTGGTGCGCGTCGAGATCGACGGCGAAACCGCGCATGAAGCGGCACGCTTCCCGATTGGCGGGCGCTTGCGCTCGATCGACGAAGGTCCGGACGGCGAGCTGTGGGTGCTCGAAGACGGCGAAGGCGCACGGCTGCTAAAGGTCACGCCCAAGTAAGCCTCGGCCAAACCCGGACGATTTACATCGACAGGGAGCATCGCGCCGCCTAAGCGCGCCCGCGCAATGGCGATTCTGATCCCCCTGAGCAATGTCGATGCCGATCTGATCGAGCAATTGCTCGACCGTGCCTTCGGTCCTGACCGGCACGCGCGCACCGCCTATCGTATCCGCGAAGGGACCGAATGGCTCGAAGCGCTGAGCTTTGCCGTGCTCGACGATGATGACATGCTGGTGGGCACGATCCAGATCTGGCCGGTCGTGCTGACCGATCCGACGGGCAAGCCGCACCCGATGCTGATGGTCGGCCCGGTCGCGGTCCTGCCCGAGCATCAGGGCGAAGGTTACGGCAAGGCATTGATGCTGGCCTCGCTCGAAGCGGTCGCCCAGACCTCTCCCGCGGGCGGTGCGCTGCCGCAGGTGCTGATCGGCGACGACGATTATTACGGCCGTTTCTTCGGCTTTTCCGCGCAGCATACCGGCAAGTGGTACTGCCCCGGCCCGTTCGAACGCGGGCGGTTGCTGGCCCGCTGTGACAACCCGGCCGTGCTGCCCGAAGAAGGCATGCTAGGCCCATGGTTGACCGAGGCGGCTGCGCGGGACTTGGCGGATTGAGCGCGATCTGGCATCGCTCGCCCCGCAATGCCTTATAAACCGCCGCCTTACCTTGCCGAACTGACGCTGGCGCAGATCGCCGAGCAAGTGGCCGCGCGCAAACTGCCACCGGTCGAAAGCTGGCAGCCCGAAAAGGTAACCGAAAGCCACATGCGGATCGCCGCAGACGGCACCTGGTTCCACCTGGGCGAAAAGATCAGGCGCGAAGCGATGGTGCGCGCCTTTGCCGGGCTGCTGCTGCGCGACGATGCCGGAAACCACTGGCTGGTGACGCCGTTCGAGAAGGCCGCGATCGACGTTGAGGATGCCGCCTTCATCGCGGTCGACGTCGCGCGGCGCGATGAAGGCCTCGCCTTCCGTCTAAACACTGACGAACTGGTCATCGCCGGGCCGGAGCACCGCCTCCGCGCTACAGGCAATCCAGAGACTCCGGCACTTTACCTGCAGGTGCGGCGCGGATGCGAGGCTCGGCTCAACCGCAGCACGTATCAGCAGCTGGCCGAAATCGCGCTGGCCGAAAGCGACGATTGGAACGTCATCAGCATGGGCGAGAAATTCTTGCTGGTGCCGCAATGAGCGCGCTCTACGATCGCCTGTCGCACCTGTTCGACCGCGGCCACCAGCGGGAGATCCCCGATGTGTTGAGCGATGCCCGCTTCGCGCAGGCGGGGCGGACCGCCGAGGCCGCAGTTCTGATCGCCGTTACCGACAAACCCGAGCCGGGCGTGATCCTTACCCAGCGCCCACGCGACATGCGCGACCATCCGGGACAGGTCGCCTTTCCCGGCGGCAAGATCGACCCGGGGGAAGACGCGATTGCTGCCGCGCTGCGCGAGGCGGAAGAGGAGCTCTCCTTGCCCAGCAGCCATGTCCGCGTGATCGGCCCGACCGACCGCTACCTGACGGGCACCGGCTTCAATGTCACGCCCGTGCTGGGCGTGGTACCGCCCGACCTCGACCTCAGTCCGAACCCCACCGAGGTCGAGGCATGGTTCGAGGCACCGCTCAAGCTGCTGCTCGAGCGCGAGCATTGGTCCACGCAGGAAGTGTTCTGGCGCGGCGAAACGCGGCGCTACCTCGAGCTGCATTACGAGGGCTTTCGCATCTGGGGCGTGACTGCGGCGATCATCGCCAATCTTGCGCGGCGGATCGCGCCCGAGGAGTTGGCCGATGTTCGCTGACCTTGCCGCCGCCGCGTGGACGCGGCGCAAAGGGCTGAAGGCGCTCACTGAAGCGTTGGGAGCGGAAAATATCCGTTGGGTTGGCGGCGCAATACGCGACAGCCTGCTCGGTGCCGATGTGAGCGATGTCGATTGCGCTACCGTACTGTTTCCCAACGACGTCATGGGGCGTTGCCGCCATGCCGGCATCCGCACCGTGCCCACCGGGATCGAGCATGGAACGGTGACTGCGATCCTGAAGGGCGGGCCGGTCGAAATCACGACACTGCGGCGCGATGTTGCCACCGACGGGCGGCGCGCTACGGTGGCCTTTGCGGAAAAGTGGGAAGAGGACGCGGCAAGGCGCGATTTCACCATCAACGCGCTCTATGCGCACCCGGAAACGCTCGAGATTTCGGATTTTTACGGCGGGATGGACGATCTGGCCGCGCGGCGAGTGCGCTTCATCGGCGACGCGCGCGAAAGGATCCGCGAGGACCACTTGCGTATCCTGCGCTATTTCCGGCTCCAGGCGCGGTTCGGCGCGGAACTCGACCGCGAAGCGGAGGAGGCCTGCACAGAACTCGCACCGACGCTGAAGGGCTTGAGCCGCGAGCGGATCGCCACCGAACTTACCGCGCTGCTGTCATTGCCCGATCCGCATGCGACGGTTGCGCGGATGCGGCAGCTGGGCGTGCTGCAAGTCGTTCTGCCAGAAGCATCCCCGCAGCAGGTCGAGTTGCTGGGGCATGTGGTATCGGCCGAGTGCGAACAGGGATTCGCGCCTGAGCCGATGCGGCGAATGGCCGCGCTTTTGCCACCGATGGTCGAAATCGCTGAAACTGTTGCGGCACGGCTTCGCCTCTCGCGTGCGCAACGTAGGCATCTTGTCGCGGTGGCAGCGCGCCAGCAGGCCGATTTGGAACGCGCACATGCCCTCGCCTATCGCGAAGGCAGCGCGACCGCGATCGACCGGCTGCTGTTGCAGGGCGCGGATGCACGCGCGCTAAAACATTGGGAAATCCCGCAACTCCCTCTCAAGGGCGGTGAGATCGTCGCGCGCGGCGTGTCCGCAGGCCCACAGGTAGCGCGAACCTTGCGCAAGGTTGAGCAGCACTGGATCGACGAAGGCTTCCCTGCTCGCGAACGTGTGCTGGAACTGCTCGAGCGTGAGCTCTCCGACGAAGGCGGTCTGTCTTAAGCCCAGCTTCAGGATCGGCCTGCCAAGAGTAGCTGCGGTTGCACTTGCGCATTTCTTGTGGCTATAGGGCACCAGCGCTGCGGCTCCTTGCGAAGCTGCGGCATTGGACTGGCTTTGTCCCGGTCCTCCATCACACGACTGTTACGGTCGCCGGCGTCGCCCAGATTTTCCGGCTTGCGGCGCTTTTGGAAACGAACTGAACGGAGAAAAATGATGAAATTTGCTAAGCTCGCCATCCTGGCAGCCGCGCTTTTGGCAACCCCGATCGCAACTCAGGCCTCGGCCATCGAAGCTGGCGCCACGGTGTTTGGCCCCGAGGGCAATGAAGTGGGCACTATTGCTTCGATCGTCGATGGTGTTGCCACGCTCGACACCGGCAAGCACAAGGTGCCGCTGGGTCTCGATGCTTTCGGTCAGGGTGCAACCGGCCCGACCATCACCGTGACCAAGGTTCAGCTCAACGCAATGATTGATGAGCAGCTCGCTGCCGCTGCCTTACGCCGCGATGCCGCGCTGGTCGAAGGCGCCACATTCGTCTCGGTCGATGCCCAGCCGGCAGGCATGATCCAGTCGATCAATGCCGATGCAGACATCGTTGTGGTCGAGCGCGAGGCGGGCCTCGTTTCGCTGAAGCGCGAACACTTCGCAGTCGATGCCAATGGCGCGCTAATGGCGCTGTTCACGCTGGCCCAGATCGATTCGGCGACTGTCGCCAACTGACCAACAAGTGATCGCAAGTCAGGGGCCGGACGACACAGCGTCGTGCGGCCCCTTGCTTTTGGAATGGCTGGTCAGTCCGCGGCGGGCGGCGGGCTGAAGCGATTGTCTTTGGGGAAGCCCTGCGGCGGCAGGCGCCCGGCTGCACCGCGCGCTACCTTCCACTGCCAGATGTCGCTCTCGGTCCGGGTGCGATCGCCCTTCCCGCCCATCTGCCAGCTCAAACCTTCGGACAGGACGAAAGTGGTCGCATCCGACAGGCCGCCGTCGCGATAGCGCTGCAGCGTCACACCTTGCCCGCGCGCCAGCACGGGCACTTCCTCGAGGTTGAAGACGACGAGCTTGCGGTTGTCCCCCACGCAAGCGACATGGTCATGCCCCTCGCCAATCGGGTGCACCACATTCAGCTTCGCGCCGTCCTTGAGGTTCACCACCTGGCGGCCCTTGCGGGTTTCGGCCAGAAGTTCGATCTCTTCCGCGACGAAGCCCTTGCCCGGGGTCGATGCGAGCAGCAGGCGTGCGCCGGGCCGGTGCACCACCATGCCTGCAATGCCGGTTTCGGCTTCGAGATCGACCATCGACTGGACCGGCTCGCCGAAACCTCGCGCGCCCGGCAGCTTGTCCGCGCCCAGCGTGTAGAAGCGACCGTTTTCGGCGGCGATCAGTATCCTGTCGGTGGTCTGCGCGTGGGCAATGAAAGCCAGGCCATCGCCTTCCTTGTACTTGAATTCCTGGTCGAGCGGGACATGCCCGCTCGCCGCGCGGATCCAGCCCTTGCGCGAAAGGATAACCGTGACCGGCGCCTTCTCGATCATCGCATCCATGCTGAATTCGACCGCTGGCGCAGCTTCCTCGATCCGCGTGCGGCGCGCGCCCAGCGCGGTGTCCTCGGCATATTCCTTGCGCAGGCTACCAAGGTCGCGCTTGAGCCGCGTGCGCTGGCGCGCCGGGCTTTCGAGCAGCTTATTGAGCTCGTCCTGCTCTTTCAGCAGGTCCTCCTTCTCCTGCCGCAGCTCCATTTCCTCAAGCTTGCGCAGGCTGCGCAGCCGCATGTTGAGGATCGCCTCGACTTGTCGGTCGGTGAGGTTGAATTCCGCCATCATCACCGGCTTGGGCTCGTCCTCGGTGCGGATGATCTCGATCACCCGATCGAGGTTGAGAAAGGCGATGATATAGCCTTCGACCAGCTCAAGCCGCCGCGAGATCTGGTCCAGCCGGTGCTGGGCGCGACGCTGGAGGATGTCGATCTGGCTCGTCACCCAGTTCTGCAGCAGCTCCTTCAGCCCCATCACCATGGGGGTACGATTGGCGTCAAGTACGTTCAGGTTGAGCCCGAAGCGCGTTTCGAGATCGGTCAGCTTGAAGACCGATTCCTTGAGCAATTCCGGGTCGACATTGCGGCTGCGCGGCACCAGCACGATGCGGATCGCCTCGTCGCTTTCATCGCGCACATCCTCGAGGATCGGCAGCTTCTTGTCGGCGATCGCCGCTGCGATCTGCTCGATCAGCTTGCCCTTCTGCACCTGGTAGGGGATCTGGGAGATCACCAGTTGCCATTGCCCGCCACCCAGCCGCTCGATACCCGCATCGCGGTCGGCCGCATCCTTGGCCTCGGCGGCATGGAACACCCCGCGCACGCGGAACGATCCGCGCCCGGTTTCATAGGCATCCGCGATCACCTGCTTGTTGTCGATGATCTGTCCGCCGGTCGGGAAATCGGGGCCCTGGAACAACTCCATCAGCCGCGCATGCTCGAAATGCGGGTTGTCGATCAGCTCGAGCGTGGCATCGATGATCTCGGCGACATTGTGGCTCGGGATATTGGTGGCCATCCCCACCGCGATCCCGCTGGAGCCATTGGCCAGCAAATTGGGGAACAGGCCGGGGAATATCTCCGGCTCCTGCTCTTCGCCATTGTAAGTGGGGATGAAATCGACCGTGCCTTCGTCGAGCCCGGCCATCAGCTGAAGCGCGGTCTTGGTAAGTCTCGCTTCGGTGTAGCGATAGGCCGCGGCATTATCGCCGTCGATATTGCCGAAATTGCCCTGCCCGTCGACCAGCGGGTAACGCAGCGCGAAATCCTGCGCGAGGCGGACCATAGCGTCGTAAACCGAGGCATCGCCATGCGGATGGTATTTGCCGATCACGTCGCCGACCACGCGCGCGCTCTTCTTGAAAGCGCTGTTCGGATCGAGCTTCAATTGCCGCATCGCCCACAGCAGGCGGCGGTGGACCGGCTTCAGCCCATCGCGCAGGTCGGGCAGCGAGCGGGCGGTGATGGTCGACAGCGCATAGACGAGATAGCGCTCTTCCAGCGCGGAATCGAACGGCGCGTCGACGATTGCATCAAAAGGATAGGGTTCAGTCATATCGATTACGTCGGACATTGCTCACGCGCTTAGCAATGCGCGGGGCGCGGGGGGAGAGGCGTTTCCACAGGAACGACGCACCGCCCTGTGTCGTTCACATGCGTCGCATGTCGCGAGCTTCGACAGGTACCGAAACGGACAGCCCGTCGAGCTCCGGCGTGAGGTCGATCTGGCAGCTGAGACGGCTCATCCGGCGCACGCCAGCGGCGAAATCGAGCATGTCCTCCTCTTCCTCGCTCGCGGCAGGCAGCTTGTCGAACCATTCGGCATCGACAATCACGTGGCAGGTGGAACACGCCATCTGGCCTTCGCAGGTGCCCTCCAGCGGGACGCCGAGCGCCTGCCCCAATTCGAGCAGCGACTGGCCCGGTTCGCCCACGCCTTCGGTCACATCGCCTTTGGGATCGGTGAAACGAACCCGGATCGTCAAATCCCCTGCTCCTTCGCTGCTGCGTTGATCGCCCGCGCGGCGCGTTCGATCTCGTCAAGCGTGGTGTAGCGCCCGAAGCCGAGCCGGATCGAGCTTTTCGCCTGCCGGTCGGTAAGGCCGATGGCCTTGAGCACATGGCTGGGGCGGCCCGAACCGCTGGCGCAGGCGCTGCCCACGCTGAACATCACATCGCGGCAATCGGACATCAGGCGGGCGACATCGAGCCCGTTCCTGCGGATGTTGAGGTTGCCGTGCCAGCGCGCATCCTCGCTGCCGTTGAGCGTCCAGCCCTCGAACAGTTCGCGCGCCCTTGCCCACAGCGTTTCGACATGGGCGGCGTCCATTTCCATCGATTCCTGCGCCAGCGCCGCCGCCGCGCCGAAGCCTGCAACCAGCGCGGGGCTGAGCGTGCCGGAACGCAGGCCCGACTCCTGCCCACCGCCGGTCTGCTTTTCGGCAAGCTCGATCCCGTCGCGCAACCAAAGTGCGCCCACGCCCTTTGGCCCGTGGAGCTTGTGCGCGGAAACCGCAATCATGTCGGCATCGGCAATGGCGAGCTTGCCATAGGCCTGAACGGCATCGCAGAGGTAAAGCGCGCCCGCTTCTTTCGTTTTCGCACGCCATTCGGCGGTGGGCTGGATCGTCCCGATCTCGTTATTGACCTGTATCACGCAAGCGAGCCGCGTTTCGGCTGGCAGGCCTTGTGCGGGATCGCACAGGCCTTCGCTATCGACGCCCAGGACATGCGCCCGCCCCAGTGCCTGCGCGGTGTCGAGCACAGCTGCGTGTTCGATAGCGGAGATGGCGATTGGCCCGTCGCCATCCGATCCGCGGATCGCAAGGTTGGTCGCTTCGGTCGCCCCGCTGGTGAAGATCACCCGCCCGCCCGAAGGGAACAGTGCAGCAATCTTCTCGCGGGCGACTTCGATAGCGGCAGCGGCCATGCGCCCCATGCGATGCGGCGAGTGCGGGTTGCCGAAGCTGTCGCTGTCCGGCCCGCCGAGCCAGCGCAGCATGGCCTCGCGCGCTTCGGGTGCGAGCGGGGTCGTGGCCTGATAGTCGAGATAGATCATTGTTTGACCCACTAACCGCTCGCCCTGAGCTTGTCGAAGGGCTGTCCTACTTTTTTGAGTATCGGTCCCAAGAAAAAGCAGTGCTTCGACAAGCTCAGCACAAACGGACAATTTTACGCGAGCGAGCGCCAAGCCTCGGCGAATCTATCCAGATCTTCCGGCGTGGTGTTCCAGCCGATACTGACGCGGATCGTGCGCGCCGCGACATCGTCCGACACGCCGAAAGCATCGAGCACACGGCTTTTCTTGAGCGTGCCGGAGGAACAGGCGCTGCCCGCCGATACCGCGAAACCCATCGCATCGAGCCGGATCAGGAACGCCTGCGCGCTCAGCGTCGGGTGCGTAAGCGCAAGAATGTAGTCGGCTTGCTCGCCAAGCGTGATCCGGTCTGCGGAAAGCTGGTCTACTAACGCCGCCCGGTCATTCGGCGAGGTCTGCCATGCACCAGATTCCAGCGCCGCAGCCATTCCCATCGCTCCCGGCAAATTTTCGGTCCCCTGACGGTATCCGCGCTCGTGCCCGCCAACGGGCTCCAGCAGGTTGAAATCGCGCACCAGCAAGGCGCCGATCCCGATCGGTCCGCCGAATTTGTGTGCGGAGATCACCAGCATGTCGGCATCGGGCAGATCGAGCTTGCCGGCCGATTGTGCGCAATCCGATAGCAGCAGCGTACCGGTGGACCGGACCGTTTCCGCCATTTGCGAAACCGGGTTGATCACGCCGGTCTCCGAATTGACGTGCTGGATCGCGCAGAGCGAGCCCGCGCCAATCGATATGTCGTCCGAAAACACCTCTGCATCTGGCGCAGCGCGAAACACTGCGTCGTGTTCGACCGCGCTAACAATCCGGCGATCGACCTTGGCACGGTTTAGCGCGATCCACAGCGCCTCGCTCGCGCCGCTGGTGAAGATCAGTTCGCCGTCCCATTTGAGGGCCACCTTGATCCGCTCGCGCGAATCCTCCAGCGCCGCCTTGGCACGTCGTCCTTCGGCATGCGGGCTCGAAGGATTGGCCCAGATGCGGAAGCCTTCGTCCATCGCCGCTCTCGCTTCGGGGCGCAGCGGCGATGTTGCGGCATGATCGAGATAGATGCGTTCTGTAATGGGTCGCCCCTGTGGCCGAATGCGCGAAATGATTGCGATTTTTACATCGCTCCCTATATAGCCAGCGACTTCGCGGGCGCCAGCAGGCGGCGCGCGTTTAGGCCCAATTCTGCAAGGTTTCCGATGCCCTCAGTCATCTTTCCCGGCCCCGAAGGCCGTCTTGAAGGTCGTTTCTCTCCGCCGCCGCGCCCGCGCGCGCCTGTGGCCATGATCCTGCATCCGCATCCCGAAGGCGGCGGAACGATGAACGATCGGATCGTGCAGCGCATGTACAAGACCTTTGCCGATCGCGGCTTTGCGACCCTGCGCTTCAATTTTCGCGGCGTGGGCCGCAGCCAGGGCAGCTTCGACAACGGCATTGGCGAACTGAGCGACGCGGCATCCGCGCTCGACTGGGTTCAGTCGATCCACCCCGAAGCGCAATCGACCTGGGTCGCAGGCTACAGCTTCGGCGCGCTGATCGGCATGCAGTTGCTGATGCGCCGCCCGGAAGTGCGCGGCTTCATCTCCGTGGCTCCGCCCGCGAACATGTATGACTTTAGCTTCCTCGCCCCCTGCCCCGCCTCGGGCATTTTCATCCAGGGCGCGGCGGACACTGTGGTGCAGCCCAATGCCGTGCAAAAGCTGGTCGACAAGCTGCGCACGCAGAAGCACATCACGATCCATCACGAGGAAATCCCGCGTGCCAACCACTTCTTTGAGAACGAACTCGAAGACCTAATGGGCTCGGTCGACAATTACCTCGATTTCCGGCTCAACCCCGACTGCCCCATTCGGTGATTTGACTGCGCGCGCGGGCATCAGATGCTCGCGCCCGCAGCAAAGATCCTGATCTGCAACGCGAAAATTCTTGCCTAGAATATGTAATGTTGTACCATTAAGTTGGCAGGGTCGCCCTCGCAACAAAGCACAAATGCCATTTGGCGGCCCGCAGGAAGAGAGGAGCCCCATATGGCACTCACAGACCAGACAAGCTTCAAACAGCGCAGCGCGAGGCTCGCGGGCGCATTGATCATCCCCGGCACGCTGGGCGCGCTGCTCATAAACGGGCTGGCCGTGACCCAGATCGTGACCGGGCCCGAACCGAAACCGCTGATCGGCACGACCATCCCGCTGCCACCCCTGCCTCCGCCCGAGCCCGATCAGGCGAGGAAGGAAGCGAAGACCACCTCCACGAAATTGGTCACGCCGATCCCGCCGAGAGGTCCACTGAAAACCAATGTCGAGCTGGATGGTGCCAACCTGCGCCCTCCGCTGGGCGGCGAGGTCGAAACTTTGGTGCTGCCCCCGCTGGATAGCCTTGGCGGTTCGACCGGCCCAACTTTCACGCCGGGCCGCGCCACGCCGCACAACGACCCGGGCGGCTGGGTCACAACCAGCGACTACAGAACCAGCTGGATCAACCGCGAGTCGACCGAGACTGCGAGGTTCGACCTTGCGATTGAACCCAGCGGCCGGGTCGCTTCCTGCCGCATCACGCAGTCGACCAGGCATGACGCGCTCGACCAGGCAACTTGCAGGCTGATTGCTCAGCGGGCGCGCTTCGAACCGGCAACCGACGGCACCGGCAAATCCGTAGCCGGAACCTATTCGAGCTCGATCCACTGGATCTTGCCCGATTGATGAGGAGCGAGAGCTAGTCTCCCGCTTCCTTCTGCACCCGGTCGAGCGGTGCTTCGCCGCTCGCGTCGGGCAGCGTCCAGATCAGCACATTCACGATAGCGATTGCCGCCAGCAGCAACATCAAGAGCGGCTGCTTGGCTGGCACGCCGCGACGCCACAACACGAAGGCGCCCACGATCAGCGCGCCCGCCGCCAGCATCACGATCGAAAGAACCATATTCATACTTGGCACTTGTTCCCTTGCACCACGCGTTAGGCGAATTCGGCTCTGCGCGAAACCGGAATTCCGGCTCCGGCAGATGGTCGATTGACACGCGCAATGCTCCCGATAACAGGAGCAAATGACTCAGCCCACATTCTCGCTCACACGTCGCGATGCCCTGAAGGGGATAGGCGGTGCTTCGCTCATCGCCTTGCTTCCGGCATACCGCATGGCGCCCGCTCCCGAGCGCGCGCCCGATGCGATGCTCGACCAGATTGCCTACAATTTGCTCGGGCACGAACCCGAGCGGGCCACCGGCCTCGGCGTGGATACGGGCGATTTTACCGCGCTGCGCGCAAAGCTTAGCGACAAGACGCCGGATGGGCTGGCGCGCTACGCCGCCGCGCTCGAAGCCGATCTGGAGGCGGTGCGCGCCTACCCGCGCGAGGGCATGACTGCGGACCAGCTGACCGGCTTCGACGTGGTGGAAAGCGCCTACTCCACCGCGGTCGAGGGCTTCGCCCTGCCCTATGGCGATGTCGCCGTCGGTAGCTGGCGCAACGCGCCCTACGTCGTGATCCAGAACGTCGGCGCCTATATCGACATGCCGCGCTTCATGGATTCGACCCAGCCGGTCCGCGATGCAAGCGATCTCGAAGCCTATGTCGCGCGGATCGAAGCCTTTCCGGCGCAGCTCGACGGCGAATTGGTGCGCATGCAGCATGCCCGCGCGATAGGCCTCGTTCCGCCCGACTTCCTGCTCGACAAGGCGATCTCCCAGATGGAGCAGAGCATCGCCAGCGCCGAGGCGACCTATCGCACTCCCCTGGAGCGCAGCGAAATCGAAGCCGCCAAAGCCGCCGCCGATCAGACCGGCACGATCGTGCGCGACAGCGTTGTGCCCGCGCTCGAGCGCCAGCTCGCCGAGCTCAATTCGCTGCGCGGCGATGCCAAGGGCGATGCCGGCATGTGGGCGCAGCCGCGCGGCGACGAGTGGTACGCCTGGGCCATCAAGGCGTCGACCACCACCAGCATGTCGCCCGACGAAATCCACGAGCAGGGCCTGACTGAGCTGGAAGAACTCCATGGCCGGATGGACCCGATCCTGAAGGAAATCGGATACTCCACCGGCACCGTCGGAGAGCGGATGCAAGCGCTGGGCGAAGACCCGCGCTACAAATTTGCCGAGGGCGATCCGGGTCGCAAGCAGATCTTCGAATTCATCGATGAGCGGCTCGCATGGATCAAGGCGCAGATGCCGCGCGCTTTCAATACGCTGGTCGACCCGAACATGGAGGTCCGCCGGATCCCCGTGATCGAGGAAGCCGGCGCGCCGGGCGCCTATGGCGGTTCGGGCAGCAAGGACGGCAAGATCCCCGGGCGATTCTGGATCAATTTGCGCAGCACCGATCTACACCGCAAATATGACCTAGCCGATCTCACCTATCACGAGGCGATCCCCGGCCATGTGTGGGAAGGCGAATATTCGAACCGCCTGCCGCTGATCCGCTCGATCCTCGCCTTCGGCGCGTTCAGCGAAGGCTGGGCGCTCTATGGCGAGCAACTCGCGGACCAACTTGGCGCCTATGACGACTTCAAGGTCGGGCGGCTGGGCTATCTGCAATCACTCGCCTTTCGCGCCTGCCGCCTGGTGGTCGACACCGGCCTGCACCACAAGCGCTGGACGCGCGAGGAGGCGCGACGCTTCTTCGTCGAGCGCAACGGTTCGAAGGAAGAGGAAGTCGCCAGCGAAGTCGATCGCTACTGCAGCTGGCCGGGCCAGGCGTGCAGCTACAAAATCGGGCATAGCGAGATCGTGCGCCAGCGCAGCCGGGCGCAGCAGGACCTGGGCGCGGCCTATGACCTCAAGGCGTTCAACGACGCGGTGATCCTGGGCGGGAATTCCCCGCTCGACGTGCTCGCCAAGAATGTGGACCGCTATATTGCGGGGAGCAAGGCTTAAACGGCAGCCAGCTCCGTAGGCAACTGCGTCTGCTCAATCGCCGCGACGACAAAGGCTGCTTGCAGCTTAGGGGTTGTCGCGAATCGCCTTTGCGAATTCCATCAGCGAGCCTTCACCGCCGATCTGCTTGAAGATCTCGGAAGCACATCTGTGTCCAGCCCCGTATTGGCCGATGCGAGTTCCACGGTATCGCCCTGCATCTGATGCGCATGCGCAAGCGTAGCGATCGCCTTCTCGGCCATATCCGAATCGATCCCAACTTGCGCCGCAAGATTGCGCACATCGTCGGATGCCCCCATGATCTTCTTCAGTATCCCAACAAACAGGCTCATGGCCTCAACCTCCTCCGGTTCAAGCACTAACGCCAGGAAGACAGCAGCTTATGTCATAAAAAAGGTCCCGTTTCCGGTCGGGCACGGGGCCTCTCCTCTCCACTCACCGATAGGTGTCAGGCAGCCACCACCTTGCGCGGCGCGGCCTCGCGCACGCCTTGGTCGACATGCGCTGCGAACTGAACGAAATTTTCGATGAACAGCCGCACTAGCTTTTCCGCCGTACGGTCATAGTCGGCCTTGTCTTCCCAGGTCGACCGCGGATCGAGGATCGCGCTGTCCACACCGGGCAAACTGACCGGGACATCGAAGCCGAAATTGGGGTCCTTGCGGAACTCTGCATTGTTGAGGCTGCCATCGAGCGCGGCATTCAGCAGCGCGCGCGTAGCCTTGATCTGCATGCGGCTGCCCACGCCATACTTGCCGCCGGTCCAGCCGGTGTTGACCAGCCAGCAGGCAACGCCGCCCTTGGCGATGCGCTCCTTGAGCAGATTGCCGTAGACGCTGGGGTGGCGCGGCATAAAGGGCGCGCCAAAGCAGGTGCTGAAGGTGGCCTCTGGCTCGGTCACGCCGATTTCGGTGCCCGCAACCTTGGCGGTGTAGCCTGAAAGGAAGTGATACATCGCCTGGTCGGGCGTGAGCCGCGCGATCGGAGGCAGCACACCAAAGGCATCGGCGGTGAGCATGATGACATTGCTCGGAACCGGGCCCAGGTTCTCAGCCGACGTGTTGGGAATGAAATCGATAGGATAGGCGCCGCGAGTGTTTTCCGCGAGCGAAGCGTCGTCGAGATCGAGTTCGCGCGTCTCCGGGTCCATCACCACGTTTTCAAGCACCGTGCCAAAGCGGCGGGTGGTGGCGTAAATCTCCGGCTCGGCCTCTTCCGAGAGGCCGATCATCTTGGCGTAGCAACCGCCTTCGAAGTTGAAGACCGCCGTATCCGACCAGCCATGCTCGTCATCTCCGATCAGCGTGCGGCTGGCATCGGCTGACAGCGTCGTCTTGCCAGTGCCCGACAGGCCGAAGAACACCGCCGTCTTGCCGTCGTAGCCGATGTTGGCCGAACAGTGCATCGGCATGACGCCCTTGGTCGGCAGCAGGTAATTTAGGATGCCGAACACGCTCTTCTTCATTTCGCCAGCATATTTGGTGCCGCCGATCAGGATCAGCTTTTCGCTGAAATTGACCGCGATCACCGTTTCGCTGCGGCAACCGTGACGTTCGGGGTCCGCGCGGAAGCTCGGCAGGTCGATGATGGTGTATTCGGGCGCAAAATCGGCCAGCTGGTCAACCGTGGGGCGCACCAGCAGGGTGCGGATGAACAGATTGTGCCAGGCCAGTTCGTTGATCACGCGCACATTGACGCGGTGTTCAGGCTGCGAACCGCCGAACAGGTCGGCAACGTAGAGCGTCTGCTTGTCCTTGAGTGCAGCGAGGAAATCGACCTTCAATGCAGCGAAATGGTCGGGTGACATTTCGACATTAACCTTGCCCCACCACACGCTGTTCTCTGTTTCGGCATCGCGAACGATGTACTTGTCCTTGGCGCTGCGGCCTGTGTGGGGCCCCGTCTTCACCACCAGCGCGCCATGCCGCGACACTTCACCTTCCCCATTGGTCAGCGCATGCTCGACAAGCTGCGGCGTGCCGAGATTAGCGTGAATAATCGCGGAGGTTTCAATACCCTGGCTGGAAAGAGGAGGGGCAAGCGAAATGGACACGCGTATCTCCTGGAATATACCGGCTTGGTCCCGTGGGCCACACCCGTCAGCGCTCTTTCCGACGCATTCTCGCCACATCTGTGCATACGAATGCGTGGATTCGGATTCGCCCTCTAAACTTCGGCACCCGGTCCGTCAAACGGCGAGGCCCTATCTGAATCGGGGCGATGGCCAGAATGCGGCAACTCGTTGTTTCGTGTCGCGCAAACCGCTAGGCAATTGATGCGTAATGACGATGAAGGGACCGGGAATGGTCGAGCCGATCAACGAAGCGGGAGAGAAAAGCGGCGACACCGTAATCGCGCTGGTCGATGATGACCGCAATATCCTCACTACCGTGTCAATCGCGTTGCAATCCGAAGGGTATGTCACGCGCGTGTACTCGGACGGAGAGACTGCGCTCAAGGCGTTGCTTGATAATCCGCCGGACCTCGCCTTGTTCGACATAAAGATGCCCAAGATGGACGGAATGGAACTGCTGCGGCGCGTGCGCGAGCATTCGGACCTTCCGGTGATCTTCTTGACCAGCAAAGATGACGAAGCCGATGAGGAGGCAGGGCTGGAACTTGGCGCAGACGACTATATCGCAAAGCCGTTCAGCCTCAGGCTGCTGACGGCCCGCGTCCGCGCTATCCTGCGACGGGCCGATGCCGGATCCCCATCGGGTGAAGCCGAGGGTGATGAAACCGAGACGACAAGCTCTTCGATCACTCGTGGAAAATTGTTCATGGACCCGGCGCGCCACCAGGTGACATGGGGCGGTCAGCCCCTATCGCTGACAGTGACTGAGTTCCTGATCCTTGAGACCCTGGCGGTTCGCCCCGGGGTCATCAAGAGCCGCAACCAACTGATGGATGCCGCCTATCCCGACGATGTGTTCGTCGACGATCGCACGGTCGACAGCCACATCAAGCGGATGCGCCGCAAGTTCCGCCAGGCCGATCCGGATTTTTCTGCGATCGATACGCTCTACGGCGCGGGATACAGCTTCACCGATGGCTGACAATGATGGCAAGTTTCAGCCCGAGAGCGCGATCGGTCCGCTTGGATGGAGCGCAAGGCTGCCGCTCACTTCACGCATTCTTGCCGTGAACATTCTTCCGCTGGCGCTGCTTGGCGGCGGTATCTTCTATCTCGATTCATACCGGACGCAGCTCCTCAACGAGCGTTACAAGCTTGCCCGTATCGAAGCGCAGATTACAGCCGAGGCCTTGGCCGGTGCGTCGCGTGCGCGGCAGGAAGCTCTCCTCGTGCAGATTGGCAAGGAGCAGCGGATGCGGCTGCGCATGTTCGATGCCGAAGGCAGGCTATGGGCAGACAGCTTTGCGCTGGACCAGCCTTCCTTCGTGCTCGACGTGCCAGGCGACGAGCCCTTCGCCGAGGATTTTGCACGCGCGCTCGATAGAGGTGTGGACACGATCGTTGGAGCAGATCCGATCCCGGACTATTTCGAGCCGGAGGATTCATCTGCTGATGCATGGCCCGAACTGCGCCGTGCACGTGAACAAGGCGTCACTCAGATCCAGCTGCGCGATGCGCCCGATGGCACGCCGGTGATCAATGCAGCGGCTCCGGTGGGGCTAAACGGCGCGACCCTGCTTACCACCCGCAATGCGGTGGATATCACCATGGCCGTACGCGAAGCTCGCACGACTTTGGGGATCGCGGTGCTGCTAGCGCTGGCGGCCTCGATCCTGCTGTCGCTGTTTCTTGCGCGCACGATCGTTTCTCCGCTGCGGCTGCTCGCCAATGCGGCGGTTAAGGTGCGCCAGGGTCGCGGACGCGACGTCGAGGTGCCGAGACTGCCCGAGCGGCGTGACGAGATCGGGCGGCTTGCGCGAGCCGTTTCGGACATGACCGGTGCCCTGCGCCAGCGCATCGACGCGGTCGACAGTTTTGCAGCCGACGTTGCGCACGAAATCAAGAATCCCTTGGCTTCGCTGCGCAGCGCGATCGAATCGCTGCCGCGGGTCGAGGATCTCGATCTTCGAGCCAAGCTGATCGACATCGCCACGCACGATGTGCGCCGGATCGACCGGCTGGTCACGGAGATTTCGGATGCCAGCAGGATCGATGCCGAAATGTCGCGCGCCACCCGCGAGCGAATCGATCTGGCCAAGCTGGTGACTGCGATCATTGGTTCGCGTGAGGATCGTTCGGAGAATGCCGACCATAGGATCGCTCTCACTTCACATGGCCGCCCTGCGGTGATTACCGGGGTTGTGCCGAGGTTGGAGCGCGTTCTCGAGAACCTGCTGGATAACGCGGTATCCTTCTCGCCAGTTGACGCGCCGATCGAAGTCGTGATCGCCAATGACGGCCAGCGCGTAGTACTGACGGTGTGCGATGCCGGCCCCGGCATCCCCGAGGATTCGCGCGAAAAAGTGTTCGAGCGGTTCCATTCGGTGCGGCCCGAGGCAGAGGATTTCGGGAACCATTCGGGGCTAGGCCTCGCCATCGCTCGTGCAATTGCCGAGGCCCATGACGGCGAGCTGACCGCGAATGCCCGGTCAGACGGAAAGCCGGGGGCCTGCCTCAGGCTCGAATTGCCGGCCGCGTTATGAGCCGGGACGAGCATCTCATAAAGGCCACGGCAGTGGCGATCAGCGGCCGCGCACTACTTATCGAAGGGCCACCTGGGACCGGCAAGTCGAGCCTCGCGCTGGCTTTGCTCGATCGCGGCGCTCAGCTGATTGGCGACGATGGGGTCAGCCTGTCTTGCCAGGATCGTGCCGTGATCGCGGCCCCACCGCCCAACATCGCCGGCAAGCTCGAGATCCGCGGTGTGGGGATCGTCGACCTGCCCGCCACAAGCGCACCGCTGGCGCTGATCCTGGCACTCGACGCCCAAGCGCCGCGATTTCCCGATCCAGTCGAAACGCGAGAGTTGCTGGGACTGGAAGTCCCGTTTCTGCGCTTCCGTGCAGGCGACGCGATCCAGGCTTTGCGCGCCGAATGGGCCTTGCGGGTACACGGCCTATGTCGGGCGGAGAGCTGATCCGATGCTATCTCGCTTTGCCCCTTCCCTCGGTGCCCGGCAGAAGCGACAATAAGGTTATGAGCGAAGCAACTAGCCCAGACGCCATTGTGCTAAGCAAACCATGCCACCAGCAGATCCTGCTGGTCACGGGAATGTTGGGCGCAGGTAAGTCAACGGCGCTGCATGTGCTTGAGGACCTCGGGTGGGAGACGGTCGACAATTTGCCGGTGCGCCTGCTCGAACCGATGATCACCACACCTGACGCACGGCCCGGGCGCCTCGCCATTGGCTTCGATTCGCGCACGCGCGGCTTCGTTCCGCAGGACGTAATCAAGCTGGTCGCCCGCCTGACCGAACGCGAAGACATCGCGATCTCTACTATGTTCATGGATTGCTCCACACATGAGCTCGAGCGCCGCTACAACGAAACGCGTCGCCGCCACCCGATGGCGGAAGGGCGCCCCTTGCCCGAGGGCATCAGAGCAGAACGCGACCTGTTGGACCCGTTGCGTCGTTGGGCAGAGGTGGTGATCGATACCAGCAGCTTCGCATTAAATGATCTGCAGCAGCATATCCGCGACCTCTTCGCCGATGGGCCGGGCGGGCCAATGACGATCACTGTGTCGAGCTTCGGCTTTGCGCGCGGCACTCCGCCCCTTGCCGATCTCGTGTTCGACATGCGGTTCCTCGACAATCCGCATTGGGTGAACAATCTGCGCCCACTCACTGGGCTCGACGAGCCGGTCGCCGCGCATATCCGCAAGGATCCCGGTTTCTTCGAGAGTTTCGAGCCTATCCTTGGCCTGCTCATCACGCTGCTCCCGCGCTACCGGGCACAAGGCAAGGGTTATGTCCACATCGCCTTCGGCTGCACAGGCGGAAAGCACCGCTCGGTGTTCATCGCAGAACAGATCGCCCAAGGCTTGCGCGAGGCGGGATTTTCGCCCACTGTCCGCCACCGCAATCTGGGATCGCGCACGACCGACGAAATCGAAGGAATGAAGCGTTGAATACCTGGAAGGAACAACACGGCGTCGCGCCGCAGGAATGAACGGACCCGGCACTTTCTCATGATCGGTATGATCCTGGTCACGCATGGCCATTTGGCAGAGCACTTCGTCGATGCAATGGAGCATGTGGTCGGTCCGCAGCAGGCGATCGCCACCATCTGCATCGGCCCCAATGACGACATGGAGCGACGCCGCAAGGATATTGCAGACGCCATTGCGCGGGTCGATGAGGGACAGGGCGTAATCGTGCTGACCGACCTTTTCGGCGGCACGCCGTCAAACCTCGCCATTTCGCTGCTCGACCGCGGGCATGTCGAAGTGATCGCGGGGATCAACTTGCCCATGCTGATCCGGCTGGCTGGCGCGAGGAAGTCGATGGGCGTAGTCGATGCTGTCGCCGCAGCGAAGCAGGCCGGGCGCAATTACATCACAGTCGCGAGCGAGTTCCTGGGCGGAAGCGTCACACCGGAGAAGGCGACGGTGTGAGCGAACTTCGCAAGTCCCTCACCATCGTCAACAAGCGTGGGCTGCATGCGCGCGCCAGCGCCAAATTCGTCGGTGCGGTGGCCGCCCTTCCGGGAAATATGCGGGTACGCGTAGCGAAAGACGGGCACGAGGCCGCGGGCGGATCAATCCTGGGCCTGATGATGCTGGGCGCGGCGAAGGGCGACGAGATTGAGTTGATCGTGGCGGGCGACAATGCAGAAAATGTGTTCGCTGACCTGTGTGCGATGATCGAAGACGGATTCGGCGAAGAGTGAGCCCGCAGCCCGAACGTCGCCAGATCACCGGCTTCTCCAATCCCACAGTCAAATATTTGCGCTCATTGCGCGAAAAGAAGCACCGCAAGGCTTCGGGCAAGTTCCTTGCCGAAGGGCTACGACTGCTGACCGATGCGCGCGAATGCGGGCATTTGCCCGAAATGCTGGTGATGGCGAGCGGACGCGATCCACACCCCTTGCTCGACGCGCTCGAGCGCGAAGTACTGGCGGCGGGCGGCGATGTGATCGAGACTTCGCCGGATATCCTCTCGAAGATCACCGGCAAGGCCAACCCGCAGGCTGTGGCGGGCGTTTTCGCCGAATTCGACACGTCGCTGGCCGCGCTCGACCGCAGCAATAGGAAGATCTGGCTGGTGGCGCAGGCTCTGCGCGATCCCGGCAATCTTGGCACCATGCTGCGCACGGGCGATGCCTTGGGCGCGGGCGGGTTGATCCTGATCGACGATTGCGCCGATCCCTTCAGCGTCGAGGCGGTGCGCGCCAGCATGGGCGCGATCTTCACCCAGCAAGTCGCGCAGGCGCGGTGGGAGGATTTCGTGCCGTGGTTACGCGCTGGCGAAGGGCAACTGGTTGCGGCAAGCTTGCGCGATGCAGTGCCCTATCGCGGTGCGCCCTATCAGGCGCCCTGCTTCATCCTCGTTGGAAACGAGTCGCAAGGCCTGCCCGAAGAATACGAGATGGCGTGCGACCTGCCCGTGACCATGCCGATGAAGGGGCGTGCGGATTCGCTCAACGCGGCGGTCGCCGGCGCGGTGCTGGCTTACGAGGTTCTCGCCGCGCTCGACAACTGAAGGAAGCAGAGGGCGCCCGCGGTCACCTGCCCTTTGGCTTCGCGTGTTTCTGTTTGCGGGTTGGCTTGCGCGCCTGCTCGTGCGCCGCGCCTGCATTCCGGTGCTTGCCCTTGTCCCCGCCCTTGTGGAAGGGCTTGGCCTTGGCACCCGGCTTGCCCGCGCCCTCATGCCTTGAAGGCTGACCCTTTCGATGACCGCGCGCGGCCTCGCGTGGGCCACGGTCGGACCGTTCGATGAGGATGCTTTCCTCGTCGCCGTCAGCACCCGCCGTACGCATTGCAGCCGCGCCGAACTTCTCGGCAGTCGCTTGCGGGATCTGAAAATAGGTTTCCATCGGGCCGATGCGGATCGCGCCGATCTCGTTGCGGGTGATATGCCCACGGCGGCACAGCAATGGCAGGATCCAGCGCGGGTCGGCGTTCTGCCGCCGACCGATATCCATTCGGAACCAGACCACATCCTCGAAACCGGACCGATGCCGTTCCTTCTGCGCTGCACGGCGTACTTCGGGCGTGTTGGTGGCAATGTCTTCGGGCTCGGGCAGCTTCGAGCGATGCGCCTGGACCAGCATGGCTGCGATCTCTTCCGGCGACTTTTCGGCCAGCAGGCGTTCAGCCAGTTCGCGGTCGCCCTCGTCCACTTCGACCGGGCGTAGCAACACGTCAAGCAGCCGCTCGCGATCCTTCGCCTTGATCGCCTCGTGATCGGGCACGTCGGTCCATTGCGCTTCGATCCGCGCGCGCCGCAGCATTTCCTCGACGCGCCTGCGGCGCGAAAACGGCACGATCAGCACAGCAGTGCCCTTTTTCCCCGCACGCCCGGTGCGTCCCGAACGGTGTTGCAAGGTTTCGGCATCGCGCGGAATCTCGACATGCACGACCAGACTTAGCGTCGGCAGGTCAATCCCTCGCGCGGCAACGTCGGTGGCGACGCATACCCGCGCGCGCCGGTCGCGCAACGCCTGCAGGGCGTGGTTGCGCTCGGACTGCGAATGTTCGCCCGACAGCGCCACAACGGCAAAGCCGCGCTCTTGCAGGGTGGCGTGCAAGTGCCGGACATTGTCGCGCGTGGCGCAGAACAGGATCGCCGTTTCAGCCTCGTGGAAACGCAGCAAATTGACCACCGCGTTCTCAATTTCCGGAGGCGAGACAGTCACCGCCTGATAGGCAATGTCGCCATGGCCGCGCTGGTCGCTGATCGTGGCGATGCGCAAGGCATCATGCTGGTAGCGGCGCGCGAGCGCTTCGATCGGGCGCGGCATGGTTGCCGAGAACAGCAGCGTACGGCGCGTTTCGGGGGTCGCATCGAGAATTTCCTCGAGCTCTTCGCGAAAGCCCATGTCGAGCATCTCGTCAGCTTCGTCGAGCACCACGGCGGCGAGCACCGAGAGGTCGAGCGCGCCGCGTTCGAGATGGTCACGCAGCCGCCCCGGCGTACCGACGACGATCGTGGCGCCAGCGCGTAGCACCTTGCGTTCCTGCGACGGGTTCATGCCGCCGACGCAAGTCGCGATCCTCGCCCCGGCACCTCGATAGAGCCACGCCAGCTCGCGGCTGACCTGCAGCGCCAGTTCGCGGGTGGGCGCGATCACCAGTGCCAGCGGCGACGGCGCGCCACGCACGGCACCCGAGGCGTCGAGCAATTCGCCCGCCATGGCGAGGCCGAAGGCGACGGTCTTGCCAGATCCGGTCTGCGCCGAAACGACGAGGTCGCGGCCAAGCGCTTCCGGCAGAAGAACTGCAGCCTGCACAGGGGTGGCGGATTCGTAATTCCGTTCGGCCAGCCCGGCTTTCAGGCTCGAAGGAAGGTCAGCAAAGGTCATGGACATAAACTCATGAGGGAAATGCGCGCCGGAGCTCGGCGAGCGGCGAGATGGGGCCGGTCAGATTTCGAAAGTGGGCAGGCGGGACGCAAACGGACCCGTATATGTTGCGCCGCCCCATACGCGCACGAATCGGTTTTGGCTTGCGAAAAATGTCCGACGCGCTTGGCGGCGGCTTCGCGACGGTGCGCTTATTCGGCGGCTTCCTGCGATCCATCGGTCAGCAAATCGTCGCTGGTATAGCGTGGCGCCGCTTCGACCAGCGGCACTTCCTCGATCTCGGCCTTGCCGATTTCGATGCCCTTTTCCGCCAGCCTTTTGCCCGACGAAAGCACATTGCGTTCGAAGCTGCCGACGAACTTGTTGTAGTGGTTGACTGCGGTTTCGAGACCCCCGCCCACACGCTTGAGGTGGTCCGCCGCAACGCGAAGCCGGTCGTAAAGCTCCGCACCCATCTTGCCGATTTCCTGCGCTTCGCGCGCCAGCCCGTCCTGCCGCCACACCTGCGCCACCGTTCGCGCTATTGCGACTAAATTGGTCGGAGTCGCCAGCAGCACCCGCTTGTCGAAGGCGAAGTTCCACAGATCGGGATCGTGTTCGAGCGCGGCGGCGACGAAATGCTCGCCCGGCACGAACATCACGATATAGTCGGGCGCTTCCTCGAACTGGCTCTGGTAGCTCTTTGCGCCAAGCGTCTGCACATGATTGCGCATCGAGCGGACATGATCGGCCAGTGCTGCATCGCGCGCCGTGTCGTTTTCGGCCTCGAAAGCTTCCTGATAAGCGTTGAGCGAGACCTTCGAATCGATCACCAGCACCTTGCCGCCGGGGATACGAACGATCGCGTCGGGGCGCAGTCGCCCGTCCTCGGTATCGATCGAATGCTCCATCATGAAATCGGTGTGTTCGGCGAGCCCGCACTGTTCCAGCAGGTTCTGCAGTGCCCGTTCACCCCAGCGCCCGCGCGCCTTGGGCGCGTTTGTGAGCGAATTGCCCAGCCGCTGCGCTTCGCGCCGGACCTGCTCCTGCCCTTCGCGCATCGACTGGATCAAGCCAGTGAGCTGTCCGAACGCATCGACCCGCTGCTTCTCCAGCGTTTCGACCTGCTGCTCATATTGCCGCAGCCGCTCGCCAACGGGGCTGAGCAGTGCCTTGATCTTGGCTTCGCCCACATCCTCGGACTGCTTGAAGCGTTCCTCGGCGCGTTTGAGGAATTCCTCCTGGCTGCGCGACAAAACTTCGCTGCCCAGCGCCTTGAACTGCGTAAGCATTTCCTCGCGCGCTTCGCGCATCTGCGCCACCTGCTTGTCATGGTTGGCTTCATTAGCCTTAAGCGTAGCCAGCTCGATCTGCGCTTCGCCCAGTTCGGCCAACGCGCGCTTGAACTCACTCTCGCGCTCTTCTGCGCGCGTCTTCAACTCGGCAACCGGCCGGGAGCCGACGAACCAGCCGATCCCCGCCCCGATAGCCAGGCCAAGGACAAGCGCGATAATGGCAAGAAGCGTTGGATCCATCGCGCAACTCTATGCGGAACGGACAGGGAACGCTAGTGTTGAGTTTGGGTTTCCCGCAGCTTATGCCGCTGCGCGGAGCTTCTGCAGCTTCTTCAGTGCCATGCTGCGCTTGAGCCGGCTGAGATGGTCAATGAAGAGGATGCCTTCGAGGTGGTCCATCTCGTGCTGGATGCAGGTGGCCATCAGCCCCTCCATCTGCTCTTCGTGATAGTTGCCGTCGAGATCCTGATAGCGGACCGTGCAGGTCGCCGGGCGATCGATATCGGCATAGATTTCAGGCACCGAGAGGCAGCCTTCCTGATAGGTCGCCAGCTCTTCCGCCGGATCGACGATCACCGGATTCACGAACACCCGCGGTTCCTTCTTGGTCGCCGAATGGGTGTGCTTGTGGCCGCCGTGATCACAGTCGACCGGCGGCGCATCGGGATCGTCGGGCTGGAGGTCGATCACCAGCAGGCGCAGCGGTACGCCCACCTGGATCGCCGCAAGGCCGATGCCGGGCGCGTCATACATCGTCTCGAACATGTCGGCGACGAGTGTCTTGAGCTCATCATCGAACACCGTAACGGGTTCAGACACGACTTTGAGCCGGGGATCCGGCACTTCCAGGATTTCACGAATAGCCATGGCAGTCATTTAGTGCCCGCCTGCCGCTATCGCAAGCGAGCGTTTCCGATGAATGTGATCGGCTAGCCGACCGGCCTGCGCGCGCGCAGGGCCTGCGCCAGAGTGCCTTCGTCGAGATAGTCGAGCTCGCCGCCCACCGGCAGGCCATGAGCAAGCTGGGTGATCCGCAACGGGAAGGCATCGAGCCGCTCAGCAAGGTAATGTGCGGTGGTCTGCCCTTCCAGCGTAGCATTCATGGCTAGCACCACCTCGTCGATCCCGCCCTGCTCGACCCGCGAAAGCAGCGGGGCGATGTTGAGATCCTCCGGCCGAACCCCGTCGAGCGCGGACAGCCGTCCTCCCAGCACATGATAGCGCCCGGTGAACAGCCGCGCGCGGTCGAGCGCCCAGAGGTCCGCGACGTCTTCCACCACGCACAAAACCTTCGCGTCGCGGCGCGGATCGGAGCAAATGCCGCAGGGGTTCTTCGTGTCGACATTGCCGCACGTGTCACACTCGACCAGCGTTTCGCGCACTGCGGACAAGGCACCGAGCAGCGCGGGCAGCGCCTGTTCGCGGTTCTTCACCAGCCACAGCACAGCGCGCCGCGCGCTTCGCGGGCCCAGCCCGGGCAGTCGTGCCAGCGCATTTGCCAATGCCTCGATCTCTTGCGATACCATAGGCTTCCACTAACCGTTCGGGCTGAGCTTGTCGAAGCCCTGCACTTTCTTTTTCCCTCGCTCAAAGTAAGTACGACCCTTCGACAGGCTCAGGTGAACGGTTTTTGTTTCGATGCGCATAATCTTCATGGGAACGCCTGATTTCGCCGTCCCGGCGCTCGAAGCACTGCATGCTGCGGGGCACGAGATCGTGTGCGCCTACACCCAGCCGCCACGCCCGGCGGGCCGAGGCAAAAGGCTACAACCCTCGCCCGTGCAAGCGGCGGCCGAACGTTTGGGAATAGAGGTGCGCCATCCCGTTTCACTGAAGAGCACCGAGGAGCAGGAGCGGTTCGCAGCGTTGCTGGCAGACGTTGCGGTGGTGGCCGCTTACGGCCTGATCCTGCCGCAAGCGATTCTCGACACGCCGAAGCACGGCTGCCTCAACATACATGCGTCGATCCTGCCGCGCTGGCGGGGTGCCGCGCCGATCCATCGTGCGGTGATGGCGGGGGACGATGTGACTGGCATCACCATCATGCAGATGGAAGCTGGGCTCGACACCGGCCCCATGCTCGCCAAGGCGACCACGCCGCTCGACCGAAAGACCACTGGCGAGCTCACTGAGGAACTGGCGGCACTTGGCGCCCAATTGATGCTCGAAACGCTCGGCAAGCTCGCTCGCCTCAGCGCCGAGCCACAGGATGATGCGCAGGCGACCTACGCCCCCAAGATTGACAAGGCCGAGGCGCGGATCGACTGGTCGACGCCCGGCGAAGAGATAGAACGATTGGCGCGCGGACTCGCGCCATTCCCCGGCGCATGGTTCGAGCTTGAAGCCGCCAATGGGCTGGAACGCGTGAAATTGCTGCGCGCTGAACTGGCGGCGGGTTCGGGTGCGCCCGGCGAAGTGCTCGACGAGGATTTCGCCATCGCTTGCGTATCAGGCGTGATCCGGCCCGTGCGGCTGCAGCGCGCGGGCAAGCCGTCGATGGACCGGGCGGAATTCCTGCGCGGGCGGCCGGTGGCTAAGGGCACGATCCTCCCGTGACCCGTTTCGCGCTCACCCTCGAATTCGACGGCACGCCGTTCCAGGGTCTGCAGCGGCAAGCGCACGGCCCCAGCGTGCAACAAGCGGTCGAGGTAGCGGCGCAGGCCGTAACCGGCGAAAAGGTGACTCTGCACAGCGCGGGCCGCACCGATACCGGGGTACACGCACTGGCCATGCGCAGCCATTGCGACATCGGGAAGGACATCGCCCCCTTCCGGTTGATCGAAGCGCTCAACGCGCATTTGCGGCCAAATCCCATTGCAGTCACCCATTGCGAGATCGTGCCCGACGATTGGCATGCGCGCTTTTCCTGCATGGGGCGTGCTTACGTCTATCGCATCGTGAACCGCCGCGCGCCCTTAACACTGGATCTCAACCGAGCCTGGCAAGTCTCACAAGAACTTGACGAAAATGCTATGCACCGCGCTGCGAAGGCGCTGGTCGGGCTGCACGATTTCACTACCTTCCGCTCGGCGCATTGCCAGGCCGAAAGCCCGGTAAAGACGCTCGACCGGCTCGACGTCGAGCGAGAGGGTGAGGAAGTGCGCATCCACGCCACTGCGCGAAGTTTTCTGCATCACCAAGTGCGCAGCATGGTAGGCTGCCTTGCCCTTGTTGGCATGGGCCGCTGGCGCGAAGAACAGCTGGCCGCTGCGCTCGAAGCGCGCGACCGGCAGGAATTGGGCTTGAATGCACCGCCCCACGGCCTCTACTTCGTGAGGGCAATCTATCCAGGAGAGGACACAACGACATGAGCACCACCGGAAAACAGCTTTTCACCACGCTCGAAAGCGATGGCACGCTCACGGTCGCGATCGAGGAAGTGACCTTCCCCGACCCGACGGGCAACCAAGTGCTCGTGAAGATGGAGGCGGCGCCGATCAACCCGTCGGATCTCGCGATCCTTACCAGCGCAGCCGATCTCGAGAACGCCAGATATTCGCCCGGTAAGTATGTCGCGAACATGCCCGAACCCTTCAACACGGGTTCGAAGGCGCGCCACGGCGCGAAGCTGCCCGCCGGCAATGAAGGCGCGGGCACAGTGGTCGCCACGGGCGACAGCGAGATGGCCAAGGCCCTCATGGGCCAGCGCGTCGCCTGCGTGCCCGGCAATGCCTACAGCCAGTATTGCATCGCCGACGCAGCGATGTGCCTGCCGCTGGGTGATCATTCCTCGGAAGACGGCGCGAGTGCCTTCGTCAACCCGATGACCGCGCTGGGCTTCGTCGAGAATGCCAAGATGGATGGCGCGAAAGCGATCGTCCACACCGCCGCCGCATCCAACCTGGGCCAGATGCTGATCAAGATCTGCCAGGAAGACGGGATCGAGCTGGTCAACATCGTGCGCAAGGCCGAACATGTCGACATGCTCAAGGGACTCGGCGCCAAATACGTCGTCGACTCTTCCGACGGCAACTTCATGGCGCAATTGCGCGATGCGATCGACGCGACCGACGCCTTCTATGGCTTCGATCCGATCGGCGGCGGGCAGGCAGTCGACAATGTGTTCAAGGCGATGGAGCAGGTCGCGGTCAGCAAGATGACCGAATACAGCCGCTATGGTTCCAACCAGCAGAAACGCATGTTCATCTATGGCCGGCTCGACCTCGGCCCGACGATCCTCACTCCCAGCTACGGCTTCGGCTGGACGCTTTCGGGCTGGCTGCTCACGCCGTTCCTGCAGATGGCAGGGATGGAAACGATGATGCGGATGCGCAAGCGCGTGCTCGACAACCTCACCACCACTTTCGCCAGCAGCTACAAGTGTCGGGTCAACCTCGAAGAGATGCTGACCAAGGACGCCGTGACCGATTATCGCGCGATGAAGACGGGCGAAAAATATCTCGTCACGCCCTGGAGCTAAAGATTCGCTAGTTCCGCACGCTATCCGGCGTGCGATTTCCTCGCCCACGCGATCGAAGATCGCATCGCTGCGGGCGCGCGGTCGCGCTTGCGGCTGCTTTGCAGCCGTAAATTCGCCAAACTCCTAACGCCTATCGAATGAAGCCTGGATTGCGGCGGGATCAGTGATCCCGTTCGCGACCAGCAGCATTAGCAGGATCCGCGCCTTGGCCGGGCCGAGCGCCCGAGCAGCGACGAAGCCGTTCTCGTCGTCCTCTGGCTCGCGGTCGACAAGGCTTTCATCGGTGCGGCTAGCGCGCACGACAACCAGCCCCTCTTGAGCAAGGCGAACAAGTTCTTGCCGCACCGGCTCGGGCATGTTGCCTTCGCCCACGCCTGCCACCACGATCCCACGCGTCGCATCGCCAACCATGCATGCCAGCGCATCCGGCCGCATCCCGGCATAGACATAGAGTATCGGCACATCCGGCAGTTGGTCATGCCATTCGAGCCGCGCCTCCATATCGCTGCGCCAGGGCGAGCCGAACCAGTCGAGCGAGGCAGGCGTCACCAGCCCAACCGATTCGCGCGGGAAGCCGCGAAAGGCATCGACCTCACGCGTGCGCACCTTTCGCACGTCGCGTGCGGCGAACACCCGGTCTCCCATCACCACCAGCACGCCGCGCCCGGCCGCTTCGGGATCGCTCGCTAAGCGCACCGCATTAGCGAAGTTCCGGAGGCCGTCATACCCCACAGCATCGGCCGGACGCATCGCGCCTACGACCACGACCGGTTTTGTTTCGGGCAACGTCAGGTCGAGCAGGAAGGCGGTTTCTTCCAGCGTGTCGGTGCCATGGGTTACGATGACGCCGTCACAATTATCGTCCGCGAGTGCTCCTATGATCGCCGGATGGAGATCGTTCCACACCGCCGGGCCCATATCGGCCGAATCGATATTGGCGATCTGGCGGCCCGAAAGTTCGGCCTCCAGCCCCAGCACGCCTGCCTGTTCAAGATAATCCTCGATCCGGATCTGGCCCGCGCGATAGTCCCTTGCGATTGCGGACCCCGCAATCCCGGCGATCGTGCCGCCCGTGGCAAATACTGAAACCCGTTTGATCATTATGGCGTCCGCCTAAACCTACCGTAAAGCAATGGGCAATTGATTTTGCGCGAAGCCACGCTAGATAGCGCGCTTCTCCGCAGCGAGGCAGCGGGGCGGTTAGCTCAGTTGGTAGAGCATCTCGTTTACACCGAGAGGGTCGGCGGTTCGAGCCCGTCACCGCCCACCACGCAGTCACTATTCCTACTGGATGGCAATTACAGTAGGATAGTAGACTGCAAGTTTGCCGTCATATTTCCGATATTTACCAATAATCTCGGGTGCTGAGTTTACCGCACACGCCTTGCGGGACTGGCTGGGTCGGATAGGCGTGAAGACGCTCTACATCGAGCCCGGATCACCATGGGAGAACGGCTACAACGAAAGGTTGGCCTTCGGCCTGCTTCGCGCCC